>NZ_JAEN01000001.1:0-377717 GCF_000518925.1 Paracoccus sp. J39 | reverse complement strand
TCCTTCTTTCTTGTCCAAATATCCTCGGGGGTGAATTGCGGCTTCAGCCGCAAGAGGGGGCGGAAGCCCCCTCCCCCTGTCAGCTCACCCGACGATCGCCGCCTCGGTCGCGGCGCGCAGCGCGTCCTCGCTGACGCCATCGGCCAGCTCGACGATCTTCAGCCCGCCCGGAACCACGTCCAGCACCCCCAGATTGGTGATGATCCGGTTCACCACGCCCTGGCCCGTCAAGGGCAGGGTGCAGGATTTCAGCACCTTCGACTCGCCCGCCTTGTTGGTGTGGTCCATCACCACCACCACCCGGCCCACGCCCGCCACCAGGTCCATCGCCCCGCCCATGCCCTTGACCAGCTTGCCGGGGATCATCCAGTTCGCCAGGTCGCCGTTCTCGGCCACCTCCATCGCCCCCAGGATCGCCATGGCGATCTTGCCGCCGCGGATCATCGCGAAGCTCTCGGCGCTGTCGAAATAGGCGGTCTGCGGCAGCTCGGTCACCGTCTGCTTGCCGGCATTGATCAGGTCCGGGTCCTCCTCGCCCTCGTAAGGAAACGGCCCGATGCCCAGCATGCCGTTTTCCGATTGCAGCGTCACATGCACCCCCTCGGGGATGTAGTTCGCCACCAGCGTCGGGATGCCGATCCCGAGGTTCACATACCAGCCGTCCTGCAGTTCCTGCGCGGCCCGCGCCGCCATCCGGTTGCGGTCCCAGCCCTTGATTTCGGCGGCCATCAGACGGTCTCCTTCTTGCCGGTCGTGTCGGAGACGCGCGAACGTGTCGTGCGCTGCTCGATGCGCTTCTCGTGCTGGCCCTGGATCAGCCGATGGACATAGATCCCCGGCAGGTGGATGGCGTCGGGATCGAGGCTGCCCGTCGGCACGATCTCCTCGACCTCGCAGACGCAGATGCGGCCGCATTTCGCCGCCGGCACGTTGAAGTTGCGCGCGGTCTTGCGGAACACCACGTTGCCCGACTCGTCCGCCTTCCAGCCCTTGACGATGGCCAGGTCGGCGACGATGCCGCGTTCCAGGATATAGGTCTCGCCGTCGAAATCGTGATGCTCCTTGCCCTCGGCGATCACCGTGCCGACGCCGGTTTTCGTATAAAAGCCCGGGATGCCGGCGCCGCCCGCCCGCATGCGCTCGGCCAGCGTGCCCTGCGGGTTGAACTCCAGCTCCAGCTCGCCCGAGAGATACTGGCGCATGAACTCGGCATTCTCGCCGACATAGGAGGAGATCATCTTGCGGATCTGCCGCGAGTCCAAGAGCTTGCCCAGCCCGAACCCGTCCACGCCGCAATTGTTGGAGGCGATGGTCAGCTCCCTGGTCCCGGCGCGCAGGATCGCCTCGATCAAAAGCTCCGGGATGCCGCAAAGCCCGAAGCCCCCCGCCGCAATCACCATCCCGTCACGAAGCAAACCCCCAAGCGCCAAATCCGCGCTGGGATAGATCTTGTTCATCCACCACCTCCCATGTCCACCGGCCTCGTTTTCGCCAGTTTCGAAAACCGAGTCAACGTGCCGGGAACCCCGAGGCCGGCCCGGGAATTGCCTTGCGAAAGAGGTTGCCATGACCGAGATTTCCATCCGACGCGCCTATGACCCGCCCGGGCCGAAAGAAGGCTGCAAGGTTCTGGTGGACCGCATCTGGCCGCGCGGCATCAGCCGCGAGAAGCTGGGCGCGGATCTCTGGCTGAAAGAGATCGCGCCCTCGGACGCGTTGCGGCACTGGTTCAACCACGACCCCGAGAAATGGCCCGAATTCCGGCGCCGCTACGGCGCCGAGCTGGACGCCAATCCCGCCCCCTTGCGCGAGCTGCGGGCGCTGATCCGCAAGGGCCCGGTGACGCTGCTCTACGGCGCCCGCGACACGCAGCACAACAATGCCGTCGCGCTGCGCGACTACCTTGCTCAGTAGCCCAGCGTCGCCGCATCCGGCCGGCGCGGGTCCGAAGCGCCGTACAGCGTCCCCGTCCCGGGGTCGCGCATGATCGACTGGGTCGAGCCCATCGCCTCCTTGACCGCAACCGTATGGCCCTTGGCCTGCAGGATGCGGATGGTGTCGAGGCTGATGCCCTCCTCCACGCGCAGCTCGTCGGGCAGCCATTGGTGATGGACGCGCGGCGCGGTCGAGGCCTCGGCCACGTTCATGCCGTGGTCGATCATGTTCATCACCACCTGCAGCACCGTGGTGATGATCCGCGCCCCGCCGGGCGAGCCGGTGACCAGCCAGACCTTGCCGTCCTTGAGCACCATGGTCGGCGTCATCGAGGAGAGCGGCCGCTTGCCCGGCTCGACCGCATTGGCATCGCCCCCGACCAGGCCGAAGGCATTGGGCACCCCGGGCTTGGCCGAGAAATCGTCCATCTCGTTGTTCATCAGCACGCCCGTACCCTCGGCCACCAGGCCCGAGCCGTAGTTCAGATTGATGGTATAAGTGTTCGAGACCGCGTTGCCCTCCTTGTCCACGACCGAGAAATGCGTGGTCTGGTCGGATTCGTAAGGCGCCAGATCCGCCGGCTTGATCATCACCGAGGGCGTGGCGAAATCGGCGCTGATCTTGCGGCGCATCTCGACCGCGTAATCCTTGCTGGTCAGCGCCGCGACCGGCACATCGACGAAATCCGGATCGCCCAGGTATTCCGAGCGGTCGGCATAGGCCAGCTTCATCGCCTCGGCCATCAGGTGGATCGTCTCGCCCGAGTTCTGCCCCAGGGCGCCGATCGGATAGCCCTCCAGCGCGTTCAGGATCTGGATCAGATGCACCCCGCCGGACGAGGGCGGCGGCATCGAGACCACCTCATGGCCGCGATAGGTGCCGCGCACCGGCTCGCGTTCCACGGGCTTGTAGGCGGCCATGTCCTCGACGGTGATCAGCCCGCCGGCGTCCTGCACCGCCTTGGCGACGGCCTCGGCCACTTCGCCCTTGTAGAATCCGTCCGGCCCCTCGGCGGCGATCTTCTTCAGCGTCGCCGCCAGATCGGCCTGCACCAGCCGGTCGCCGGGCCGATAGGCCGCCCCACCCTCCTTGAAGAAGATCTTCGCGCTCGACGGGAATTTCTCCAGATGCTCGCGCTCGGCCTCGATGCTGTCGGCCAGCTCCGGGGTGACGGTGATCCCCTCCTCGGCCAGCCGGATCGCCGGGGCGATCACTTCGGCCCAGTCCATGCTGCCATATTTGTCCAGCGCCAGCTTCATTCCCGCCACCGTCCCCGGCACGCCCGAGGCGGCGCCGCTGTAAAGCGACTTCTCGCTGTCCGCCTCGCCCGCCGCGTCCAGGAACATGTCGCGCGAGGCGCCCTGCGGGGCTATCTCGCGATAGTCGATGGCATGGGTCTGGCCGGTCTCGGCCTCATGCACCAGCATGAAGCCGCCGCCGCCGATATTGCCGGCGCGCGGCAGGGTGACGGCCAGAGCAAAGGCCACCGCCACGCCCGCATCGACCGCGTTGCCGCCCTGGGCCATGATGTCGCGGCCGATCTCGGCGGCCAGCCGCTCCTGCGCCGAGACCATGCCGCTTTCCGCCCAGACCGGATGGATCCGGTCCATCACGTCGAAAATCGCGGCCTCCTGCGCCGCCGCCGGCAATGCGATGCAGCCGGCCAGCACGACGGCCGGCACGCGGCCCATCCTCATGATTCGATCCTTCACGGCGCCCTCCGCTCAACCCTTGCGGGTCGAGCCTAGCAGCAGAACGGCTCGGATCAAAAAGCCAAAACTGCGGCGATGCGCCCGCGTCCAGGCCGCGTCATGAGTATTTGTGAAACGGTGAAGCGCCGTGCAGCATCCGATTTCCAGCGCAACCGCATGTTTCACCGTTTTTCAAATACTCAGAGTCCGAGGCGAAGCGGGCGCTTACCCGGCCTTCTTCGCCTTGGCAGCCGCAGGCTTCCTTGCGGCGGTCTTTTTTTCGGCCGGCTTCTTGGCGGCAGCCTTCTTTGCCGGCTTCTTGCCCGATTTCGCGGCCTTCTCGGCGATCAGTTCCAGGGCCCGCTCCAGCGTGACCGCGCCGGGCTCCAGGTCGCGGGGCAGCGTCGCATTGACCTTGCCCCATTTGACGTAAGGCCCATAGCGTCCGCTCATCACCTGCACCGGCCCGCCCTCGGGATGCTCGCCCAGTTCCGCCAGCGGCGCGGCGGCGGCCGCCCTGCCGCGGGTGACCTTCTGGGCCAGCACCTCGACGGCGCGATTCATGCCGATGGTGAAGACCTCGTCGACCTCCGGCAGGTTGGCGTATTTCGCGCCATGCTTCACATAGGGGCCGTAGCGGCCGATGCCGGCCTCGACCGGAACGCCGTCCTCGGGATGCGGGCCGATCTCGCGCGGCAGGGCCAGCAGGGCCAGCGCCCGCTCCAGGTCGACCGAGGCCAGATCCCAGCCCTTGGGGATCGAGGCGCGCGGTGGCTTCGGCTGTTCGGCCGTCGCCTCGCCGCGCTGGACATAAGGCCCGAAGCGGCCGTTCTTCAGGCTGATCTGGTCGCCCTTGTCCACGCCCAGCACGGTGTCGCCCACCACCTCGGCATCGGGCGAGGAAATCGGCCGGGTGAAGCGGCAATCGGGGTAGTTCGAGCAGCCGATGAAGGCCCCGCCCGAGCGCGCCGTCTTCAGATGCAGCCGGCCCTTGTGGCAGAGCGGGCATTCGCGCGGATCGCCGCCATCGGCGCGCGGCGGATAGAGATGCGGTGCCAGCGCGTCGTCGATCGCTTCGAGCACCTCGGTGATGCGCAGCTCGCTGGTGCCCTCCAGCGCGGCGGTGAAATCCCGCCAGAAACGGCGCAACACCTCGCGATAGGCACGCTCGCCCGAGGAGATGTCGTCGAGCTCCCCCTCCAGATTGGCGGTGAAATCGTAGCTGACATAGCGCGGGAAGTATTTCTGCAGGAAGATGGTGACCAGCCTGCCCTTGTCCTCGGGGATCAGGCGGTTCTGCTCCTTGCGGACATAGTCGCGGTCCTGGATCGTGCCGATGATCGAGGCATAGGTCGAGGGCCGGCCGATCCCCAACTCTTCCATGCGCTTGACCAGCGTCGCCTCGGTATAGCGCGGCGGCGGCTGGGTGAAATGCTGCTCGGGGGTGACCCCGCGCTTCTCGGCCGCCTCGCCCTCGTGGATCAGCGGCAGGCGGCGGCCGTCCTCGTCCTCCTCGTCGTCGCGGCCCTGATCATAGACCCGCAGGAAGCCGTCGAACAGCATCACCTGGCCGTTGGCGCGCAGGCCCACCTGGCCGTCGGCCGAGGCAAGCTCGACCGTGGTGCGCTCCATCCGGGCCGATTCCATCTGGCTGGCCAGGGTCCGCTTCCAGATCAGGTCGTAAAGCGCCTTCTGGTCCTTGTCGGCGACCCGCAGCCGGTCCGGCGACAGCATCATGTCGGTCGGCCGGATGCATTCATGCGCTTCCTGCGCGTTCTTCGCCTTGTTCTTGTACATGCGCGGCGCCTTGGGGAGGTATTCCGCCCCGAACCGCGCCTTGATCGCGTCGCGGGCGGCCATCACCGCCTCGGGGGCCATGTCGATGCCGTCGGTCCGCATATAGGTGATGTAGCCCGCCTCGTAGAGCCGCTGCGCCGCCGACATGCAGGCCCGCGCGCCAAGGCCCAGCTTGCGGCTGGCCTCCTGCTGCAGGGTCGAGGTCATGAAGGGCGGCCAGGGATTGCGGCTGGCGGGCTTGGCGGCGACGCTGGCGACGCTCAGGTCGCGCGAGGTGATCGCGGCCACCGCCAGCTTCGCCTGCTCCTCGGTGGCGATGTCGAAGCGTTCCAGCTTCTTGCCGCCGAACACGGTCATGGTCGCGTCGTATTCGTCGCCGCGCGGCGTCGCCAGCCGGGCATGGACCGACCAGTATTCGCGGGCCTTGAAGGCCTCGATCTCCATTTCGCGGTCGACGATGATGCGCAGGGCGACCGACTGCACCCGGCCCGCCGACTTGGCGCCGGGCAGCTTGCGCCACAGGACCGGCGACAGGTTGAAGCCGACCAGATAATCCAGCGCCCGGCGCGCCAGATAGGCATCGACCAGCGGCTGGTCGATCTGGCGGGGCCTGGCCATCGCCTCGGTCACGGCATTCTTTGTGATGGCGTTGAAGGTGACGCGGCTGACTTCGGCACCCTTCTTCAGCGCCGGCGCCAGCGTCTCCAGCAGGTGCCACGAGATCGCCTCGCCCTCGCGGTCGGGGTCGGTGGCCAGGATCAGCTTCGGATCCGCGGCCAGCGCATCCTTGATCGCCTTGACATGCTTCCTGGATTCCGAGGCGACTTCCCATTTCATGGCGAAATCCGCCTCGGGATCGACGCTGCCATCCTTGGGCGGCAGGTCCCGCACATGCCCGAACGAGGCCAGAACCGTATAGTCGTCGCCCAGGTACTTGTTGATCGTTTTGGCCTTGGCCGGGGATTCAACGACGACGACGGGCATGAAAATTCCTTCGCATGATTCGGCGCCGGAACATGGGCACAGCCCGGCGGACTGTCAACGCCGGGCTTCTTTCTTGTCCAAATATCCTGCGGGGGTCCGGGGGCGCAAAGCCCCCGGCAGCGGCTCAGATCCCGTCGCCGACAAAGGCCTTTTCGACCACGAATTCCTTGGGATCGCTGTTGGCACCCTCGCGCAGGCCGAAGCCTTCCAGCACCGCCTTCACATCGGTGTTGAAGGCCAGGCTGCCGCAGATCATGGCGCGGTCATTTGCCGCATCCATGGGCGGCAGGCCCAGATCCCGGAACACCTTGCCCGAGGTCAGGTTGTCGGTGATCCGGCCCATGAAGGGCGATTCCTCGCGCGTCGTGGTCGGGTAATAAAGCAGCCGGCTGGCGAATTCCTCGCCATAAAGCTCGCCCAGCAGCGGGTCGTGGCGCAGGTTCTCGACCAGTTCGCGGCCATAGGCCAGCTCGTCGGCGGTGCGGCAGGTATGCATCATGATGACCTGCTCGAAACGCTCATAGCTCTCGGGCTCGCGCATCAGGCTGGCGAAGGGCGCGATGCCGGTGCCGGTGGCCAGGAACCACAGCCGCTTGCCGGGCAGAAGCGCGTCCAGCACCAGCGTGCCCACCGGCTTCGGGCGCAGGATGATCTCGTCGCCCGGCCGGATGTTCTGCAGCTTCGAGGTCAGAGGCCCGTCCGGCACCTTGATCGAATAGAATTCCAGCTCGTCGTCCCAGGCCGGCGAGGCGATGGAATAGGCGCGCAGGATCGGCTTGCCGTTGTCGCCGGGCAGGCCGATCATCACGAACTCGCCCGAACGGAACCGCAGGCTGGCCGGGCGCGTCACCCGGAACGAGAACAGCCGGTCGTTCCAGTGCCGGACCGAGGTCACGGTCTGCGCGTCGGGCAGGGTCTTGGCGGGTTTGGCGGCGAGGTCCACGGAGAGATCCAGTGTCATTTCGGGGTCCCGGTTTATCTAATGCATGGGAAGGCGGGGCGAAACCCCGGGTGTCAGCCGGCCAGACGCGACCGATGGTCCCAGTCCTGCCAGTCGGCGCGATAGAGCCATTGCTCCTGCGGCTGGCGCGCGGCCAGCGCGGCGGGGATCTGCACCTCGTCGAAGCCGACGCGGCGGGCCATGGCATATTGGTCCGAGATCAGCCCGCCCACGGCGCGCAGCCGCCCCCGATAGCCCTTTTCGCGCAGCAGGCGGGCCAGGGTAAAGCCGCGACCGTCGGTCATGGCCGGAAAGTCGATGGCGATCAGCGGCTGCTCCAGATAGCCGTCCAGCGCCGCCGGATCGGTATCCGGGGCCAGCACCACCGGCTCGGCCCCGTCATGGGGGTGAAAGCCGTCATCGCGGACCAGAAAGAAATCGCTCATGCATTCGCTCCCGTGCGGACCATCTTGCCGCCGATGAAATGGATGCCGCATTCGGTCTTGTTGCTGCCACGCCAGCGGCCGGCGCGCGGGTCCTCGCCCGGCTTGATCGGCGAGGTGCAGGGCGCGCAGCCGATCGAGGCATAGCCCTTGGCGACCAGGGGGTGACGCGGCAGGTTGTTCTCGGCCATGTAGTCCTGAACGTCCTGCGGACGCCAATGCGCCAGCGGGTTGATGCGCAAGCGCGAGGGCGGCTCGGATTCGAAGAATTCCAGCTGCTGGCGCTCGCCGCCCTGGAACCGCTTGCGGCCGGTGATCCAGGCGTCGAATTTCGACAGCTCGCGCTCCAGGGGAATGGTCTTGCGGAAATCGCAGCAGGCGTCGGTGTTGAACTGGTGCAGCGTGCCGTCCGGGTCGTTCAGCGCCACCTCGCGTTCGCTGGCGCGGATCACCCGCACGTCGGTCAGCCCCAGCTTCTGCGTGACCTCGACCTGGTAATCCAGCGTCTCCTGGAACAGCATCATCGTGTCGATGAACAGCACCGGCGTCCCCGGGGCCACCACCGAGACCATGTGCAACAGCACCACCGATTCCGCCCCGAAACTCGAGACCAGCGTGGTCGAGCCCAGGTCGGGGTCGCGCAGGGCACGCCGCAGCACCTCGGTCGCGGCGTGATGGCGATAGCGGTCGTTCAGCCGCGCCGCGCGGGCATCCAGCGTCTGATCAAGCATCGGCCGGATACAGCGCCGCCTTGAACGGAGCCACCCCCACACGGCGATAGGTGTCGATGAAACGCTCCTCGGGCATGGCGCGCAGCTCCAGATAGGCGTTGATGACGCGGTCGATGGCCGGCACCACCTCTTCGGCCGGGAAGCCGGCGCCGGCGCGCTGGCCGATGGCCGGGATGTCGTAGCCGTCGCCGCCCAGCGTGATCTGGTAGTTCTCGACCCCGGCGCGGTCGAGGCCGAGGATGCCGATATGGCCCAGATGGTGATGGCCGCAGGCGTTGATGCAGCCCGAGATGCGGATGTTGAACTTGCCGATCTCCTCCTCCAGGCCGCGGGCGCGGAAATGCGCCGCGATGTCCTGCGCGATCGGGATCGAGCGGGCGGTGGCCAGGGTGCAGTAATCCATGCCGGGGCAGGCGACGATGTCGCTGATCAGCCCGGCATTGGCCGTCGCCAGCCCCGCCGCCTTCAGCTCCTGGTAAAGCGCGAACAGGTCGGACTTGTGGACATGCGGCAGCACCACGTTCTGCTCGTGGCTGATGCGCAGGTCGTGATGGCCGTAGCGTTCGGCCAGATCGGCCAGCAGGCGCATCTGCTCGGCCGAGGCATCGCCCGGCGTCTGGCCCGGCGCCTTGAAGGTCACGGTGACGCTGGCATAGCCGGGCGTCTTGTGGGCCGAGAGGTTGGTGTCGGTCCAGCTGCGGAAGGCGGCATTCGCGGCGCGGCGCTCTTCGTAATCGCCCTCGGGCTCGTTGCGGAAGGCCGGCGGAGCATAAAGGTTCTTCAGCGCGGCCAGCAGGTCCTGGTCGGCGCCGGTGAAAGTCTCGCGGCGGCGCTGGAACTCGGCCTCGATCTCCTCGCGCATCACCTCGAGGCCGCGCTCGGCCACGGTGATCTTGATGCGGGCCTTGTACTTGTTGTCGCGGCGGCCCGAAAGGTTGTAGGCGGCGATGATCGCCTCGACATAGGGCAGCAGGTCGGCCTCGGGCAGGTATTCGCGCACCACCTGGCCCAGCAGCGGCGTGCGGCCCAAGCCGCCGCCGATCCAGACCTGATAGCCCAGCTCGCCCTTGTCGTTCCTGACCAGCCGCAGCCCGATGTCATGCGCGGCGATCACGGCGCGGTCCTTCTTGCCGCCCGAGACGGCGATCTTGAACTTGCGCGGCAGGAACTGGAACTCGGCATGGTCGGTGGACCATTGCCGCAGCAGCTCGGCATAGGGGCGCGGGTCCGTCACCTCGTCGGCGGCGGCGCCGGCAAAGGCATCGGTGGTCACGTTGCGGATCGTGTTGCCCGAGGTCTGGATGGCGTGCAGCCCGGCATCGGCCAGCGCGTCCAGCATGTCCGGGATATCGACCAGCTTCGGCCAGTTGAACTGGATGTTCTGCCGCGTCGTCCAGTGACCGTAGCCCTTGTCCCATTTCTCGGCCAGCAGCGCCAAGGTGCGCATCTGGTCGGGGCTGATGGTGCCGTAGGGGATCGCCACGCGCAGCATGTAGGCGTGCAGCTGCAGATAGACGCCGTTCATCAGCCGCAGCGGCCGGAACTCGTCCTCGGTCAGGCTGCCGTTCAGCCGGCGCTCGACCTGCTGGCGGAACTGCTGGGCGCGGTGGCGGAGATATTCGTTATGCTGGGGACGCGCGTCAAACATTGCTGGCCTCGAGTTCGGACTGGGCGAATTCGGCTTGCTTGCCATGGAAGTAGTTGGAGGGCCCGCGGCGGCGGAACGCCTCGCGGAAATGCGTGGGCTCGGGGCGGCCGTCGGGACCGCGGCGGGCCTCGGCCAGATAGGGGCCGACGACGACGTCCGACTGGCCGACGGCTTCGAGCAGCGCCAGCTCGGCGATGGCCTCGTCCTCGAAAAGCTCGGCCTCGCGCGGGTCGGCCGTCCAGCCGCCGTCACGCATCCACACGCAATGGCCCATGCGCAGGTCATTCGCGGTGATGACGGCGGGGGTCGCGGGGGATGGGGTGAAGCCTTTGGACATGGCTGTGCCTTTCGTTTTCTCTGGCGTATATATAGAAAAAAATCCCCCATATTGACGAGTGGGGCGGGAAAATAAGAAACATCTTCGCATGTCCGCCCGGCAGGAAGGATCAGGTTTCACGATGAGCGACGACAGACAAACACCCATCCGGCTGGACGACACGGACCGCAAAATCCTGTCCCTGCTGCAAGAGGACGCGACGCTGTCGCTGGACGACATCGCGGCCCGAGTCGGCGCCTCGAAGACCCCGGTCTGGAACCGGATTCGCAAGCTGCGCGAGGCGGGGGTGATCCGCGGCCAGGTGGCCTTGCTGGACCCCGATTCCCTGGGACTGGACGCCTGCTTCTTCGTGCTGATCCGCACCAGCGAGCACGACCCGGACTGGGCGCGGCGCTTCCTGGCCGCCGTGCGCGCCCGGCCCGAGGTGATCGAGGCGCACCGACTGGCCGGCGACATCGACTATATCCTGAAGGTGCGGGTGCGCAACGCGCGGGCCTATGACCGCTTCTATCAGGCGCTGATCTCGGAGGTGCGGATCCACAACGTCACCGCGCTTCTGTCGATGGAGGAGCTGAAGGCGACCACGGCGCTGCCCTTGGACTGACCTGCGCCCGCGGCGCGGCCGCATGGGTGTTTGGACAACGAAGAAGCGGTCAGGCCAGCGCCTTGAGTGCGCGGGGCAGCGCCTCGGCCAGGACGGCAAGTTCCGGTTCGGGCGCGCAGGAGACGCGGATGCAGCGGTCCAGCGGCGCGACGCCCGGCATGCGCACGAAGACGCCCTGCCCGGCCAGCGCCTCAAGCAGGGCGCGGGCGAAGGCACCGTCGCGATGCGTGTCGAGGGCGACGAAATTCGTCGCCGAAGGCAGGGCGGTCAGCCCGTTCGATTGCGCGATGGCAGCGATGCGGTCGCGGGCGGCGGCAACCTCGGCGCGGACATGCGCCAGCCAGTCCGCATCCTCCAGCGCCGCCAGCGCGCCGATCTGCGCCGTGCGGTTCATGCCGAAATGGTTGCGGATGCGGTCGAAGCCGGCGATCAGCTCGGCCGGGCCGATGGCATAGCCCACCCGGGCGCCCGCCATGGCATAGGCCTTGGAGAAGGTGCGGAAGCGGATCACCCGCGCGTCCTCGGGATCGATGCGCGGGATCGCCTCCGCCGGGGCGAATTCGGCATAGGCCTCGTCCAGCACCAGCAGGCCGGTTGCGGGCAGTTCGTCCAGCATGGCCTCGATCCGGGAACCGGGATGCCAGCTGCCCATGGGATTGTCGGGATTCGCAAGATAGACCAGCCGGGCGCCATGGCGATGCGCGGCGGCGGCCAGCGCCTCGGGGTCCTCGGCATCCTTGCGATAGGGCACCTTCACCAGCCGGCCGCCGAAGCCCGCGACATGGTAGTTGAAGGTCGGATAGGCCCCGTCCGAGGTCACCACCACCTCGCCCGGCGCCAGCATCAGCCGCACCAGCAGGCCAAGAAGCCCGTCGATCCCCTCTCCCACCATGACGTTTTCGGGTGCCGCCCCGTGCCGCGCCGCCAGCGCATGGCGCAGGTCGTGGCTGTCCGGGTCGCCGTATTTCCAGATCTCGGCCGATGCCCGGGCCATGGCCTCGACCGCCTTGGGCGAGGGGCCGAAGCCGTTCTCATTGGCGCCCAGCCGGGCGCGGAACGGCGCGCCGCGGCGGCGCTCCAGCGTCTCGGGGCCGGTGAAGGGGACCGTCGCGGGCAACGCGGCGGCGATGGGGGCAAAGCGGAACCGGGTCATGCCGCCACAGAAACCGCAATCCCGCGCGGCGCGCAAGGGCGCGCGTCCCGATGGCCCGGACGCCCGACGCAGCGCCTCGCCGCATCCGGCCGCCGGCAAAGCCCGATCGGCCCCGCCTACGGCCTCGGCATCGTCCTGCGCAATCGGCAGGCGGCCCGGGAACCGGCAGCCCGGCAGAGATGCGGTCTGCCGGGTCAAGGAGGCGAGTGCAGGTAGATCCGCCCCGGGCTGTCCGCCCGCCGCGAATCGCGCCGGACATGGATGCCGGTGCCCTGGCCATAGGCCAGCCATTCGTCGCGGGGCTGTTCGCGCCGCCGTCCATGGGCGCGCCTCGACCGCCGGCCGAGCCACAGGCCGAGGAGAAAGCAGAGGATTTCGGGCAGCAGGGACAAGCGGCGACTCCGGCGATTTCGCCCCCGGTCTAGCGCGAAATGGCTAAGGCCGGCTTAACGCGCGGCGAACTCTTCCCCGCCGTCCAGCGCGTCGAGGATCAGCCGGCCGTCGAGATGGTCGGCCTCGTGCTGGGCGATGCGGGCCTCGATGCCGTTCAGGGTCAGCAATTGCAGCGCCCCGCTCATGTCGAAGCAACGCATCGAGATCGTGACCGGCCGCGTCACCGCCATCGGCCGGCCGGGGATCGAGAGGCAGGCTTCCTCCATGGTCGCGACCTCGCCGCCCAGCGGGGCGATCTCGGGGTCCATGACCACGCGGGGCAAGGGCGCGCCCTCCTTCCAGCCGTGATCCATGACGAAGATGCGCCAGCCTTCGCCGATCTGCGGCGCGGCGAGGCCGCGGCCGCCGGCGTCGTACATGGTCGCCAGCAGGTCGGCGGCCAGTTGCGAGACCTGGTCCCAGCCGAGCCGGCCGACCGGATCGCAGAGGCGGCGCAGCGCCGGGTCGGGATGAAGCAGGATCGGGCGGATGCGCCCGCGGGCGGCCAGCGCGGCGGGGTCGGGCCCCCCGGACGCCTGCGCGGCGTCCTGGCCCGACAGGGGCTCAGGCACGGTTCCGCTCGCGCTTCAGCTTGACCATCTTGCGGGTGATCATCTGGCGCTTGATCGGGCTCAGGTAGTCGATGAACAGCTTGCCGTCGAGATGGTCGATCTCGTGCTGGGCGCAGGTGGCCCAGAGCCCCTCGAACTCGCGCTCATGCGTCTTGCCGTCGAGGCCGAGCCAGCGCACCCGGACCTGGGCCGGGCGGGTCACGTCGGCATATTGGTCGGGGATCGACAGGCAGCCCTCCTCATAGGTGTTCAGCGCCTCGGACGTCCAGGTCACTTCGGGGTTGACCATGACGACGGGGTTGCGCGGCGCCTCGGGGTCCTTTTCGCAATCCATGACATAAAGCCGCGACAGCACGCCGACCTGCGGCGCGGCCAGGCCCACGCCCGGCGCGTCATACATGGTGGCCAGCATGTCGGCGGCCAGGGTCTCGATCTCGGGGGTGATGCGGGCCACGGGCTCGCAGGGCTTCTTCAGCCGCGGATCGGGGTGGAGGATGATGCTGCGCAAGGTCATGACCGTGATCTAGGGCAAGCCTTGGCCTTGCGCAACAAGCCGCTATGCTGCACGGCGACGGAAAACGAGGGGAAACCATGGCCCAGCCCGATTTCGACGAAATCATCGACCGCACCGGCACCGCCTGTTCCAAATGGGACGACATGCAGGCGATCTACGGCGTCTCGCCCCAGGACGGGATCGCGATGTGGGTCGCAGACATGGATTTCCGCCCGCCGGCCTCGGTGCAGCGCGCGGTCGAGGCGATGGCGGCGCATGGCGTCTATGGCTATCCCGGCGCCAACCCGGCCTATGTCGAGGCGATCCGCTGGTGGATGGAGACGCGCCACGGCTGGCAAGTGCAGCCGGAATGGATCCTCTCGGCGCACGGGCTGGTCAACGGCACGGCGGTCTGCGTCGATGCCTTCACCCGGCCGGGCGACCGGGTGATCATCATGACCCCGGTCTATCACGCCTTCGCCCGGGTGATCCGCGCGTCAGGCCGCGAGGTGGCCGAGTTCCCGCTGGCCATGCATGACGGGCAGTATCGCATGGACTGGGAGGGCTGGCAGAAGCTGCTGACCGGGCGCGAGCGGATGCTGATCCTGTGCTCGCCCCACAATCCCGGCGGCAGGGTCTGGAGCGCCGAGGAATTGCGTCAGGTCGCCGATTTCTGCGCCGCCCATGACCTGATCCTGGTCTCGGACGAGATCCACCACGACCTGGTCCTGCCCGGCGGCCCGCGCCATTCGGTGCTGGCCACCGTCGCGCCCGAGGCCGCGCCGCGGCTGGTGACGCTGACCGCCGCCACCAAGACCTTCAACATCGCCGGCGCCCATATCGGCAACCTGATCGTGGCCGACGAGAGGCTGCGCAAGCGCCTGCAAACCCGGCTGATGGCCCTGGGCATCTCGCCCGGGCTGTTCGGGCCGGGCATGGTCGCCGCCGCCTATTCGCCCGAGGGCGCGGCCTGGGTCGATGCGCTGACCGGCTATCTGGACGGCAACCGGCGGCTGTTCGACGACGGGGTGAACGCGATTCCCGGCCTGCGCTCGATGCCCTTGCAGGCAACCTATCTCGCCTGGGTCGATTTCTCGGACACCGGCATGGAACGCGCCGAGTTCACCCGCCGCGTCGAGCAGGGCGCCCGCATCGCCGCGAACCACGGCGGCAGTTTCGGCACCGGGGGCGAGGACTTCCTGCGCTTCAACCTCGCCACCCCGCGCGCCCGGGTGGCCGAGGCCGTGGCGCGGCTGCAAGAGGCGTTCCGCGACCTGCAATGAAGCGGCTGGGCGGCATCTTCTCGGCGCTGTGCCTGGCGGCGGTGCTCTGGGGGCTGTGGCTGATCTGGGCGCCGCAGCCCGCGCCGCAGCCCCAGCCCCAGCCGCCGGCGGCGGGCTGGCACTGGCCGGGCTTGCCCGATCTGCGCCTGCCCGAGTTCCGGCTGCCGCGCATCACCCTGCCGCCGGTCTTCCAGCGCCCGCCGACAATGCCGGAGGCACCCATCGCCTCGCCCGTCCGGCGCATCCTGGTCGAGAAATCCGCCCGGCGCATGACCGTCTGGCAGGAAAGCGGCCCGCCCCGGACCTTCCGCATCGCCCTGGGTTTCGCGCCCGAGGGTGACAAGAGCCGCGAGGGCGACGGCCGCACGCCCGAGGGCATCTTCCGCATCGACCGGCTGAACCGGCAAAGCGCCTATCACCTGTCGCTGGGCATCGACTATCCGCAGGCCCGCCACCGCGAGGCTGCGCGCCGGCTGGGCGTCAGCCCGGGCGGCGACATCATGATCCACGGCCAGCCGAATCAGATCCCCGACGGCTTTCGCGTCAAGGGCGACTGGACCGCCGGCTGCATCGCCGTCGACAATGCCGAGATCGAGGAAATCTTCGCCCATGCCCGCATCGGCACCGAGGTCGAGATCCGGCCCTGAAACCTGCCCCGGCGTGACGGCTTGCCGCAGGCCCTGCCCAAGGATAAGGCAGGGCGCATGACGTTCAGCCGCTACGCCCCCCATCTCGGCGCGACCCTCGCGCTTGGACTGCCGCTCGTCGGCAGCCATCTGGCCCGCATGGCCATCCATGTCGCCGATACGGTGATGATGGGCTGGTATGGGGTGACGGAACTGGCGGCGCTGGTCATCGCCGTGTCCTTCTTCAACATCCTGTTCTTCCTCGGCATGGGTTTCGGCATCGGCGTCATGGGGGTGATCGCCGCCGCCATCGCGCGCAAGGACGAGGTCGAGGTGCGCCGCGCGGCGCGCATGGCGCTGTGGCTGTCGATCCTCTACGGCGTGTTGGTGCTGCCGGCGATGTGGTATTCCGAACCGATCCTGCTGGCCGTCGGCCAGGCGCCCGAGGTGGCCCTGCTGGCCCAGGACTATCTGCGCATCGAGGGCGTCGGGCTGATCGCGGTGCTGTGCCAGCTGACGCTGAACAGCTATCTCGCGGCGATGGAGCGCACGCAGGTGGTGCTGTGGATCACGCTGGCCGGGCTGCCGCTGGTGATCGTGCTGAACTGGGTGCTGATCTTCGGCAATCTGGGCGCGCCGGAGCTGGGGGTGCGCGGCGCGGCCATCGCCGCCGTGGCCGTGCAATATGCCGGGCTGCTGGCGATCGCCGCCTATGCGGCCTGGCTGCCCGTGGCGCGCAAGTATCACCTCTTCCAGCGGTTCTGGCGCCCGGACCGGGCCGCGATCCGGGCCGTGTTCCTGCTGGGCCTGCCCATCGGCCTGACCATGGTGGCCGAAGGCGGGCTGTTCGTCGGCTCGAACGTGATGATGGGCTGGATCGGCACCCGCGAGCTTGCCGCGCATGGCATCGCCCTGCAGCTGGCCTCGCTGACCTTCATGCTGCATCTGGGCATGTCGAACGCCGCCACGGTGCGGGTCGGCCAGGCCAAGGGCCGGGGCGACGCCCTCTGGATGCGCGACGCGGGCGTGACGGTGACGGCGGTCTCGGTGGTGATCGCGCTGCTGGCCATGGCGGCCTTCGAGCTGTTCCCGCGCCAGCTGGTCGGGCTCTATCTGGACGAGGCCCATCCCGAGACCCCGGCGATCATCGAACTGGCCGCCGGGCTGCTGTTCTATGCCGGGCTGTTCCAGCTGATGGATGCGATGCAGGTGATCGGGCTCGGGCTGCTGCGCGGGGTGCAGGACACGCGCGTGCCCATGGTGATCGCGGCCATCAGCTATTGGCTGATCGGCATCCCGGTGGCCTACGGGCTGGCCTTCGTGGCCGGCATCGGCCCGGCCGGCCTGTGGCTGGGCCTGGTCGCCGGGCTGACCTTTGCCGCCGTGCTGCTGATGCGCCGCTTCTGGCGCGGGCTGGCGCGCGGGGACTGGACCCGCGCCGCGCGCCCGGTCTAGTCTGGCCGCGCCAGAGATCGAGAGGTTCGCCATGCGCCCGGTTTTCGTCCAGTTCCGCTGCTCGCCCGGCAAGACCTATGAGGTCGCCGATGCGATCTACGACCGCGAGATCGTCAGCGAGCTTTACTCGACCTCGGGCGATTACGACCTGCTGGCCAAGATCTACGTCCCCGAGGATCAGGATGTCGGGCATTACCTGTCCGAAAAGCTGTTCGACATCCCGCATATCGTGCGGACGCTGACCACGATCACTTTCAAGGCGTTCTAGCCCGGCCCCACCGGGCCCGCGGCCCGGAAAGCCTGCCCCCCGCGCGTGGTCCGGGCATCCGCCGAACGGGCGGGCAATGCCGCTCCCGCCCGCCCGCCGCCGCAGGCCGCCGCTGGCGGGCCGGCACCGGGTTCGCGCCGATGACGCTGCGACGGGCTGCTGCGCGGCCTTTTCTTTGCCGCGGCAGCCGCTTAACCTCGGCCCGAACGGGCGGCGGCACGGCGCCTTCGCGAAATCCCCGCGTCCCGCGCCCGAAGTCCCGTTCCCGAAACCCGCCCGCCGCCCCCGGCGGGCCAAGCCCGAGAGACGGTCAGGCCAGTGATGTTTTCCGTGCTGCCCCTTCTTGCCGGCCTGCTGTTCTTTGCCGCCTCGCTCACGCCCTCGCTGATCCCGCGGGACTGGCTGATGCAGGGCGTGCTGGCCGGGGTCTCGATGGCGGCGGGCTATGTGATGACCCAGTTCCTGCTGGCGCTGTGGCGGGCGCTGGAGCTGCCGGTGCTGAAGGGCCGGCCGGCGCGCATCGCCCATGCGGTGCTGGCCGTGCCGGTGCTGGTGCTGCTGGGCCGCGGGGTGATCCTGTCGGGGGAATGGCAGAACAGCATCCGCGCCCGCATGGGCATGCCGGACCTGGAGGTGAACAACACCGCCAAGATGCTGGCCCTGGCCTTGGCGGTGTTCCTGGCGCTGTTCGTGATCGGCAAGGCGATCCAGGCGCTGTTCGACCTGCTGCGGCTGCGTCTGGCGCGCTATATCCCGGTGCGCAGCGCCAATGTGCTGGGCCTGCTGCTGGCGGCGCTGATCGTGGTGACGCTGACCCGCGACGGGGTGGTGAACGGGGCGATGCGCATCGCCGACAGTTCCTATGCCGCGGCCCAGCACCTGACCGACCCGAATGTCCCTCCGCCCGCCGAGCCGTGGCAGGCCGGCTCGGTCGCCTCCGGCATCGACTGGGAGCTGATGGGCAAGCCGGGGCGCGACTTCGTGCTGGGCGGGCCGCGCGCCCGCGCCATCTCGGGCTTCACCGGCCGGCCGGCGAAAGAGCCGCTGCGCATCTATGTCGGCCTGGCGCAGGACAAGGACCCGGAGGTGCGCGCCAAGGCGGCGCTGGACGAGATGCTGCGCGTGGGCGCCTTCGACCGCAAGGTGCTGGTTCTGGCCAGCCCCACGGGCACCGGCTGGATGGATCCGGCCAGCTATGACGCGCTGGAATACATGCATGGCGGCGACGTGGCGACGGTGGCGGTGCAATATTCCTATCTGCAAAGCCCGCTGGCCCTGATCTTCGAGACCGAGGCCGGGCTCGACCAGACCACGGCATTGATGCGCGCGGTCTATGAACATTGGCGCCACCTGCCGGCGGACCGCCGGCCGCGCCTGTATCTGCACGGCATATCGCTGGGCGCCTGGTCGTCCATGTATGCCTTCAACCCGTTCCAGATGATGAACGAGCCGGTCGCCGGCGCCTTCTGGGTCGGGCCGCCCTTCCCCTCGACGCTGTGGCGGCAGGCCAACGGCGCGCGCCAGCCCGGCAGCCGCTTCGTCCTGCCCGAACTGGATGAGGGCGAGGTGATCCGCTATGCCAGCCAATACGCGCCGCCCGACCGTTCGGGCCGGCCCTGGGGGCGGCTGCGCATCCTGTTCCTGCAATATGCCAGCGATCCGATCGTGTTCTACGATCCGGCCTCGCTGTGGCGGGCGCCGGAATGGATGCGCGAGGCGCCGGCGCCCGATATCTCGCCCCGGCTGCGCTTCACCCCGGTGGTGACGCAGCTGCAGCTGGCGGTGGACATGCTGGTTTCGACCTCGGCGCCGCCGGGCTTCGGCCATACCTATCACGCCCGCGACTATATCGACGGCTGGATCGCCGTCACCGCGCCCGAGGGCTGGACGGCAGCCGATACCGAAAGGCTCAAAGCGATCTGCGGCCGGGACGGAAGGCTCGGATGCGCAAACGGCTGATCCTCGCGCTGGCGATGCTGGGGCTGGTGGCGCTGGCGCTGGGGCTGAACACGGCGCGCAACTATGCCGGCTGGCAGCCCGCGACCGAGACCCCGGACGAGCGGCTGGCCCGGCTTGAGCCGCATTGGCGCATCCTGCGGCCCGAGGGTCCCGGCCCGCACCCCGCCGCGGTGCTGCTGTCGGGCTGCGACGGGGTGCATGACAACATGGATTATTGGGCGCGGCAATTCGTGGCCATGGGCCGGGCGGCGCTGATCCTCGACAGCCATGCGCCGCGGCTGCTGGACAAGGCGCAGGCCTGGCGCGCGCTCTGCGCCGGGCAGGTGCTGCCGGGGGCCGAACGCGCCGGAGACCTGGCCGTGGCGCTGGCGGCGCTGGGGCGGATGCCGGACATCGACGCCTCGGACGTGGCGCTGCTCGGCGCCTCGCATGGCGGTTGGACGGCGATGGAACTGCTGCGCGCACTCGGCGAGGACGAGCCGCCGCCCGGCCTGACCGCATGGCCCATCCCGCGCGACAGCCTGGCCGCGCAGCTTGGCCCGGTGGTGCTGCTTTACCCCTATTGCGGCCTCTTGAACGGCGCCGCAAAGGGGCCCTGGCCCGGCCATGTGCGGGGGCTGATGCTGCTGGCCGAGCTGGATTCGATCATCGATTCCGCCGATTGCCAGAGGATGGGCAAGGATCTGGTCGCCCGGGGCGCGCATCTGGCCGTCATCACCTATCCCGGCATCAATCACGGCTTCGACCAGCGCGAACGCTCGTCGCTCTCGCCGCTGGAATTCGACGCGCGGGCGCGGGCGCGCGCCACCCGCGACATCCGCGCCTTCATGCAGGGTTTTGCCGCGCCGGCGCCCGGGATATGAGGTCCCGACACAAGGAGGGCAGAGATGCGCGTCGTCTTCATGGGCACACCCGATTTCTCGGTCCCGGCGCTGCGGGCCATCGCCGCGCGGCACCAGGTCGTCGCGGTCTATTCCCAGCCGCCCCGCGCGGCGGGGCGCGGGCAGAAGCCCCGCCCCTCGCCCGTGCATCGCGCCGCCGAGGAACTGGGCCTGCCGGTCCGCACGCCCGAGCGGCTGAAAGCGCCGCAGGACCAGGCGGATTTCGCCGCGCTCGCCGCCGATGTGGCGGTGGTGGTGGCCTACGGGCTGATCCTGCCGCCGCCGGTGCTGGAGGCGCCGCGGCTGGGCTGCCTGAACATCCACGCCTCGCTTCTGCCGCGCTGGCGGGGGGCGGCGCCGATCCATCGGGCGATCATGGCCGGCGACGCGGAAACCGGCGTCGCCATCATGCAGATGGAGGCGGGGCTGGATACCGGCCCGGTGCTGGCCGAGGCGCGCACGGCCATCGGCCCCGAAGACACCACCGCCGACCTGCACGACCGGCTGGCCGAGATGGGCGCCGCGCTGATCGTCGAGACGCTGCACCGCCTGCCCCTGCCCGCCCGGCCGCAGCCGGCCGAAGGCGTGACCTATGCGCAAAAGATCGACAAGGCCGAGGCGCGGATCGACTGGACCCGGCCGGCGGCGCAGGTGGACCGGCAGATCCGCGGCCTCTCGCCCTTTCCCGGCGCCTGGTGCCTGATCGGGGGCGAGCGGGTGAAACTGCTGCGTTCGCGCCTTGCCGCCGGTTCTGGCGCGCCGGGCCGGGTGCTGTCGGGCTTCACCATCGCCTGCGGCGAGGGCGCCATCGAGGTGCTGGAGGCGCAGCGCGAGGGCAAGCGCCCGATGCCGGCGGCCGAGATCCTGCGCGGCATGAGCCTGCCCGAGCGGCTGGACTGACGGCATTGTAGCAAATCCGCCACAACTTTCGGTTGTTGAGCCCCGCGCGGGCCGTTCCGCGCAACCCCATGTTAACCTTTCCCTGTCAGGCCGGGTGCGAGGCTTTTCGATCCGGCGATCCCGAAAGGGCCTGAAAAGGGGGACGACTATCATGGAAAACCTGATCCGGGTGATGGCCGCTCACTGGTGGGTGCCGCTGCTGCGCGGCATCGCGGCGATCCTGTTCGGCCTGATGGCGCTGATCTGGCCGGGGCTGACCGTCTATGCACTGCTGCTGGTCTTTGGCGCCTATGCGATCTTCGACGGGGTGATGGCGATCGTCACGGCCTTCCGGCGCAAGGCAGCGGATGACCGCTGGTGGGCCTGGGCGCTGGACGGCGTCCTGTCGATCCTCATCGGCCTGATGGCGCTGTTCTGGCCCGAGGCGACGGCGCTGGCCTTCATCCTCTGGATGGCCGCCTGGGGCGTGGTCGCCGGCGTCTTCCGCATCATCGCCGCCATCCGGCTGCGGGACGAGATCGAGGGCGAATGGGCGCTGGGGCTCAGCGGCTTGCTGCTGGTCGTCTGGGGCGTGCTGATGGCGCTGGTGCCGGCCGCAGGGCTCTTGGGCATCGCCTGGCTGATCGGCCTCTTCGCGCTGCTGATCGGCGTGGCGATGATCGTGCTGGCCTTCCGGTTGAGGGGGTTGCGGACGGCCTAGGTTGCGCGGTTGCCGGAGTATTTGGGAAACGGTGAAATGGTCAGGTGCCGCGCGGCTTGGCGCGGGTGGTCGGGTCGGCCTCAGCCGGGTTTTCCGGCCAGGGATGGCGCGGATAGCGGCCGCGCATGTCCTTCCTGACATCGCCGTAGCCCCCGGCCCAGAAGCCGGGCAGGTCTGTGGTCACAGCGACGGGCTTGCCGCCGGGCGACAGCAGGGTGATGCGCAGGGGCCGGTTGCCGACCACCGGATGGCGCGACAGGCCGAACAGTTCCTGCAGCTTCAGCTCGACCGAGGGTGTCTCGTGGTCGTAGTCGATGGGCACCCTGCGGCCCAGCGGCGTGACGAAATGCGCCGGCGCCGCCTGGTCCAGCCGGCGCTGGCCGTCCCAGCCGATGCGCGCCTTCAGCGCCTCGGCCAGGTCCAGCCCGCGCAGGTCGGCCAGAGTCCGGGCCTTGCCCAGCCAGGGCAGCAGCCAGTCGGGATCGGCCAGCAGGCTGTCGTCATCGACCGGGCCGAGTTCCGGGATCAGCGCGATCCGCGCCCGCAGCCGCGCGGCGCCGGGGCTCCAGGTCAGCCCGTTGGCCCGCAGCCCCTCGAAGGCGGCGCGGGCCAGCGCCTGCAGGTCGGGATCGTCCAGCGCCCGGTCGGCAAGCGCCAGCGCGCCAAGGCGTTCCTGCCGCCGCGCGATGACGCGGTTGTCGCGGCGGGACCATTCCACCAGCTCGGCGGTCTCGATGCGGTCGGGGAACAGGGCGCGGATCTCGTCCTCACGCACCGCCACCGCCATGCGGATGCGGGCCTCGCGCGTATCGCCATCGAGGTCGGTGGCCACGATCAGCCGCTCGGCGGTCAGCGCGTCGCCCTCGGGCAGGATCGCGCCCTTGCCGCCCGACAGCACATAACGCGGCTGCCCGCCCTTGCGGCGCAGCCCGATGCGGTCGGGATAGGCCAGCGCCGCCATGGCGCCGGGCGAGAGGCCCGCGCCCTCGCCCGCCATGCGGCGCAGGCGCTTCGCCTCGTCGCGGATGCGGTGCAGCGTGCCGGGATTGACCGGCCAGGGGTGGCGGTCCTGATAGGCGCGCAGGTCGCGGATCGCCGCCAGCCGCAGGGTCAGGTCGGCGGGGGCGCCGGTCAGCGGGTCGCGCTCAGCCATCAGCGCGGCAAGGTCGGAGGCCTCGCGCCCGGCCGTGACCAGCATATGCGCCAGCCGCGGATGCAGCGGCAGCGGCGCCAGACGCCGGCCGTGCGGGGTGATGCGGTTGCCGCCATCCAGCGCGCCGAGGTCGCGCAGAAGCGCCCGCGCCTCGGAAAGCGCCGCTTCGGGCGGCGGGGTCAGGAAGGCGAGGTCGCGCCCGTCCGAACCCCAGATCGCCAGCTCCAGCGCCAGCCCGGCCAGGTCGGCCACGGCGATCTCGGGCGGGGCGAAGGCGGGCAGCGCGCCTTCTTCGGCCCGCGCCCACATGCGATAGCAGATGCCCGGCGCGACGCGGCCGGCTCGGCCCCGGCGCTGCTCGGCCTCGGCGCGGCTGACGCGCTCGGTCACCAGCCGCGACATGCCCGAGCCGGGATCGAAGCGCGCCCGCCGCGCCCGGCCGGCATCCACCACCACCTTCACGTCGGGAATGGTCAGCGAGGTTTCCGCGATCGCGGTCGCCAGCACGATCCGCCGCCGCCCGCCCGGGGGTTGCAGGGCGGCGCGCTGCGCCTTGAAATCCATGGCGCCATAAAGCGGCAGCACCTCGGCAGCGACGTCCAGCATGGCCTGGACGCGGCGGATCTCGCCCTCGCCCGGCAGGAAGGCCAGGATGGTGCCGCCGGTGTCGCGCGTCGCCGCCTCGGCCTGGGCAATCAGCCGCGCCGCCTCGGGCACCAGCCGGGCGCCCGCAGGCAAGGGGCGGTCCAGCCAGCGCGTCTCGACCGGGAAGGCGCGGCCTTCCGAGCGGATGACCGGCGCGCCCTCCATCAGCGCCGCGACCGGCTCGGCATCCAGCGTCGCCGACATCACCAGCAGCGCCAGGTCGGGCCGCAGCGCCTGCCGCGCCTCCCATGTCAGGGCCAGGCCAAGGTCGGCGTTCAGGCTGCGCTCGTGGAATTCGTCGAAGATCACGCAGCCGACGCCGGAAAGCTCGGGGTCGGACTGGATCATCCGGGTCAGGATACCCTCGGTCACCACCTCGATGCGGGCGCCCGGCACCGCCTCGCCGCGGATGCGATAGCCGACGGTGCGGCCCAGCGGCTCGCCCAGCGTCTCGGCCATGCGCTCGGCCGCGGCGCGGGCGGCGAGGCGGCGCGGCTCCAGCATGACGATACGGCCGGGGATGGCGGGCAGCAGCGCCAAGGGCACGCGGGTGGTCTTGCCCGCCCCCGGCGGCGCCATCAGCACGGCGCGGCCATGCGCGGCCAGCGCGGCGGTCAGGTCGGGCAATACGGCGTCGATGGGCAGATCCATGCCGCCTTATGGCAAAGCGCCGTCGGGGCGAAAAGAGGTGCCCCTACACATCCGCCGCCGGCCTGCCTATCTTGACCCGGCCAAAGCGAGGGACGGAATGGGTATCGCCGACGATCTGATGCAGGGCCTGGGCATCTCGGACCCGGTGATCCGGCTGGGGGTGACGGGGCTGTCGCGGGCCGGCAAGACCGTGTTCATCACCTCGCTGGTGGCGAATCTGCTGGATCGCGGGCGCATGGCGGCGCTGCGGGCCGCGGCCGACGGTTCGCTGAAGGCGGCGTGGTTGCAGCCGCAGCCCGACGACACCGTGCCGCGCTTCGATTACGAGCGGCATCTGGCGGCGATGACCGGCCCCGACCCGCATTGGCCCGAGGGCACCCGCCATGTCAGCCAGCTGCGCCTGTCGCTGCGCATCCAGCCGCGCGGGCTGATCGCCGGCTGGCGCGGCCAGCAGGTGCTGCATCTGGACATCGTGGACTATCCGGGCGAGTGGCTCTTGGACCTGCGGCTGATGGAGAAGGATTTCGACCAATGGTCGCAGGAGGTACTGGACCGCACGGCCGGCCGTCCGGGGGCCGAGGATTTCCGCGCCGCGCTGGCCGCCACCGACCCGGCCCGCTTTGACGAGACGGCGGCGCAGGCGCTGGCCGCGTCCTATACGAGGCACCTGCACCTGGCGCGCGAGGCGGGCTGGTCGGACTGCACGCCCGGCCGTTTCCTGATGCCGGGAGAGCTGGACGGCTCGCCGGCGCTGACCTTCACGCCGCTGCCGCACGAGATGCGGGCGACGCCCCTGGGTCGTGAGTTCGCGCGCCGTTTCGGAGCCTACAAGGCGCGGGTGGTGAAGCCGTTCTTCCGCGACCATTTCGCCCGCATCGACCGGCAGGTGGTGCTGATGGACGTGCTGGGCGCCATCCATGCCGGGCCGCAGGCGGTCGAGGACATGCGCCGCGCCATGGCCGACATCCTGACCGCCTTCCGCCCCGGCCGCGCCGGCTGGCTGGCGCAGCTGCTGGGCTCGCGCCGGGTGGGGCGGATCCTGTTCGCCGCGACCAAGGCCGATCACCTGCACCACATCCAGCACCCGCGCCTGACCGCGATCACCGCCGCCATGCTGCGCGAGGCCCGCGACCGCGCCGATTTCTCGGGCGCGCGGACCGAGGCCATGTCCATCGCCTCGCTGCGCACCACCACCGAGGAGATGATCCGAGAGGCAGGCGAGGAGCTGCCCGCGGTGCGCGGCACGCTGATGGACGGGCGGCAGGCGGCCTTCTATCCGGGTGAGTTGCCCGCCAATCCGGCCGAGCTCTTGGTGCCGGCAAGCCAGGGCGCGACGCGCTGGCTGGAGGGCGATTACGCGATCATGGATTTCGCCCCGGCCCCCGGCACGCTGCGGCCGGGCGACGGGCCGCCGCATATCCGGCTGGACCGCGCGGCCGAGTTCCTGATCGGCGACAGGCTATAGGAGAGCGCCATGGCTGAACCTCCGAAACGGCGCGGGCCGGTGCTGAAGGAGATGGGCGAGGCGCAGGGCGAACAGGCCGCGGCCGCCAGCCCCGCGCAGGCGCCGGGCGCCGCCCCGAGTCCTGGTGCCGGACCGGAGCGGCCCGGTCCCCTGGCCGTGGCTCCGACCCGCCCCGACCAGCGCGACCGCAAGGCGCCGCGGGCCGAGTGGCGCGAGGGCGAACCCGCGCCCTCGCCCGCCGATGCGCCGATGATCGACGACGGGCTGGCCCCGCCCTTGCCGCAGCAGCGCACCATGCAGCTTGTCGCCCGGCTGGTCGGGCGCGGGCCGTCGCGGCTGACGCGCTTCTTCATCAATACCGGGGTGGCGCTGTTCACCTTTCTGCTGTCCGTGGCGGCGCTGCGCTACCTGACCGGCCTGCTGAACAGCTATCCGCTGCTGGGCTGGATCGGCATCGCGCTGATGGTGCTGTTCTGCCTCGCGGCGCTGGGGATGGCGTTTCGCGAATACCGCGCCTGGTCGCGCTTTGCCGCCATCGATGGCATCAACCGCGAGGCCGGGGCGGCGCTGGCCTCGGGTGACCTGAAGGCCGCGCAGCATGTGGTGGCGCGGATGGAGAGCCTGTATCGCGGCCGGCCGGAGCTGGAATGGGGCCTGACCCGGCTGCGCGAGCGCAAGCCCGACGCCTATGATGCCGAGACGCTGATCGCGCTGGCCGAAACCGAGTTGCTGGCCGCCCTGGACCTTGAGGCCCGGCGCGAGATCGAGGCCGCCGCCCGCACCGTCGCTGCCGCCACCGCGCTGATCCCGCTGGCGCTGGCCGACGTGATCGCGGCGCTGGCGGCGAACCTGCGCATGATCCGCCGCATGGCCGAGATCTATGGCGGCCGCGCCGGCGCCGTCGGCGGCTGGCGGCTGGCGCGGACGGTGATGACGCATCTGATCGCCACCGGCGCCGTCGCCGCCGGCGACGACCTGATCCATACCGTGGCCGGCGGCGGCCTGCTCGCCAAGGTCTCGAAACGCTTCGGCGAGGGGGTGGTGAACGGCGCCCTGACCGCCCGCGTCGGCATCGCGGCGATGGAGGTCTGCCGGCCGCTGCCCTTCCTGCACCAGCCCCGGCCCCGGGTCGGCAACCTGATCGCGCGGGGCCTGAAGGGGCTCTTCGGCGAGGAGGAGGCGAAGTAGCCGCGGGTTGCGCCGCCGCGTGAGTATTTGGGAAACGGTGAAAGGCGGCGACATCCGGGCAGCGGCACGGTCGCATGAGCATTTGGGGAGCGAAGAAGGCGAGTTCTTTCCCGGCCGCGTCTGGCGTATTGATGGGGCATGAGATCGCGCCGCTTCGCCCTGTCGCTGATGGCTGCCGTCCTGGTCCTGGGCATCGGGGCCGGGGCGCGGGATCGCTTCGACGCCTGGGTCGATGCCACCGCTCTGCCCCGGCTGGAGGTGCCGGTCGGGGTCGAGGTCGCGGCGCGGGACGGCACGCTGCTGCGGGCGTTCCAGGTCGCGGACGGGCGCTGGCGGCTGGCTGCGGGGCCGGTCGATCCGCTGTTTCTCGACATGCTGATGATCTGGGAGGATCGGCGGTTCCGCCGCCATGCCGGGATCGATGCGCGGGCGCTCTTGCGCGCCGGCTGGCAGGCGGCGCGGCATGGGCGGGTGGTCTCGGGCGGCTCGACCCTGACCATGCAGGTGGCGCGGCTGATCGAGGAGGGGCCGACCGGGCAATGGGCCGGCAAGGCGCGGCAGATGCGGCTGGCGCTGGCGCTGGAGCGTCGGTTGGAGAAACGCGGGATCCTGGAGCTTTACCTGCGCCTTGCCCCCTATGGCGCCAATGTCGAAGGGGTCCGCGCCGCCAGCCTGCAATGGTTCGGCAAGGAGCCGCGGCGGCTCTCCCCCGCCCAGGCGGCGCTGCTGGTGGCGCTGCCGCAATCGCCCGAGACCCGGCGACCGGACCGTTTCCCGCTGGCCGCCAAGGCGGCGCGGGACCGGGTTCTGGGGCGGGCGGCGCGGGCCGGGCTGATCTCCGATGCCGACGCGCGGGCGGCGATGGAGGAGCCGGTGCCGCGGATGCGCCGCGCCTTTCCGGCGCTGGCGCCGCTGCTGGCGGCGCGGCTGGTGCGGGAAAACCCCGGCGCGGCGCGGATCGAGACCACCATCGACGCGCGCCTGCAGCGCCGGGCCGAGGAGCTGGCCTCGCGCGCCGTGCGCAGCGCCGGGCGGCGGCTCTCGGCGGCCGTGGTGCTGGCCGATCACCGGACGGGCGAGATCCTGGCCGAGGTCGGCGCGGCGGACTGGACGGATGGCGCCTCGGCCGGTTTCGTGGACATGGCGCGGGCCTGGCGCTCTCCGGGCTCGACGCTGAAGCCCTTCGTCTATGGCCTCGCCTTCGACGACGGGCTGGCGCATCCCGAGACGCTGGTCGAGGACCGGCCCACCGCCTTCGGCCGCTGGCAGCCGCAGAATTTCGACCATCATTTCCGCGGCACCGTCAGCCTGAGGAACGCGCTGATCTGGTCGCTGAACATTCCGGTGGTGAAGCTGGCCGAGGCGGTGGGGCCGAACCGCATCGCGCAGGCGCTGCGCCGGGGCGGGGTCGAGCTGCGCCTGCCGGGCGAGGTGCCGGGGCTGGCCATCGTGCTGGGCGGCGCCGGCGTCACGCTGGAGGGGCTGGCCGAGGGCTATGCGGCACTGGCCCGGGGCGGGCGGGCCGTCACGCTTTCGGCCCTGCCGGGCGGGGGCGAAGAGCGGGCCGCACCGATGTTCGGCCCGGTCGCGGCCTGGCAGGTCGGCCATATCCTGAGCCAGAACCCCGCCCCGCATGGCGCGCGGTTGCGGCCGATGGCCTATAAGACCGGCACCTCCTACGGGCATCGCGACGCGCTGGCGGTGGGATTCGACGGGGCGCGGGTCGGCGCGGTCTGGCTGGGGCGGCCCGACGGCACGCCGGTGCCCGGCGCCTTCGGCGGCGAGCTGGCGGCGCCGGTGCTGTTCGACCTGTTCGATGCCCTGCCCGCGGTGGCGCTGCCGCCGCCTCCGCCGCAGACGCTGACCCTGCCGAACAGCGCCCTGCCCCTGCCCCTGCGCCGCTTTGCCCCGCCGGGCGCGGCCAGCGCCATGGCGGCCCGCCCCGCCAGCCCCGATGCGCTGCGCCTGACCTATCCGCCGGACGGGGCCGAGATCGAGGCGCAGGGGCCGCTGACCGCCAAGGCGCGGGGCGGGCGCGGGCCCTGGACCTTCCTTCTGAACGGCGCGCCCGCCGCCATCGCCCAGCCGCAACCCATGGCCAGCCTGCCCCATCCCGGCCCGGGCTTTGCCGAATTGACGGTGGTGGATGCGGATGGCGCCTCGGCGACTGCGGCAATACGGCTTCACTGACGCAATTTGCGCGTTTCGTGATTCGCTTGACCTTTTCTTAACCGGGATTTGCGACATATTCGCATCATGCTGCGCATCAACGACCAGATCACCATCCAGGAATGGGAGCTGTCCGAACAGTTCACCCGCTCGCAGGGGCCGGGCGGGCAGAACGTGAACAAGGTCGAGACCGCCGTGGAGCTGCGCTTCGAGGCCGAGCGTTCGCCGCACCTGGCCCCGCCGGTCAAGGCGCGGCTGAAGCGGCTGGCCGGGCGGCGCTGGACCCAGGACGGCGCGGTGCTGATCCGGGCCGAGGAAACCCGCAGCCAGGCCCGCAACCGCGAGCTGGCGCGCGAGCGGCTGGCCGAGCTGATCCGCCAGGCGCTGGTCGCGCCGCGCAAGCGCATCCCGACCCGTCCGACGCTGGGCAGCCAGCGCCGCCGGCTGGCCGCCAAGACCCAGCGCGGCGAGGTCAAGGCGGCGCGGGGCCGCATCCGCGACGCGGAGGATCCGGCATGATCGTCGAGTTCCGCGAAAGGCTGGCGCGGCTGATCGGCCGGCGCCCGCCCGACATGCAGGTCGCGGCGCTGTGCCTGAACGAGACGACCGGCGACGTGCTGCTGGTGACCAGCCGCGGCACCGGGCGCTGGATCGTGCCCAAGGGCTGGCCCATGCCCGGCCGCAGCCTGGCCGATGCCGCCCGGCAGGAGGCATGGGAGGAAGCCGGCGTCCGCGGCCGCGTCGGCGAGGCCGAGATCGGCCGCTATCACTATGACAAGGATCAGGATCGCGGCTTCGCCATCCCGGTCGAGGTGCGGGTCTTTCCGCTTTACGTCGACGGGCTGGAACGGGATTTCCCCGAGGCGCATGAGCGCAAGCGCCGCTGGTTCACGCCCGAGGATGCCGCCCGCATGGTGGCCGAGACCGGGCTGAAGCAGTTGCTGCGCGGCCTGCCCGCGGCCAAGCGCCGGTCCCCCCCGGAATGAGGCGCGAACCCCGCGAATACCGCACGCTCGACAAGGACCTGAGCCGCGTCACCAATACCGAGCGGGCGGTGCTGCATTCGGCGCGGCCCCTGCTGCGGCTGGGGCTGGCGCTGATCTTCATCGCCGCCGCCAGCTATGTCGGCACCGGCTTCTTCGCCGGCCAGCCGGCGATCGGCATCCTGGCGGCCGGCATGGCCGTCGCCGCCTATCTGGCGCTGTCGATCGGCGGCAACGACGTGGCGAACGCGCTGGGGCCGGCGGTGGGGGCGGGCGCCATCGGCATGACCGCCGGCCTGCTCTCGGTCGCGGCGATGGAGGTGCTGGGCGCGGTCATCGCCGGCAGCGCCGTCACCGCCACCCTGACCGAGGGTCTGGTCGGCAGCACGCTGGGCGCGGGCGAGGCGACGGCGCGGATGATGCTGGCGGCGCTGCTGGCGGCGGGCAGCTGGATCAGCCTGGCCACCTGGCTCGGCGCGCCGGTCAGCACCACCCATTCCGTGGTCGGCGCCATCGCCGGGGCGGGCATGGCGAGCTTTGGCCTGGGGGCGGTGAACTGGCCGGCCATGGCGATGATCGCCTTCGGCTGGATCGTGTCGCCGCTGGTCTCGGGCCTGGCGGCGGCGGGGCTGATGGCGCTTCTGCGCGGCCTGGTCCTGGACCGCGGGGACCGCGTCGCCGCCGCCCGCATCTGGATGCCGGTGATCGTCGGGCTGGCCTCGGCCATGCTGGCAGGCGTGGTCGAGCTGGCCTGGCAGGGTTCGGGGCTGGCGGCGAACGCGGTGCTGGTGCTGGCCTGCGGCACGCTGGGCTGGGTCTATACGCGGCGGCGCATCGACCGGCTGTCGCGGGGCGGGGGCGGCGGACGGCTGGCGATGAAGCAGCTTCTGGCGGTGCCGCTGGTCGCCGCGGCGCTGGTGATGGGCTTTGCCCATGGCGCGAACGACACCTCGAACGTGGCGGCGCCGCTCACCATCATCCTCGACAGCATGTCGGCGGGCGGGGACAACGCCTTGCGCGGGCGGCTGGTGCTGCTGCTGGGCGGGCTTGGCATCGCGCTGGGGGTGCTGCTGTTCGGGCGGCGGCTGGTGCATATGGTCGGCAGCCGCATCACCCGGCTGAACGCCTCGCGCGCGCTTTGCGTGTCGCTGGCGACGGCGGCGACGGTGCTGGGGGCCTCGCTGCTCGGCCTGCCGGTCTCGACCACCCATGTCGCGGTGGGCGGCGTCTTCGGGATCGGCTTCTATCGCGAATGGCGCGACCGGCGACTGGCGGCCGGCCACGCCCCCCTGCCGGCCGAGGAACGCCGGCGGCGGCATCTGGTGCGCCGCTCCTACATGCGGATGATCCTCGGGGCCTGGCTGATCACGGTGCCGGTGGCCGCGACGCTGGCCGCCGCGCTGGTCTGGATCGGCGGGTTCTAGGGCCGCCCTTTCCCGAGGCAAGCGCCGTTCCCCCGAGCATCGTCCGGGCCGAGAGGCGCCCCGAAGGACCAGCCCCGCCTGCGCGCAGCCGATCCGGGCCGCGACCTGCCCGCCGACCCTCGGCCCCCGGCCGGCCTTGCCGCCCGCTTCCCCCGTCAGGCCCGGCGCAGCGCCGCTTCGCCCGCCGCGCGGGTCTCGGAGAGCGTGGCGCCGGCGCTCAGCGCCTCGGGGTCGAGCATCAGCTCCAGCACCGCCAGCGTTCCGGCGGCCTGCGCGCGGGCGAAGGCATCGGCGAAATCCTCCTGCCGCTCGACCCGCTCGCCGTGACCGCCATAGGCGCGGGCCAGCGCCGCGAAATCGGGATTGGCCAGCGCCGTGCCCGAGACGCGGCCGGGATAGCTGCGTTCCTGATGCATGCGGATCGTGCCGTAATGGCCGTTATTCGCCACGATGACGATGACGGCCGCGCCATGCTGGGCGGCGGTGGAAAGCTCGTTCACCGTCATCTGCAGGCAGCCATCCCCGGCCATGCAGACCACGATGCGATCGGGGTGCTGCAGCTTGGCGGCGATGGCGGCGGGCAGACCGTAGCCCATCGAGCCGGAGGTCGGCGCCAGCTGCGTGCCCCAGCGGCGGAAGCGGTAATAGCGATGGATGAAGGCCGCATAGTTCCCGGCGCCGTTGGCGATGATCGCGTCGGGCGGCAGATGGTCGGACAGCCAGCGCATCACTGCCTCCATCCGCACCGCGCCGGGGGTGGGCCGGGGCTGCTGCCAGGCCTCGTAACCCGCGCGCAGCCCGGCGGTCCAATCGTCCCAGCGCCGTGGTGCGGGCAGCGCCGCCAGCGCCGCCACCACCGCACGCGGATCGGCCACCAGCCCCGGATCGGGCCGCCAGAGATGCCCCAGCTCGTCCGGCGAGGGATGGACATGGATCACCCGCGCATGCGGGCGCACCGGGTCCATCAGCTCATAGCCGCGGGTCAGCGTGTCGCCCAGCCGCGAGCCCAGCGACAGCAGGCAATCCGCCTGCGACAGCGCCTGCCCCAGCGCCGGGCTCATGCCGACGCTCAGGTCGCCGACATAGTTCGGATGCGCATTGTCCATATGCCCCTGGCGGCGGAAGGGCACCGCGACCGGCAGGCCCCAGCCTTCGGCGAAGCGCACCAGGTCGTCGGCGGCGGCCTGCGACCACAGCGTGCCGCCCGGCACCACCAGCGGCCGCTCGGCCCCGGCCAGCGCCTGCGCGATGACGGCGACGGATTCGCCGGCGACGGCGGAAAGCGGCGGCACGGCAGGGGCCGGGTCCGGCACCTCGGCCCGGGCGGAAAGCATGTCCTCGGGCAGCGCCAGCACCACGGGACCGGGCCGGCCCGACATGGCAAGGTGGAAGGCGCGCGAGACATATTCCGGGATGCGCTCGGTCTGGTCGATCTCGGCCACCCATTTCGCCAAGGGGCCGAACATGGCGCGGTAATCGACCTCCTGAAACGCCTCGCGGTCGCGGTCGGCGCGGGCGATCTGGCCGACGAACAGGATCATCGGCGTCGAATCCTGCCGCGCCACATGCACCCCGGCACTGGCATTGGTCGCGCCCGGGCCGCGGGTGACGAAACCCACGCCCGGCCGCCCGGTCAGCTTGCCCTGCGCCTCGGCCATCATTGCGGCGCCGCCGTCGTGCCGGCAGACGACATTCTGGATGCCCGAGGCGTAAAGCCCGTCCAGCACCGCCAGAAAGCTTTCGCCGGGGATCGAGAACACCCGCCCGACCCCGTTCGCCTTCAGCGCATCGACCAGAATCTGCCCGCCATGCCGCATTGCCGCCGCCTCCCTGCTTTTCCTTCCGGGCAGTCTGGGCCAGCTTGCGCGGAACTGGCAAGATGGCGCCGGTCAATCGAGGTCGAACATGCCGCCGCCATCGGTCCTTTTCGTCTGCCTGGGCAATATCTGCCGCTCGCCGCTGGCCGAGGCCGCATTGCGCGCCGCCGCCAAGCGTGCGGGCGCGGGGCTGCTGATCGATTCGGCCGGGACCGGCGACTGGCATCTGGGCCATGCCCCGGACCGCCGTGCGCAGGCGGTGGCGGCGCGGGCCGGCATCGACATCTCGGCCCTGCGCGCCCGGCAGGTCGCGGCCGAGGATTTCCGCCGCTTCGACCATATCGTCGCCATGGACCGGCAGAACCTCGCGGACCTGCGCCGCATCGCGCCGCCGGACGGGCGGGCGCGGCTGTCGCTGCTGCTGGACCATGTGCCGGGCCGCGCGGGGCAATCGGTCGCCGACCCCTATTTCGGCGAGGCGGCGGGTTTCGAAGCCACCTGGCGCGACGTGACCGCCGGGACGCAGGCGCTGCTGGAGCTGCTCCTCGGGCCGGATTGAGGCCCGGGCTTTACAGGCGCGGCGCCCGGCCCTATCTCTGCCCGATCATGGCCACGAAATCCGACCCGAACTACAAGATCATCGCCGAGAACCGCCGGGCGCGCTTCGACTACTTCATCGAAAGCGATCTCGAGGTCGGCATCGTGCTGACCGGCTCCGAGGTGAAAAGCCTGCGCACCGGCCAGTCGAACATCGCCGAAAGCTATGCCTCGGTCGAGGATGGCGAGCTGTGGCTGATCAATTCCTATATCGCCGCCTACAAGCAGGCCGGCGTCTTCGGGCATGAGGAACGGCGCCGCCGCAAGCTGCTGGTCTCGCGCAAGGAACTGGCCCGCCTCTGGCAGGCGGTCGGGCGCGAGGGCATGACGCTGGTGCCGCTGGTGATGTATTTCAACGACCGCGGCATGGTGAAGCTGAAGATCGGCGTCGCCAAGGGCAAGAAGGTCGCCGACAAGCGCGAAACCGCCGCCAAGCGCGACTGGAACCGGCAGAAACAGCGTTTGCTGAAGCAGGGTTAAGCCTTGCCGCCCCGCGCGGCTGCGGTTACATCGGTGTCGTTTCTGCGCGCGCGGGGGGAAGGCCGATGTCCACCGATTCCGACGATCCGAAAGTGCTGGTCTCGACCGGCTGGCTTGCGGCCCATCTGAACGATCCCGACCTGCGCATCATCGACGCCAGCTGGTTCCTGGAACCGGGCCGCGACGCCCGGGCGGAATACATGGCCGCGCATATCCCCGGCGCCCGCTTTTTCGACATCGACGAGATCGCCGACAAGCGCAGCGAGCTGCCGCACATGGCGCCGCAGCCCGAGATGTTCATCAGCCGCATGCGCGCCATGGGCATCGGCGACGGCCACCAGGTCGTGATCTACGACAATTCGCCGGTGCGCCCGGCGGCGCGGGTCTGGTGGACCTTCCGGCTGATGGGCAAGCAGGACGTGGCGGTGCTGGACGGCGGTTTCGGCAAATGGCTGGCCGAGGGCCGCGAGACCGAGGACATGCCGCCGATCCTGCGCGACCGTCACATCACCGTGCAGCGCCAGGCGGCGCTGGTGCGCGACGTGACCCAGGTCGCCGCCGCCAGCAAGCTGGGCGATCACGAGATCGTCGATGCCCGCTCGCCCGAACGCTTCCGCGGCGAGGCGCCCGAGCCGCGCCCCGGCCTGCGCTCGGGCCATATCCCCGGCTCGAAAAGCCTGCCCTTCGGCAAGCTCTACAACCCGGACGGGACGCTGAAGGCGCCCGACGCGCTGCGCGCCGAGTTCGAGGCCGCCGGGGTGGACCTGTCGAAACCCGTCATCACCACCTGCGGCTCGGGGGTGACGGCGGCCTCGCTGTTCCTGGCGCTCGAACGCATCGGGCACCGGGACCATTCGCTTTATGACGGAAGCTGGGCCGAATGGGGCAGCTTCCCCGACCTTAAAATCGCAACCGGAGACGCGTGATGCTGGGCAATCTGAAACCGCAGGCCCCCGACAAGATCCTGGCCCTGATGGGCGAATTCAAGGCCGATCCCCGCCAGGGCAAGATCGACCTGGGCGTCGGGGTCTACAAGGATGCCAGCGGCCATACCCCGATCATGCGCGCCGTCCGCGCCGCCGAACAGCGGATGCTGGAGACCGAGACCACCAAGACCTATGCCGGCCTGTCGGGCGAGCCCGATTTCCAGAAGGCCATGGCCGAGCTGATCCTCGGCGACCTCCACAAGCCCGAGACCACGGCGGCGCTGGCCACGGTCGGCGGCACCGGCGCCATCCGGCAGGCGCTGGAACTCGCGCGCATGGGGAATCCCGACCTGCGGGTCTTCGTCTCCGACCCGACCTGGCCCAACCATGTCTCGATCATGAATTTCATGGGCCTGCCGGTGCAGACCTACCGCTATTTCGACGCCGAGTCCCGCGGCGTCGATTTCGAGGGCATGAAGGCCGACATCTCGGCGGCGAAAAAAGGCGATGTGGTGCTGCTGCACGGCTGCTGCCACAACCCGACCGGCGCCAACCTGACGCTGGAGCAATGGGCCGAGGTCGCCGGGATCCTGGAAAGGACCGGCGCGCTGCCGCTGATCGACCTGGCCTATCAGGGCTTCGGCGACGGGCTGGAAGAGGACGCGGCCGGCACCCGGCTGATCGCCTCGCGCATCCCCGAGGTGCTGATCGCCGCCTCCTGCTCCAAGAACTTCGGCATCTACCGCGAACGCACCGGCTGCCTCTTGGCGCTTTGCGCCGATGCGGCGACCCGCGACCTGGCCCAAGGCGCCATGGCCTTCCTGAACCGGCAGACCTATTCCTTCCCGCCCTTCCACGGCGCCAAGATCGTCTCGACCGTGCTCAACACGCCGGAGCTCCGCGCCGACTGGATGGCCGAGCTGGAGGCGGTGCGCGGCGGCATGCTCAAGCTGCGCGAGCAGCTGGCGGGCGAGCTGCGCGACCTTTCCGGCTCCGACCGTTTTAGTTTCGTGGCCCGGCATCGCGGCATGTTCTCGCGCCTCGGCGCCACGCCCGAGCAGGTCAAGCGCATCAAGGAGGAATTCGGCATCTACATGGTGGGCGATTCGCGCATCAACATCGCCGGGCTCAACCAGGACACCATTCCGATCCTGGCCCGCGCCATCATCGAGGCCGGGGTCTGACCCCCTCGCCGGCACCGACCCGCTGAACCCGCGACCGCCGGCCCGCCCGGCGGTTCGCCATGTCCGGCCCCGCGCCGAAAGCCCCGGCTTTCTCTGTTTTCCAAATACCCTGGGGTCCGGGGCAAAGCCCCGGTCCGGCGGTGCCGCCGGGCGGCCGCTCAGCCCTTCCGGCCCAGCTTGCGGTCGATATAGTCCCGCAATTCCTCGATCTCGGTCAGGCTTTCGCGCAGCTGCCCCTGCGCCGCCCGCAGCTCCGCCTCGGCAGTCGAGAGCCGGGCGACCAGATCGGCCTCGCGCGTTTCCAGCTCGTCCACGGCGCGGTCGCGCGCCTCCTCGGCCTCGTGCAGCTGCTGGGCCATGTTCTCCAGCTCACCCATCTCGGCGCGGGTGACGCGGGACAGGCGGTGGATCAGCCAGCTTGCGAACCAGCCCAGCATGAAGGCGGCGAACAGGATGATCGCGGTGGCGAGGATGAATTCGGTGCGGTTCATGCAGAGGCTTCGGGCAAGAGGTTGCGGATCAGGGCTCGGAAGGCGCTTCCGGGCGCGGCAGCGGGCGGTTGACATGCAGCGCATCGCGCGCCGGCATGGTCGCGGCCTCGACCGCGGCGCCCTGCAGCGCCTCCAGCGCCGGGCGGGTGGCGGCCTCGATGGGCTCGACCGCCTCGCCGGGCGGCGGCAGCAGGCCGGCGGCCGGCAGGGTGGCGGCCCGCAGCGCCGGCAGTTCCGGCAGCGCGGCCTCTTGCGCCGGCCGGCTGGCGACGCGCGCGGGATCGACGCCCGACAGCAGCAGCCGCACCGGTTCGGTCGCGGCGAACAGCGCCGCCTCGGGATCGGTCGGCACGCCAAGCGCCGGACCGATGGCGGCGGTCGCGGCATGGCGCGCGGCAGCCGCGGCCCGGGCCGCCACCGCCTCGGGGCTGTCGGTCACCCCCTTGACCAGCGCGGCCGGTTCGGGCGCCTCGGTCACCACCGGATCGTCGGCCAGCAGGGTGAATTCGATGCGCCGGTTGGCCTCGCGCCCGGCCTCGGTGTCGTTCTCGGCAATGGGCTGGCTTTCGCCATAGCCCTTGGCGGTCAGGTTGGCCGTGTCGATACCCGCCTCGGTCATCGCCGCCAGCACCGCCTGCGCGCGCGAGCGTGACAGTTCGGCGTTGAACGCCTCCGAGCCCTGCGAATCGGTATGGCCGCCGATCTCGATGCGGAATTCCGCGCAAGGCTGCATGGTCTCGGCCAGCCGCGCCAGGGTCGGGCCGGGATCGCCGGCGATGACCGACTTGTTCGGCTCGAAGCCGATCTCGGATTCCTGCATCGCGGCGTTCAGCCGGTCCACGCATTCGACGCCCGAAGGCAGGCCCAGAAGCGGGTCCATGCGCCGGTCATAGCGGATCGCCAGCTCGTAGCGCGCGCCGGCCCCCAGCCGCTGCGCCAGCCGCGCCGCCACCCCGTCCGAGGCGGTCTGGTTGCCCGAAACGCCGCTGATCCGCACCAGATCGCGGCTCACCGTGGCATTGCCGCGCTCCAGCCCGTCCAGCGCCTCAAGCGCGGCGATGGCGCGCAGGGTCCAACCCTCGGGCACCGAGGCGTCGGTCCGCAGGGCGCTGTCGACCTGCCCGAACCGCGCCCGGGCCAGGCTTTCCACCGCGTCGCGCATGCGCTCGTCGGTGATGCGGCCGCGCAGGCTGACGCCGCCCGGATCGACCACGGCCGAGAACTCGGCCGGCCCCGCCTCGGCCTCGCCGGGCTTTTCGTGCCGGGCGCTCAGCGTGAAGGCCGGGGGCAGCGCCGCCTCCAGGCGGCCGACCGCCTCGTCGAAGCGCGCGGCCTCGACCTCGGCGGGGGCGAACAGCGCCACGTCGGTGTCCGAAAGCGTGACCGAACCGGCCCCCAGCGCCTCGATGGCGCGGATCGCGGGCACGGCGGCATCGGCCCAACGCGGCGAGGGCGCGCCAAGGCCCAGCGTGCATTGCGGCTCGCCCGGCACGCCGGCCTCGCGCCCCGCCTCCAGGATGCGGTCGCGCGCAGTTTCGGTATCGGCGGCGCAGGCATCGAAGCGGGTGCCGGTCGCATCCTTGACGAAGCGCAGGGTGAAGGGCGCGATCAGCGGGCGCGGCGCGGTGACATCGGCCACGAGCGTCACCGCCGCGGGCTTGGCGCGGTTCAGCGCCGCCTCGAGCTCGCGCTTTTCGCGCGGGCTGTCGGTGAGGGCACGGATCGAGACCTCGCCCGCCGCGATCGAGACCTTGGCCCGTTTGGCCAGCTGCGCGGCCTTGAGGCCGAAGGCAAAGGCGTCCTCCCAGCCCTCGGGGACAGGGTAGTCGGCGCTCTCCATCAGGTCCGAGACCTCGGCCGCGCCGGTCTGGCGCTTCAGCCGCTCGACCAGCGACGGGCGGTCCAGACCGGCGGGCACCAGGCCGATGATGGAAATGCCCTCGTCATTGCGCAGAAGCTCGATCTCGAAGGCGGGGGTGGCGCGCTCGGCGCTGGCCGCGACCTGCATCTTGTCGACCACCCGCCCCGCATCGACCACCGTCGCGGCCCGGGCGCGGGCGCGGAACCGCTGCACCTCGTCGGGCGCGATCCCCTCAAGCTGGACCTGCAGCCCGTCGGTCCTGACCTGCAGCCAGTCGTAATCGGCCAGCGCCGCGCGCAGGTCCTGGGCCGTGCTGGTCTCGATGAAATCGGCGGCCGCGCGGGCGCCCAGAAAGGACAGGCCGCCGGCCGCGACAAGGGCGATCAGGCTGGCTGCGACAAGGGAACCCCGGCGCGCGGTGCGCCTTGCGGTTCGCTGGGGATTGGCCATCAGGGGGACCTTCGGGCTGTTTCCGACCCGCCGCATGTAATGCCTGCGCCGGATTTCCGCAATCAGAACAGGCCGGCCAAGGCAAGAAACAGCGCAACCACCAGCCCGGCATCGCGGTTGCTGCGAAACAGCCGCAGGCAGCCGGCGCTGTCCGTCATGTCGAAGCGCCACAGCTGCCAGGCCAGATGCGCGGCAAACCCGACGACGCCCAGCAGGCCAAGCGTCAGGCCCAGCCCCTCGGGCGCCGCGGCCATCACCGCCAGCCCCAGCAGCAGCACCGAGCCGGTGCCGAAGTCCGCCAGCCAGCGCGGCGTGTCGCGGCCGAACAGCCGCGCGGTAGACTTGACGCCGATCAGCGCGTCGTCTTCGGCATCCTGATGGGCATAGATGGTGTCGTAGAAGATCGTCCAGGCGATGCCTGACAGGTAAGCCAGCACCGGCGCCGGGGCCAGGTTGCCGGTATGCGCCGCCCAGGCCAGCAGCGCGCCCCAGTTGAAGGCCAGGCCCAGAAAGACCTGCGGCCACCAGGTGAACCGCTTGGCGAAGGGATAGATCGCGACCAGCGCCAGCGAGGCCACGCCCAGCGCGATGGCCGCGCCCCCCAGCGTCAGCAGGATGGCGAAGCCGGCCAGCGACTGCGCCACCAGCCAGACCATCGCGCCCCGGACCGTCACCTGCCCCGAGGGGATGGGACGCGAGCGGGTGCGCGCCACCTTGTCGTCGATGTCGCGGTCGGTGATGTCGTTCCAGGTGCAGCCGGCGCCGCGCATCAGCACCGCGCCCACGCCGCAGGCCACCGCGATCCACAGGTCGCGCCATTCCGGCCGGTCGGCGATCATCGCCAGCCCGATGCCCCACCAGCAGGGCAGCAGCAGAAGCCAGGTGCCGATCGGCCGGTCGGCGCGGGACAGGCGCAGCCACGGCCTCCAGCCGGGCGGCGCGTAGCGGTCCACCCAGTTGTCGGGCGGCGCGTCGGCAACGGTGCTGTGGTCCTCTGGCGTCGGCCCCTCTGGCGTCTGACGGTCGGTCTGCATTAGGCTGCGCCCCATCATGGCGAAAATCAGACTGTTCATAGATCACCCGCTGGCCGAGGGACAAGGCATCGAGCTGAATCCCGACCAGGCGCATTACCTGTCCTCGGTCATGCGGCAGGCCCCGGGGGACGAGATCCTGGTCTTCAACGGGCGGGACGGCGAATGGCTGGCGCGGATCGGGCGCATCGCCAAGCGGGCCGGCGCGCTGGAGGCGCTGCGCCGGACCGCGCCTCAGCTGGACCCGCCCGACCTGTGGCTGGTCTTTGCCCCGATCAAGAAGGCGCGCACCGATTTCATCGTGGAAAAGGCGGCCGAGATGGGCGCCGCCCGCATCCTGCCGGTGCAGACCGACCACACCAATTCCGAGCGCATCCGCCAGGACCGCCTGCAGGCCCATGCCGTCGAGGCCACCGAGCAATGCGGCGGCACCTTCGTCCCCGAGGTCGGCGAACTGGTGCCGCTGTCGCGGCTGCTGGACGGCTGGGACGCCGGGCGGCGCATCCTCTGGGCCGACGAGGCGCTGGCGGGACCGGCGCAGGTGCTGTCCGCCCTGCCGCGCGGTCCCTGGGCGATTCTGATCGGCCCCGAGGGCGGCTGGTCCGAATCGGAACGCAAGCGGCTTTCGGCCATGGATTGCGTCACGCGCATCGCGCTTGGGCCGCGAATCCTGCGCGCCGACACGGCTGCCGTGGCATCACTGGCGCTGTGGCAGGCGGCGCTGGGTGACTGGCGTTGAGCGAACCGGGCTGAATCGCGCAATCTTTCCGCAACAAACCACCTCGCGGCAGGAGAATATTGCGCCGCAGCGTCGGTTAGGAGGTCTTGCCGCAAAAAGTTAAGTATTCCGGCGCCTTATGCACGCGCTGCATGGCAGAGATGCCGCTTTGTCCGTGGTTTTCGCAAATTGCCCGGCCTATATGCTGATGCATCAACGAAGCGCCCGATGAGCGGGCAATGATCTCAAGGTGAAAACTATGTCGGCGATTGACACGAACCGCATCCATGGCGGGGCGGGCTCTCTCGGTATTGGCTCGAAATTCTGGGCGGCCCTGTCGGCCTGGAACGATGCGCGCATCACGAAAAACGCGCTGAGCCGTCTTTCGGATCGCGAGCTGGACGATATCGGTCTGTGCCGCGGCGATATCGAACGGATTGCGCGCGCCCGCTAAGCAGCGGTTGAAGACGCGAAAACGGCTGCGCGGAAACCCCGGGGCAGACCTTTTCCCGGCCCGGAGGGGCAAGACGACCAGGCGGCCCGCAAGGCCGCCTTCAGTATTTTCTGCGGGGCGCTTGCCCCGATCAGCCGCGCCTGACGACCAGGGTGGACCATTCGCCGAAGTCGTCGCGCCGCTCCAGCGCCAACCCGCCCGCGGCATAGGCCGCGATGACCTCGTCCGCCTGGGTGGCGAGGATGCCCGACAGGATCGCCCTGCCCCCCGGCGCGACATGGCGCGCCATGTCCGGCACCAGGTCGATCAGCGGCTGCTTCAGGATATTGGCGAAGACCAGGTCGAAGGGCGCCGCGCTCTCGATCAGCGGATGGTCGAATCCCACCGCCTCGACGCATTCGACACGGCCGTCCAGCCCGTTGGCGATGACATTGGCGCGTGCCACGTCCACCGCCTGCGGGTCGATGTCGCCGGCCAGCACGATCACCGGGAAGGACCGCGCCGCCGCCATGGCCAGCACCGCGGTGCCGCAGCCGATATCGACGATGCGCTGCGGCTCGACGCCCTCGGCGATCATCCGGTCCAGCGCCAGCAGGCAGCCCTTGGTCGTGGCGTGATGGCCGGTGCCGAAGGCCATGGCCGCCTCGATCAGCAGCGCCTCGGCGCCCTCGGGCACCTTGTCGGCGTCATGGCCGCCATGGACGAAGAAGCGTCCGGCCTCGACCGGCGAAAGCTCGCGCCGGACATGGGCCACCCAATCCACCTCGGGCAGTTCCGAGACCGCGAAGGGCTCGGCGTCCCAGGCCGCGGCCAGCAGCGCCAGTCCCACCTCGTCGGGGGCCTCGGTGAAGTAAAGTCCCACCTCCCAGCGGTTCGAGCCGTCCTCGATCTCGAAAACGCCGGTGCCTACGGGTTCGGGGGTCAGCTCCTCGCCCGCCTCGGCAAGCGCCTCGGCCGCCTCGCGGCCGATGGTGTGGGTCAGCGCGGTCCAGGTCGGCATTCAATATCCCTCGGCTGTATCGGTCAGGGGGGCTTTGACACCCGTGCCGCGCAAGCCGCAATAGCCATCGGGATAACGGTCGAGATATTGCTGGTGATCGTCCTCGGCCCGCCAGAAGGGCCCGGCGGGAATGATCTGCGTGGTGATGTCGGGATAGCCCTGCACCGCCAGCCGGTTGCCGTAATCGGCCTTGCTGAGTTCCGCCGCCGCCTTCTGGCTGTCGTTGAACACCATGATGAGCGAGCGGTATTGCGAACCCACGTCATTGCCCTGGCGGTTGCCCTGGGTCGGGTCGTGGTTTTCCCAGAAGATCTGCAACAGCCGCTCATAGCTGACGCGCGAGCTGTCATAGACCACGCGCACCACCTCGGCATGGCCGGTGCCGCCGGCGCAGACCTGCTTGTAGCTGGGATTTTCGGCGGTGCCGCCGGCAAAGCCGACCTCGGTCAGCCAGACGCCCTCCTGCTGCCAGAACAGCCGCTCGACGCCCCAGTAACAGCCCATGCCGAAGATCGCCTGATCGTAGCCTTTCGGTATTTCGGCATCCAGCGGGCGGCCGAAGATCCTGTGAATGGGGGCATTCATGGTTGCGTCCTTTCGCATGTCCTGCCGCCTTAGGTAGGCGCGGCGTCGCCGTCCTGCAACGCCGGAATGCGGCCGCGGGTTGCGGGCGGCGGGGGGCGTCGTGCAGACTGCGGGCCGATCCCGCTTGCATGAGGCCCCGATGCGTCCCGGACCGCGAAACCTGATCACCGATGTTTCCGGCCTGCGGGTCGGCAATGCCCGCGACGACAGGCTGCGCTCGGGCAGCACGGTGCTGCTGGGCGAGGCGGCCTTCGCCTGCGGCATCAATGTCATGGGCGGCGCCCCCGGCACGCGCGAGACCGAGCTTCTGGCCCCCGACAAGCTGGTCGGCGGGGTCGATGCGCTGGTGCTGTCGGGCGGCTCGGCCTTCGGGCTTGCCGCCTGCGACGGCGTCTCGGAGGGGTTGCGCGCCATGGGCAGGGGCTTTCAGGTGGGCCCGGTGCGCGTGCCCATCGTGCCCGGCGCCATCGTCTTCGACTTGCTGAACGGCGGCGACAAGGATTGGCCCACGAACCCCTATCCCGCACTTGGGCGTAAGGCGCTGGAGGCGGCCGGGGTCGATTTCGCGCTTGGCAGCGAGGGCGGCGGCACCGGGGCGATGACGCATCGCTGGAAGGGCGGGCTCGGCTCGGCCTCGGCGGTGCTGGAGGACGGCATCACCCTGGGCGCGCTGGTGGTGGTGAACGCGCTGGGATCGGTGACGGCGGGCGCATCCCGGCAGTTCTGGGCCGCGCCCTGGGAGCTCGGCGCGGAATTCGGCGGGCTCGGCCTGTCCGGCCCCTACCCCGCCACGCATGAGCCAGACCCCACGAAACGGCTGGGCGAGGCGACGACCATCGCCATCATCGCCACCGACGCGGCGCTGGACAAGGCCGGGCTGACGCGGCTGGCCACCGCGGCGCAGGACGGCATGGCCCGCGCCATCGTGCCCAGCCATACGCCTTTCGACGGCGATCTGGTCTTTGCCGTCTCGACCGGCGCCAAGCCCCTGCCCGATCCGGCGCTGACGCCCTTCCGGCTGGGCCATGCCGCCGCCTGCACGCTGGCCCGCGCCATCGCGCGCGGCATCCATGCGGCCCGGCCGCGCCCGGGCGATCTGCAGCCCTGCTGGAGCCGAGGATAAAGGGGGCTCTGCCCCCGCGGCTCGTCCGCCCCTGGACGGGGCGGGCGAGCCGCTCCCCCGGGATATTTGGACAAGAAAGAAAAAGGGACGGCGCGAGAGAGAAGCGCCGTCCCCAGTCACACACGCCAAGAGGGAAAACCTGACGATGAGGGTGCAACGCCGGAAAACCCCATCAGGTTCATCACAATTCCTCGAGCCGCGGGACGCGGAAGCTGCGGCTTGCGTTGCCCCGGCAAAAGCGCAAGCCTGCAAGGCGACCAGATTGGAAGGAGCCCCGCCATGAACAAGCCCGCGACCGACCTGAAGATGCTGCTGAAAGACCCCTCGCTGCTGGAGACCCGCGCCTATGTCGCCGGCGAATGGGTGGACGCCGACGACGGCAAGACCTTCCCGGTGGTGAACCCGGCCCGCGGCGACGTGATCGCCGAGGTCGCCGACCTGTCCCGCGCCGAGGTCGCCCGCGCCATCTCGGCCGCGGCCGAGGCGATGAAGGGCTGGGCCGCCCGCACCGCCAAGGAGCGCGCCCAGATCATGCGCAAATGGTTCGACCTGATGATGGAGAACCAGGACGACCTGGGCCGCATCCTGACTGCCGAACAGGGCAAGCCCCTGCCCGAGGCTAAGGGCGAAATCGCCTATGGCGCCAGCTTCATCGAATGGTTCGGCGAGGAGGCCAAGCGCATCTATGGCGAGACCATTCCCGGCCACCAGCCCGACAAGCGCCTGACGGTGATCCGCCAGCCGATCGGCGTGGTCGGCTCGATCACGCCCTGGAACTTCCCGAACGCGATGATCACCCGCAAATGCGGCCCGGCCATCGCCGCCGGCTGCGGCTTCGTCGGCCGCCCCGCCGCCGAGACGCCGCTTTCGGCCCTGGCGCTGGCGGTGCTGGCCGAACGCGCGGGCGTGCCCAAGGGGCTGTTCAGCATCGTGACCTCGTCGCGATCCTCGGATATCGGCAAGGAGTTCTGCGAGAACCCGCTGATCCGCAAGCTGACCTTCACCGGCTCGACCGAGGTCGGCCGCATCCTGCTGCGCCAGGCCGCCGATCAGGTGCTGAAATGCTCGATGGAGCTGGGTGGCAATGCGCCCTTCATCGTCTTCGACGATGCCGATCTGGACGCGGCGGTCGAGGGCGCCATGGCCTCGAAATTCCGCAACAACGGCCAGACCTGCGTCTGCGCCAACCGCATCTATGTGCAGGCCGGGGTCTATGACGAATTCGCCAGGCGGCTGGCGGCGGCGGTGGACAAGCTGCGCGTCGGCGACGGGCTGGAGGAGGGCGTGACCACCGGCCCGCTGATCAACCGGGACGCGGTCGAAAAGGTCCAGGAACATATCCAGGACGCGGTGGAGGGCGGCGCCACCGTCGTCACCGGCGGAAAGCCGCGCGACGGGCTGTTCTTCGACCCGACGGTCGTGACCGGCATCACCGACAGGATGAAGGTGGCGACCGAGGAGACCTTCGGCCCGCTGGCGCCGCTGTTCAAGTTCGAGACCGAGGAAGAGGCCGTCGAGCGCGCCAATGCGACGATCTTCGGCCTCGCCTCGTATTTCTATGCCCGCGACATCGGCCGGATCACCCGCGTGCAGGAGGCGCTGGAATACGGCATCGTCGGGGTGAACACCGGCATCATCTCGACCGAGGTGGCGCCCTTCGGCGGCGTCAAGCAATCCGGCCTCGGCCGCGAGGGCTCGCGCCACGGCATCGAGGACTACCTTGAGATGAAATACATCTGCCTGTCGATCTGACCGGCCAGGAAGAAACCCCGGAGCCTGGCTCCGGGGTTTTCGCGATCAGCGGCGGTCGTCCTCGTCCTCATCGTCATCCGCCTCGGGCAGGTTGAAGAAGCTGTCCGCATCCAGATTGTCGTCCTGCTCGGGCTTGTCGTCGTTCTTGCTGAGGCTGAAATTCTCCAGCCCGGCGATCGAGCTGGGCAGGCGCGGTTCGTCCGACATGGCCAGCGAGGTCTCGGTCGAGAGCAGCTTGCGGCGCTCGTCGTCGGTCATCGCCCCGCCCTCGGCGGCCTTGCGCTTGGCGGCCTTCTGCACGGCGGCGTCCAGTTCGGACTGCCGGCACAGTCCCAGCGCCACCGGGTCGATGGGCTGGATGTTCTGGATGTTCCAATGCGTCCGGTCGCGGATCGAGGCGATGGTCGGCTTGGTGGTGCCGACCAGCTTGGCGATCTGCGCATCGGCCAGCTCGGGGTGGAACTTGACCAGCCACAGGATGGCGGCGGGCCGGTCCTGGCGCTTGGAAAGCGGGGTGTAGCGCGGGCCGCGGCGCTTCTCCTCGCCCTCGGCGGCGGGGTTGTGCTTGAGCTTCAGCTTGTAGAGCGGGTTCTTCTGGCCCTTCTCGATCTCGGCGGCGTCGAGCTGGTTCGAGGCGACCGGGTCGAAACCCTTGACGCCGGCGGCCACGTCGCCATCGGCGATGCCCTGCACCTCGAGCTCGTGCATGCCGCAGAAATCGGCGATCTGCTTGAAGCTCAGCGTCGTGTTGTCGACCAGCCAGACGGCGGTGGCCTTGGCCATCAGCGGCTTGTTCATGACCTTCTCCTTAACAATATCTCTTCCGGCCGGGGAAAACGGCTTTCGGCGGCTGCCATTCCATTTTCGGGGGATTGACGGGCTATATAGGGCCAGAAAAGGTCAAAATAAAGCCTGAATTTCATGGCACGCCGCCGGGCCGGGCGCTAGGTTCGCGAGCATGAAAGCCCTTCCCCTGATTGCCGCGCTGCTGATTGCCCCCGCCGCCCTGGCCCAGGACGCCGCCGGACATTTCGACTATTACGTCCTGTCGCTGAGCTGGTCGCCCAGCTGGTGCCGGGCGGAAGGCGATGCGGAAGGCGCCGATCAATGCGAGAGCGGACGGCGCACCGGTTTCATCGTCCATGGCCTCTGGCCGCAATACGAGCGCGGCTGGCCCGAGGATTGCCCGACCGATGCCCGCGACCCCACGCGGCGCGAGACCCGGGCCATGGCGGATGTGATGGGCTCGGGCGGACTGGCTTGGTATCAATGGAAAAAGCACGGCCGCTGCTCGGGCCTGCCGGCGGGAGACTATTTCGCGCTGACCCGCAAGGCCGCCGACGCGATCGCGATTCCCGAGCCGCTGCGCCGGCTCGACCGCGACGCCACCCTGCCCGCGACGGTCGTCGAGGACGCCTTCATCGAGGCGAACCCCGGTCTTGCCCGCGACGGAATCACCGTCACCTGCCGCAGCCGCGCCCTGCAGGAGGTCCGCATCTGCCTGACCCGCGAACTCGAGCCCCGGGCCTGCGCCCCGGACATCCGGCGCGATTGCCCGGGCAGTTTCCTGATCCCGGCGCCGCGGTGATGGCGCGGCGGCGGGCCTCCGGCGGGGATATTTGAACAAGAAAGAAGCCGTTAACCGAATCGCAAGGATTTCCTGTCAGTCTGGCTTCACGGTACAGGCGGGGACGCCGATGACCGTCAAGAGAGAAGCCACACCCCGACCTTTGCTGCGGCGGGCGGGGTGTGTGCGCTTCTTTCTTGTTCAAATATCCCCGCCGGAGGCCTCGGGCCGCGCCGTTGGCACCGAAGGGCTCAGTCCTCGGCCGAGACCTGCAACAGGATCTTGCCGATATGGTTGCTGCTCTCCATATGGCGATGCGCCTCGACCGCCTCGCGCAAGGGAAAGGCGCTATCGATCAGCGGACGCACCGCTCCCGCCTCGATCAGCGGCCAGAGCCGCTCCTGCAATTCCCGGGCGATCCGCGCCTTGGCGAGGTCCGATTGCGGGCGCAGCGTCGAGCCGGTCACGGTCAGGCGCCGCGCCATGATCTGCGCGAAGTTGATCTCGGCCTTGGGTCCGGCGAGGAAGGCGATCATCGCCAGCCGGCCGTCATCGGCCAGGCACCGGATGTTGCGGGCGATGTAGTCGCCGCCCACCATGTCCAGGATCAGGTCGGCGCCGCCGGCCTTGCGCAGCACGGCGACGAAATCTTCCTCGCGATAGTTGATCGCCGCGGCGCCCAGCCTCTCGCAGGCCGCGCATTTCCCGGCCGAGCCCGCCGTCGCCCAGACCCGTGCCCCCAGCGCCCGGGCGGTCTGGATCGCCATGGTCCCGATGCCCGAGGAGCCGCCATGGACCAGGAACCGCTCACCCGGCTGCAACCCGCCGCGCATGACCACATTGGACCAGACCGTGAAGGCGGTTTCCGGCAGCGCAGCGGCGGCGCGCAACGACAGGCCCTGGGGGATCGGCAGGGCGTGCTCGGCCGGGCAGGTGGCGTATTCCGCATAGCCGCCGCCCGGCAGCAATGCGCAGACGCGGTCGCCCGGCTTCCAGCGCGTCACCCCCGGGCCGACGGCCGCCACCTCCCCGGCGCATTCCAGCCCCGGCAGGTCCGAGGCGCCGGGCGGCGGCGCATAGGAGCCGGCGCGCTGCAGCAGATCGGGGCGGTTCACCCCGGCCCAGGCGACGCGGATCAGGATCTGGCCATGTCCGGCCACCGGCACCGGCCGGGTCACCGGCCGCAGCACCTCCGCCCCGCCCGGAGACGAGATCTCGACCGCCTGCATCACATCGGGAATCACCCATCGCCTCCTTCTGTCCGGGCGCGCGGGCCTGCGCGCAACTCTCCGGGCAGATTGCGATTTTCCGGCCGCCTGATCCAGCCCGTTGCAAGCCCGGCCAGCGCCGAAACCCCGGGCAGCGCGCCGAGACGGTCCTTGAGGGTCTCGAATCGCATCGCGCCCTCGATGCGGCGGTCGAGGAACCTGCGCGTCTCTTCGGCCTCGGGCGAATCGTCGCCGAGCCAGTAGAGCACCGTCGCGCCGTAGACCGCCGACAGCGTCGCGCGCTTGGAATACCAGTTCACGTCCTCGGACCGGTCGCCCAGCCCGTCCCAGATCGCATCCGCCGTCTCCCAGACCAGCCGTGCGCCCAGGGCCGCGTTCTGCGGCAGCGCCAGGATCGCCGCCCCGGCCCGCGCCAGCTCGCGGTTGCTGAGCGACAGGCGATGCATCACCGCCGCCGAGACCCTGTCGCGGAACCGCCCCTCGGGCGGATGCGCGGCCAGCCAGTCGCGCAGCGCGGCATCGCCCCTGCGGTGATAGGCGGCGGCCAGATCCGCGCCGCCGCGCGGCAGATAGACCCGCGCCAGCGCCGGGTTCATGCCGATGTCGCGGGCGCCCTCGGCAATGGCCTTTTCGCCCATGCCTTCGAAGATGACATGCGACAGCGCGGCCTCGACCAGCCGCTCGCGTTCATCCGTCATGGCGCTCTCCTTCCTCCATCACGCGGACCCGGCCCGGAAAATCTGGACAAAGCCGATTCGCCTTGCTAGAAGGCCGCGTCCTGCAATCAGATCAACTCTAACCTAGGAAGGTGGTGACAACCACATGCAGGTAAGTGTTCGCGACAACAACGTCGAACAGGCGCTTCGTGCTCTGAAGAAGAAACTTCAGCGCGAGGGGGTGTTTCGTGAAATGAAGCTCAAGCAGCATTTCGAGAAACCCTCGGTCAAGAAGGCCCGTGAAAAGGCCGAGGCCGTCCGCCGCGCCCGCAAGCTGGCGCGCAAGAAAGCGCAACGCGAAGGCGCGCTGTAAGACGAGCGACACGTTCGTTTCAGGAAAACCCCCGTGCCCGGCGCGGGGGTTTTCTATTCACACCGGCAGCGCCGTGGTCTGCGCCACCGTGCGCAGCGAGAACGAGGAATGCATCTGCTGGACCCCCGGCAGTTTCGCCAGCCGCTGGCGGTGGATGCGGGCGAAATCGTCGGTATCCTGCGCCACCACCTTCAGCAGGTAATCCGCCGACCCCGCCATCAGGTGGCATTCCAGCACATCCGGAATGGTGCGCACGGCGCGCTCGAAAGCCTCGAGCAGTTCATCGGCCTGGCCCGAAAGGGTGATCTCGACAAAGACCGTGGTCGGGCGCTCGAGCTTGCGCGCGTCGAGCAGCGCGACATAGCCGCGGATCACCCCCAGTTCCTCCAGCCGCTGCACGCGGCGGTGGCAGGCGCTGGCCGAGAGCCCGACCTCGGAGGCCAGGTCGGCATTGGTCATGCGTCCGTCGCGCTGCAGGACCGACAGAATGCGGCGATCCGTTGCGTCAAGCTCGATCATCGGGGCGATCCCTGTCTCGCGGACGCCCTGCGGCGCCGGTTTCTTCGACAATAGCGCGCCACGGCCGCCCGCATAAGCGAAAATCGCCAAGGCCTGAAACGACGAGGGCGCGACCCGCAGGCCGCGCCGCCGCACGATCCCGAAGGGGCGATCTCAGGCGCGGTTGGCGCGCAGCTCGTCGCGGATCTGCATCAGCAGCTCTTCCTGCGTCGGGCCGGCGGGCGCCGCCTCGTCCTCTTTCTTGCGGACCGCGGCGCTTTGCACCCTGTTCACCGCCTTGACCAGCAGGAACACCGCCCAGGCGATGATCAGGAAATTGATGACCGCCGAGAGGAAGGCGCCATAGGCAAAGACCGAGGCGCCGGAATCGCGCGCCACCTGCAGGCTGGCGCCCGGCGGAACCTCGCCCTTGAGCACGAGGTAATGCCCGCTGAAATCGGTCCCGCCGGTCAACAGGCCGATGATCGGGTTGATCAGGTCGGCCACCAGCGAATTCACGATGGCCGTGAAGGCTGCACCGATGATGATGCCGACGGCCAGATCGATGACATTGCCACGGGCGATGAATTCCTTGAATTCCTTGAACATGGGCTTACCTTTTCCAGCCTGTTGCGCGCGTTCCGGCACAGGCTGCCATATCACGATTGCCCCTTGCAACATAGTCAGCACAGGAAACGACATGACGGCACTTTCCGATTTCCCGATCACCCGCCGCTGGCCGCCCCGGCGCCCCGAGGTGATCCAGCTCTATACGCTGAACACGCCGAACGGCATCAAGACCTCGGTCATGCTCGAGGAATGCGGGCTGGACTATGACGCCCACCGCATCAGCATCGGCGACCCCGAGGATCAGTTCACCCCCGAATTCCTGTCGCTGAACCCCAACAACAAGATCCCGGCGATGATCGACCCGAACGGGCCCGACGGCCGGCCCATCGGCCTGTTCGAGACCGGCGCCATGCTGATCTATCTGGGCGACAAGACCGGCCGGTTCCTGCCCGCCTCGGGCGCGGCGCGCTATCATACCATCCAGTGGCTAATGTGGCAGATGGGCGGCGTCGGGCCGATGTTCGGCCAGGTCGGCTATTTCCACCGCTACAAGGGCAGCGAGATCGAGGACCCCCGCCCGCGCACCCGTTATTACAACGAGGCGCGGCGGCTTCTGGGCGTGCTCGACCGGCAATTGCAGGGCCGCGACTGGATCACCGGCGACTATTCCATCGCCGACATGGCGGTCGGTCCCTGGCTGCGCACGGTGCGGGTGAATTACGAGGCCGAGAAGGAAACGGGGATGGACGGCTTTGCCAATGTCCAGGCCTATCTGGACCGCTTCCTGGCCCGACCGGCGGTGCAAAGGGGGGTCGAGGTCGGCGCTGCTTGACATCGAAAGCGCCCCGCCAGCCGGGCGGGGCGCACCGCCGGGCGTAAAATCCCGAAGGCCGGGGAATAATCCGTCCCGCCGTCCGTAAACCTGCCGCAACGGTTGATGTTGCAGCTCAGAGGACGGACAGATGAAATCCTTGCACAAACTTCTTGCCGCCGCCACGTTCTCGGCGATGTCCTTGCCCGGTATCGCGCAGGCTGACGATGACGGACCATGGCGTTCTCACCCTCCCTCGCTGGAAAACCTGCTGATCCGCGGCCTGACCCGATGGGACGACCGGCTGTTGCAGCCTGGCTGGCGACATCCTGGTCGGGATCAGGGCGGCGGGTATCGCGCCCATCGCCATTGGGACCGAGACGACGACGATGATGACCGCCGCGGACGCCGCTGGCATGGCCGCGACGATGACGACGACGACGACGACGACGATGATTGAGGGGAAAGGCCGGGGCCCGTCCCCGGCCTGATCCATCCTGACCGGGGGACGCCCTTCCGGGTCTAGCCGCGCAGCACCCCGCCGGTGGCCTTGCCGACCTTCTCGACGATCTTCGCGCTGACCGCCTCGATCTCGGCATCGGTCAGGGTCTTTTCCCGCGGCTGCAGGCGCGCGGTGATGGCGATGGACTTCTTGCCGCCCTCCAGCCCGGTGAACTGGTCGAAGACTGTCACCCGCTCGATCAGCGCCTTGTCGGCGCCGGCCGCCGCATTCACCAGCGTCAGCGCCTCGACCTGCGCATCCACGACAAAGGCAAAGTCGCGCTCGACCGCCTGCAGGTCCGACAGCACCAGCGCCGGGCGCGAGGGCGTCCTGACCTTGGGCAGCGGCACGGCGGCCACGCGCACGGTAAAGCCGACCGCGGCGCCCTTGATGCCGAAATGCCGCAGCACGCGCGGATGGATCTCGCCGAAGGTCGCAAGCGCATTCGGCCCCAGCGCGATGTTCCCCGCCCGGCCCGGATGCCACCAGCCGTCCAGCTTGCGGTTGATCTGCGCCTTGGCGGGCGCGCCGATGGCCTGCAAGACCGCCTCGGCATCGGCCTTGGCGTCGTAGATATCCACCTTGCGCCGCGAGGCATAGGGGTCGCGCGGCGCGATAGAGCCGACGAGGATGCCCGAGAGATGCAGGTCCTGCTCGCCCGGCTCGCCGCCGCTGAACACGGGGCCGCATTCGAACAGCGCCAGATCGGCAAAGCCGCGTGCCTGGTTGCGCGCCGCCGCCGCCAGCAGGCCGGGCAGAAGGTCGGGGCGCATATGCGTCATCTCGCTGCTGATCGGATTCTCGATGCGGACGGCATCCGAGCCGCCGCCGAACAGCGCCGCCGCCTGTGCGTCGATGAAACTGTAGGTGACGCATTCGTTATAGCCGAGGCTTGCCGCCATGCGCCGCGCCGCCTGCTCGCGGCGCTGCAAGGGCGTCAGCACCGGCTGCGGCACCCCTGCCTGCGGGCGCGGCAGCGGCTGGCCTTGCAGCTTGGTCAGCGAGGCGATGCGCGCCACCTCCTCGACCAGGTCGGCGCTGCCCTGCACATCGGGGCGCCAGCTCGGGACGAAAGCCTGATCGCCATCCAGTCGGAAACCCAGCGCGGTCAGCGTGGCGCGCTGCTCGTCCTCGGGAATGTCCATGCCGACCAGGCTGCTGACCCGCGCCGGCTCCAGCCGGTAGCTGCGGCGGGTGTCGGGCACCGTGCCCGCCGTCACCACCTCGGAGGCCTCGCCCCCGCAAAGCTCCAGGATCATCCGCGTCGCCAGTTCCAGCCCCGGCCGGGTGAAGGCCGGGTCCACGCCGCGCTCGAAGCGGTAACGGGCGTCGGAATTGATCTTCAGCGCCCGGCCCGCCGCGGCGATGGCGATCGGGTCCCAATAGGCGCTTTCCAGGAACACGTTCACCGTCCCGTCCGAGCAGCCGCTATGCTCGCCGCCCATGATGCCGGCGATGCTTTCCGGCCCTGCCTCGTCGGCGATGATCATGGTGCCGGGCGCGAAGGCATAGGTCTTGCCGTCCAGCGCCAGCAGTTCCTCGCCCTCGGCCGAGGCGCGCACGGTCAGGTCCCCCTTGACCTTGTCGGCGTCGAAGACGTGCAGCGGCCGGTTCAGGTCGAAGGTGAAGAGGTTGGTGATGTCCACCAGCGTGTTGATCGGCCGCAGCCCGATGGCGGTCAGCCGCTTCTGCAGCCAGTCCGGCGAGGGGCCGTTCCTGACGCCGCGGATCAGCCTGCCGCTGAAAAACGGCGCCTTTTCAGCCATTTCCGGCGCGATCACCACCCTGATCGGCGAGGTGAAGCTGCCGGGCACGGTCACGTCCGCGACCGGCTTCAGCCGGCCCAGCCCGCGCGCCGCCAGATCGCGGGCGACGCCATGCACGCCAAGCGCATCGGGGCGGTTCGGGGTGATCTTGATCTCGATGACCGGATCGACCGCCTCGGGCCGGTTCGCGGCCAGCCAGTCGACAAATTTCTCGCCCACCCCGCCCGAGGGAAGTTCAATGATCCCATTGTGTTCGTCGGAAAGCTCCAGTTCGCGCTCCGAGGCCATCATGCCATGGCTCTCGACGCCGCGAATCTTGCCGACGCCCAGGGTCACGTCGATGCCGGGAACGTAGTCGCCGGGCTTGGCCAGCACCACGGTGATGCCGGCGCGGGCATTGGGGGCGCCGCAGACGATCTGCTTCTCGCCCTCGTCGGTCAGCACCTTGCAGACCCGCAGCCGGTCGGCATCGGGGTGCTGCACCGCCTCCAGAACCTTGGCGAGCGTGAAGGTCTTCAGCTTCGCGGCCGGATCGGTCACGCCCTCGACCTCAAGGCCGAGATCGGTCAGCGCCTCGGTGATCTCGTCGAGGCTGGCGGTCGTGTCGAGATGCTCCTTGAGCCAGGAGAGGGTGAATTTCATGGGCGAGGGCTCCGTCGGTTTGGGCGTCCCTTAGCGCATGGCGCGGCGGATTGGTAGGGTCGTGCACCGCCCCTGCCCGCCCGAGGCGGGTTTTCCAGCATTTGCCGGAGATCGTGCGGGAAAGGGCACGCCGGCCGCCCGGTCTTGTCGGGGCTGCGCGGCGACCTATATGTGAACAGGATTAACATGGGCATGGGAGCCAATGGACACGCAACGGGAACTGCTGATCGAACAGAGGGTCGCGAATGACGCGAAATCGCCGCTGGTCGCCTATCTGCTGGCGATCCTGCTTTGGGGCTTCGGGGCGCATCGCATGTATCTGGGCCGCTGGGCCAGCGGCCTCATCATGCTGGCGCTGTGGGGTCTGGGCTGGCTGACGGCGCCGATCCTGATCGGCTGGCCGCTGGTCGGGCTGGTCTGCCTGTGGGCGCTGGTCGACCTGTTCCTGATCCCCGGCATGATCCAGGAGGACAAGGACGAGATCCGCCGGCGGCTGGGCTCGGGCCTGCGCTGAGGCTTCAGCCGGTAAACAAGCCCAGGGTGACGAAGACCGCCGCCGCCGCCAGCCAGGCCGGCTTGTGCCGGTGGCCGAGGATGCCGAAACCCAGGCAAGGCGCGGCAAGGAACCAGGGCCAGTGCCGCGCCAGCCCCGGCGCGGCGCCGGAGATCCAGCCCGGCGCCATCAGCGCCAGGAAATAGCCGATCAGCGCCAGCACCCCGAAATAACAGGCGGCGGCCAACCCGACCTCGAGCACGGCGCGCTCGGTCCGCTCGTCGTTCCAGCGATGCGGGCGGGTCAGGTAGCCGCGCGACAGCGTGATGATGGTGACCGCCAGGAAGGTTGCCGCAGCAATGCCGAGCACCGGCAACAGATAGGCCTGGGTGATGGCCGAGGCGACGGGCGCCCCTTCGGTCACCCGCCCGGCATCGACAAGGCCGAACAGGCTGATCGAGGCCATGAAGGCCGAGGCATAGGCGGTGAGCGTGGTGGGGTTCGACATGCTGGCCCTTTGCTGCTGGCTTGGTGCGGTGACTCGCGGTCGGGCGCAAGATAGCGGCGCGCGGCAGAGCTGTCATCTGACAGGGGCGTGGGCTGCGGCTTGCTGCCAAGCCCGGCCGTCGCAGGTTGCGGCTAGGCGGGAACGGAGGACGCAGTGGACACGGTTCCGGTTGTGCCGGGCGTGGCGGCAAGCGGCGCTGCAACGGCTGGCACGCGATTCGCGGCAGGGCCGATAAAGGCCCGCATATCGCGCGGACGCCTAGCCGCTCACGGTAACGCCTCAGACGTGAAGCAATCCCGAGCGGCTTAGCGCGACAGACCGCCCGCCACGCTGGGCACATCCCCCGCAGCAAACCCGTAATGCCGCAGCCAGCGCAGGTCGCTTTCGAAGAACGCCCGCAGATCGGGAATGCCGTATTTCAGCATGGCGATGCGGTCGATGCCCATGCCGAAGGCGAAGCCCTGCCATTCCTCGGGGTCGATGCCGCCCGCCGCCAGCACCTTGGGATGCACCATGCCCGAGCCCAGGATCTCCAGCCAGCTTTCGCCCTGGCCGATGGTCAGCTTGCCGCCCTCCCACGAGCAGCGGATATCGACCTCGGCCGAGGGCTCGGTGAAGGGGAAATGGCTGGCGCGGAAGCGCAGCTCGACCTCGTCCACCTCGAAGAAGGCGCGACAGAACTCCTCAAGCGTCCATTTCAGGTTCGCCATCGAGATGCCCTTGCCCAGCGCCAGCCCCTCGACCTGGTGGAACATCGGCGTATGGGTCTGGTCCATGTCCATCCGGTAGACCCGGCCCGGGCAGATCACCCGGATCGGCGCGCCCGTCGCCTGCATGGCGCGGATCTGCACCGGCGAAGTATGGGTGCGCAGCACATGCGGCGGGCGCGGGTCGTCCGCCGCGCGGGCCATGAAGAAAGTGTCGTGCTCCTGCCGGGCGGGATGCTCGGGCGGGATGTTCAACGCGTCGAAATTGAACCAGTCGCTTTCGATCTGCGGGCCCTCGGCGACGCGGAAACCCATGTCGGCGAAGATCGCGGTGACTTCCTCGGTCACCTGGCTGATCGGGTGGATCGTGCCCTGCGGCCGCGGCCGGCCGGGCAGCGTCACGTCCAGCCATTCCTGCTTCAGCCGCGCGTCCAGCGCCGCATCCTCGAGCCCCTGCTTGCGGGCGCGCAGCGCGGCGTCGATCTCGTCCTTCAGGCGGTTGAGCGCCGCGCCGGTGGTCTGGCGCTGCTCGGGCGTCATCCGGCCCAGTTCCTTCATCATGCCGCTGATCTCACCCTTCTTGCCCAGGGCGGCCAGCCGCACCTGTTCCAGCGCCTCGCCGTCGGCGGCGGTCGCGATGCGGTCGAGATAGGACTGGCGAAGGGCGGTCAGGTCGGACTGGTCGGACATGGGCAGGTTTCCTTGCGGTTCGCGGGCCGATTAGCACGCGGAGACCGCAGGGAAAAGCCCGGGGGAGGCCCTTAGCGGGCGAAGGTCTCGGCCACCCGCTCGGCCGGGCGGCACAGCCGCACGCCGCCGGGGCCGCAGACGAAGGGCCGCTCGACCAGCAGCGGGTTCTCGACCATGGCGGCCAGGATGTCCTCGTCGCTGGCTTCCGGCAGGCCGCGCGCCTCGGCATCGGTGCCCTTGACGCGCAGGGCCTGGCGCGGGGTCACGTCGGCGGCGGCGAACAGGCCCAGAAGCTGGCCGCGGGTCCAGCCGTCGCGGGCGTAATCGACGATCTCGGGCTCGTGCCCGGCGTCGCGGATCATCTGCAGCACCTTGCGCGAGGTCGAGCAGGTCGGCTTGTGATAGATGGTGATCATGTCCTATTTCCAGATCGAGGCGCTGGCGCCCGGCGCCACTGTGGGATGATCGGCCAGGCGGAAGGTCGGGTTCAACCCCTCGGCACGCTGGCGCAGATAGTCCCGGGTGACATAGGCGATGGTGCCGGAAAGCGCCACGATGGCGATCAGGTTGATCGTCGCCATCAGCCCCATCGAGGCATCGGCGAAGTCGAAGACGGTCTGCACGGTCTGGATCGCCCCCCAGATCACCATGGCCATGACGCCGATGCGTAGCGCGATCACCGGCACCGGGCTGCCATGGCCCAGGAAGACGATGGCGTTCTCGGCATAGGCGTAATTGCCGATGATCGAGGTGAAGGCGAAGAAGAAGATGGCGATGGCGACGAAATAATGCCCGAAGCCGCCGAAATGCTCGCCCAGCGCCGCCTGGGTCAGGGCGACGCCGGTCAACTCGGCCGAGGGCACGGCGCCCGACAGCAGGATCATGATCGCGGTGGCGGTGCAGACCAGGATGGTGTCGATGAACACGCCCAGCGCCTGCACGAAGCCCTGGCTGGAGGGGTGATGCGGATCGGGCACGGCGACGGCGGCGATGTTCGGGGCCGAGCCCATGCCGGCCTCGTTCGAGAACAGCCCGCGCTTGACGCCGTTCAGCATGGCGGCGGCGATGCCGCCGGCGGCGCCGCCCGCCGCCTCCTGCAGGCCGAAGGCCGAGCCGATGATCTGGCCGATCACCCCGGGCACCAGGGTGATGTTGGCGATCAGCACCCAGGCCGCCGCCAGCAGATAGGCGCCGGCCATGAAGGGCACGACATATTCCGCCACCCGGGCGATCTGCGGGATGCCGCCGAAGATGATCACCCCGGTCAGCGCCGCGATGGCGATGCCGACCACGGATTTGTCGATGCCGAAGGCGCCCGCGACCGCCTCGGCGATGGAATTGGACTGCACGGCGTTGAAGATCAGCCCGAAGGCGATGATCAGCGCCACGGCGAAGATGACCGCCAGCCAGCCCTGCCCCAGGGCCTTCTTGATGTAGAAGGCCGGGCCGCCGCGATACATGCCGTTCGGCCCGTGCTCCTTGTAAAGCTGGGCCAGGGTCGATTCGGCATAGGCCGTGGCCATGCCGACCAGCGCCACCATCCACATCCAGAAGACCGCGCCCGGCCCGCCCAGCGTGATCGCCACCGCGACCCCGGCGATATTGCCGGTGCCGACGCGGCTGGCCAGGCTGACGGTCAGCGCCTGGAAGGGCGAGATGCCGTCCTTGTCGGCCGTCCGCGAGCCAAGCACGCAGCGGAACATCTCGCCGAAATGCCGGATCTGGATGAAGCCCAGCCGGATGGTGAAGAAGATCCCCACCGCCAGCAGGCCATAGATCAGGACGTAGCCCCAGAAGATCGTGTTCAGGAAGTCGATGATGCCGGTCATGGTCGTGTCCCCCGTTCGCCGGGGGATTGTGTAACGGATGCGTGAGCATCGCAACCCGCCTGCCGCGGCGCGACCTGCAGCCAAACCCCGCCATGCGGGCGCAGGGTCAGGATCATGCGCGGCTGCGGCCGGCGCGCCGTCAGGGCAAAGCGGAAGCGCGAGACCAGCGTGGCAAGGATGATCACCGCCTCTTGCAGGGCGAAGCTGGCGCCGATGCAGATGCGCGGCCCGGCGCCGAAGGGCAGGAAGGCGAAGCGGTCGCGGGTCACGCCGGGGGCGAAACGCCCGGGGTCGAACCGGTCAGGATCGTCCCAGAGCATCCGGTGGCGATGCAGCGCATAGATCGGCAGCATGATCGTGTCGCCCGGCCGCACCTCGCGCCCGCCGAGGCTGTCGTGGATGCGGGCGGTGCGCGACAGGAAGGCGGCGGGCGGGTAAAGCCGCAGCGCCTCCTCGACCACCTGGCGGATATAGGTCAGGCGCGGCAGGTCGTCGGCGGTGGCGGCCCGGCCGGCCAGCGCAGCCCGGGCCTCGCGCGCGGCGCGGTCCTGCACCTCGGGGTCGAAGGCCAGCAGGTAAAGCGCCCAGGCCAGCGTCAAGGCCGTGGTCTCGTGCCCGGCGACGATGAAGGTCAGCAGGTTGTCGCGCAGCTCGGCCGGGGTCATGCGGCGATGCGTCTCGGGGTCCTCGCCGGCGCGCAGCAGGTCCAGAAGGTCCGGCACCGGGCGCGGACCCGAGCGCGCCCGGGCGCGGATCGCCTCGTCGGCGACGCGCTTCATCCGCCGCAGATCGCCGCCGGAGACCAGCCGCCCGGGCCGCGGAATCCAGCCCGGCAGGCCCAGGATGTCCAGGACCGAGATGCGGGCCGCGCCGGCGATATAGGCGTCGATGGCCTGATGCACCGCGTTGCGGTCGAAGCCCTCGTCGCCGGAAAAGGTCACGTCCGAGATCACCTCGAAGGTCGCGGCCACGGTCTCGGCAAAGACATCGACCGGGCCCTGCGCCGCCGCCAGCCGCCGGGCGCTGGCCTCGGCGGCGGCGGTCATCACCGGCGCCAGCGCCTCGACATGGCGCTGGGCGAAGGCCGGGGCGGCGGCCAGGCGCTGCCAGCGCCAATGCGCGCCCTCGGCCACGAACATGGAATTGCCGATGGCAGGCTCCAGGATCAGCCGGGTGACCAGCGATTTCGGATAATCCTCGACCCGGTCCTTGAGCACCCGGCGCAGCGCCTCGGGGTCCATGACCATGTGCCAGCGCTTGCCGGTCTTGCCCGAGACCATGGGCTGGCGCACGGCGATCTCGGGGATCAGCTCCAGCACGTTGCGCCGCGCGGTCATGGCGCTGGCCAGCACCCCCATCGGCTGGCGATGCAGGGGCACGCGGGCGGGGTAGCGGTCGGGCGACGGGTCCAGAGACATCAGCGGCCAAACCCGCCAAGGCGACCGAGGTTCCCGGCGGCCGATGCCGAAAGCTTCTTTCTTGCCCAAATATCCCGGGGGAACGCCGCACCGGCCCCGCCAAGGGGCCGGTGCGGCGTGGGGGCAGAGCCCCCGGACCCGCGCGCCGCCGGCAACGAAAAAACCCGCGCCTCGCGGCGCGGGTCCTGTCCGTTTCAGCCTTGGCCCGGAATCAGGCGGCGGCTTTCGCCTGCGCGACCACGGCGGCAAAGGCCTCGGGCTCGTGGACGGCCAGGTCGGCCAGGACCTTGCGGTCCACCTCGATCCCGGCTTTCGCCAGCGCGGCGATGAAGCGCGAATAGGTCATCTCGGCATCGACGGCGCGCACGGCGGCGTTGATGCGCTGGATCCACAGCGCGCGGAAATTGCGCTTGCGCGTCTTGCGGTCGCGGGTCGCGTATTGGTTGGCCTTGTCGACGGCCTGGGTCGCGGTGCGGAAGTTGCGCGACCGGTTGCCGTAATAGCCTTTCGCCGCGTCAAGAACCTTCTTGTGGCGGGCGTGGGTGATCTTACCCGATTTGACTCGTGCCATGTCCGGTTCTCCTTAGCGGTTGTAGGGCATGTATTTCTTGACGATCTTCGCGTCCGCATCGGACAGGACCATGGTCCCGGTCACGTCGCGGATGAATTTCGTCGAGCGCTTGATCATGCCGTGGCGCTTGCCGGCCGGGCCGGCCTTGACCTTGCCGGTGGCCGTCATCGAGAACCGCTTCTTGGCGGCCGATTTGGTCTTCATCTTCGGCATTTTACTCTCCTTGCGGTCAGAGTGAACGCGCGACTCGGCAATGCCATCTCGGCCGGCCGCGCGGGTGGAAGCGTGCCCTATAAGCGGGCACGCACGGATTGGCAAGGGTTATTGGCCCTGGGCCGGAGCCTCGGCCCCGTCCTCTGCCGCCGGCGCATCCGCAGCCGGGGTGTCGGCGGCGGGATCCTCGACAACGGGATCGGCGGCAGGCTCCTCCGCGGCGGGGGCTTCCGGCGCGGGGGCTTCCGGCGCGGAATCAGCCGGGGGGTTCTCGGCGGCAGGCGTCTCCGCGGGGGCTTCCAACGCCGGGGTCTCGGGCGCGGCCTCGCCGGCCGGGGCTTCCTCGGCCGGGGCCTCGGGCGCGGGCGCCGTGACCGGGTCGGTGCCGGTCGTCACCTCGCCGTTCACCAGCCGCTGCCAGCTTTCCTGCAGCGACTGGATGCCGAAGGGCCGCTGATCGAGCCAGCCGCCCGCCAGCAGCAGCACGATGCCCAGCACCAGCAGGATCGCGGCACCTCGGGGGGCCTGCGTGCGCGCCACCGACAGGATGGCCAGAAGGACCGAGAGGGCGCAAAGCGCCACGCCGGCCAGCAGCAGGATGTCGATCATCGGATCACCTTTCCGTTGCGGATCTCTTTGAACCCGCGGCTTATTCCGGATCGGTGCGGTAGATCAAGCGTTCGTCGCAGGGCGCGATGCGCAGGATGTTGGTGGTGCCCGGCACGTTGAAGGGCACGCCGGCCATGACGACGATCTGGTTCGACTCGTCGGCAAAGCCGAAATCCCGCGCCGCCTTGGCCGCGTTCACCACCGCCTGCTTGAAGCGTTCCAGCGAGGGGGTCTTGACGCAATGCGTGCCCCAGGTCAGGCACAGCCGGCGCAGCGTGCCCTGTTCCGAGGACATGGCGACGATCGGCACCCGCGGCCGCTCGCGCGCCGTCAGGCTGGCGGTGGTGCCGGATTGGGTAAAGGCGCAGATGCAGGAAATGTCGGTGGTCTCGGCGATCTCGCGCGCCGCGGCGACGATGGCATCGGCCACGGTCTGGCGCCTGGCGCTGCGCGAGCTTTCGATGATGTCGCGATAGGTCGGGTCGCTTTCGACCGAGCGCGCGACATTGTCCATGGTCGCCACCGCCTCGACCGGATAGGCGCCGGCCGCGCTTTCGGCCGAGAGCATCACCGCATCGGCGCCCTCGTAGATGGCGGTGGCCACGTCCGAGACCTCGGCGCGGGTCGGCATCGGGCTTTCGATCATCGATTCCAGCATCTGGGTCGCCACGATCACCGGCTTGGCCGCCGCGCGGCAGGCGCGCACCAGCCGCTTCTGGATCGGCGGCACCGAATGCACCGGCAGTTCCACCCCCAGGTCGCCCCGCGCCACCATGATCCCGTCCGAGACCTTCAGGATCTCGGAAAACGCGCGCACGGCGGCGGGTTTCTCGATCTTGGACAGGATGGCGGCGCGGCCCTTGGCCAGTTCGCGCGCCTCGATCACGTCCTCGGGGCGCTGCACGAAGGACAGCGCCAGCCAGTCCACGCCCAGCCCGCAGGCGAATTCCAGGTCGTCGCGGTCCTTGTCCGACAGCGCCGCCAGCGGCAGCACCACGTCGGGCACGTTCACGCCCTTGCGGTTCGAGATCGCGCCCCCCGCCGTCACCACGCAATCGGCGAAATCCGAGCCGCAGGCCTCGACCCGCAGGCGGATCTTGCCGTCGTTGACCAGCAGCTCGGCGCCGGGTTCCAGCGCCGCGAAGATCTCGGGATGCGGCAGCTGCACGCGGTTGGCGGTGCCCGGCGCCGGATCGAGGTCGAAGCGGAAGACCTGCCCGTCCTGCAGATCATGCGGCCCCTCGGCGAAGGTGCCGACGCGCAGCTTCGGGCCCTGCAGGTCGGCCAGCACCGCGATGGGCCGGCCCGATTCGGCCTCGACCTTGCGGATGATGTCGTAGCGGGCGCGCTGCTCCTCATGCGTGCCGTGGCTCATGTTCAGGCGGAACACGTCCGCGCCGGCCTCGAAAAGGGCGCGGATGGTGGCGAAATCGCTGGAGGCCGGCCCAAGCGTTGCCACGATCTTGACCTTGCGATGCCGTCTCATGCGTTCCTCCCGCGGATGTTTGCGCTATCGTCGCTGCGTTTATGGCCTATTGGCCGGTCTGCGGCAACTATGCTTGGCCTTGCGATTGGCTTTGGGCCCGAACTCATTGCCGGTCGGCCCCTCCATCATCGGGCGAAGAGGCTCAGGCCACCACCCCTTTCGCGTTCGCCCGACAGCCGACCATTCACGCCTTGAAGATGGCCGATGCATCGGAGGGACCGCGGCGGCAACCTCAGACCCGGTGCCGCGCCAGGAAACCCGCCAGCACCGAGGCCAGGCGGTCGGCCCAGAGCTGCTGGCCAGCCTCGTCCGCGATCAGGTCGTTCCTGACCTCGATCAGCACGTTCGGACGGCCATGCGCCAGGGCGTGGCGGTCGATGGAATCCCCATCCAGATGGCCGGAATAAGGTTCGTTCTCGCCGGTGATCCAGCCCAGGTCGCGGCATTCGCGCACCAGGGCCGGGCCCAGCCGCTTGTCGCGATGCGAATAGAGCACCCCCACCGCCCAGGGCCGGCGCGGCCGGCCGCGCAGCTGGCGGGTAAAGCTGTGGATGGCGCAGATCGCCCGGTCCGGCCGCCCGGCCGCCAGCCGCGCATAGGCGGCGTGATAGGGACGGTAGAGCCGCTCGAGCCGCCGCTCGCGCTCGGCCGCGTCCATGCGGCGATTCGCGGGAATCACCGTGCCGTCATAGATGCGCATCAGCAGGGTCGGATCGTCCTCGCCGCGGTTCGGGTCGATCACCAGCCGAGAGAAATCCGACAGGATCGCCGGCGCGTCCAGGCGCTCGGCCAGCGCGCGCGTCAGCCCGGCGGCGCCGACGTCATAGGCGATGTGGCGCGCCATGTCCTCTGGCGCGATGCCCAGATCGCCGCCCGCGATCCAGTCCGGCACGCGGTTCGTCGCATGATCGCAGGTGATCAACCAGCGCGAGGGCCGGTCCTCTCCGATCGTTGAATAGGGCTGTGCCGTCATCCGTCCATCGCCTTTCCGCAGCAAGCTTCGGGTTCCAGACTCATGGAGTTTCACAGCCAGAACAAGACGGCTGCAGCAAGGAGGATGGCGGACAGGAAGACCTTTCCGCCTGTCGCAGCGGGTTGCGATCCGGCGCCGCACGCTATGACAGAGGATCCGGAAACGCTGCAAATCCCTGGTCGCCCGGATGTGGGCCTTCGGGGTCTTCTGGTCCATGCCCCGGATGCGCTTGTCCTCGACCCTCGCTGACGATCACAGCGTCAGCCTGACGGAAGCGACGGCACTGCCGGCCCGGAAAATCGCGCTCGGCAGCTGGACTGTAACCTAAGATGAGGGCCTTGCCGGGCAGATCGCGGCATTGCGCGCAGAACGCCTGCCGCACGAAACCGGCAGCGTGCTGCTCGGCATCACCGGCAAACCGCCGCTCCGTTCACATCGTTACGGCTCTGCCGGCGCCGCGGGACAGTTCTGGCAGCGTCACCGCCTTTGAGCGGGGCATGTGCGGCCTTGCCGCCACCGTCAAGGAAACAGCTTTAAGGAATGCCCCGGCGCAGCTTTTGAGAGCGTCGTAGATCTGCAAAAGGCCGGGAGCGACGGCGCCGGGTGCCAAGCTTTGTTGGTAGCCATGGTCCGTCACCGGTGCATGGAGACATGACTTTCATGGGGCGTAAGACGAGAGGCAGAATGACCACCTCATGAAAAAAAAAAGGCAGGACTCTCTGAAACGCCACACCAAGCGAAAACTGGTCGGAGCGAGAGGATTCGAACCTCCGACCCCCTGCTCCCGAAGCAGGTGCGCTACCAGGCTGCGCTACGCTCCGACCGTGTGGGGCAGGTAGCCCCTGGGACGGCGGAATGCAAGGGGGAATCTTGCGGTTCAGCCCCAGAAAAACCGCCTCAGCCCCGCTCGCGCAGCAGGCGCTGCAGCAGGCTCCAGCGCGGCGCGGTCACCGCATCGCTGCCAAAGCGCGCCCGCGTCGCCGGGCGCAGCCGCGACGCGCCCAGCCGCTCGCGCATCAGGATGTAGAGGCCCGAGCCCATGATCAGCCCCGCCCCCAGCACCGTCGGCCCGTCCGGGCGCTCTCCGAACAGGAACCAGCCATAGGCCACCGCCCAGAGCATCTGCGAATATTGCATCGGCGCGACATTGGCCGCCTCGCCGGCCTGATAGGCCAGGATCAGCAGGAAACCCGCCGCAAGGCCCAGGGCCGCGATCACCCCGGTCAGCGCCAGGTCCCCCAGCTCCATCGGGCGATAGGCGAAGCCCAGCGAGGCGCCGGTGAGCAGGAAATTCCCGATCATCGGCCAAAGCAGCAGGATCACCGTCCGCTCGGACCGGCCCAGCTTGCGCACGGCGATGGCGGAAAGCGCCGTCGCCGTCGCCCCCATCAAGGCCGCCAGATGGCCGAGGCCCAGGGAGGTCGCGCCGGGGCGCAGCACGATCAGCACCCCGCAAAGCCCGGCGCAGACCGCCAGCCAGCGGTGCAGCCCGACCTTTTCGCCCAGAAGCGGCACCGACAGCACGGTGACGATCAGCGGCGCGGCGAAGAGGATGGAATAGACCTGCGCCAGGGGCAGCACGGAAAAGGCGTAGAAGCCGCCGACCCCGGAGGCGACGATGCAAAGCGAACGCAGCCCGACCCAGAACGGGTTGCGCGGCCGCAATGTGCCATGCGTCGGGTCGCGCAGCAGCAGCACCGCCAGCGGCGGAAAGGACAGCAGCGCCGAGAAGAACAGGATCTGCAGCGCCGGGTAGCTCTCGCCCAGCAGCTTGATGATCACGTCATGGGTGGAATAGAGCCCCATGGACAGAAGGGCGAGCAGCGCGCCCTTGATATTGCCCGCCGTCATGCGCCCCTCCGACGCTCCGCGATGGGGCCGCGCCTGCCCGGGACAGGCGCGGCCGGCCGATTACAGCGCCGAAAGCGCCGCGACGATGTGGTCGCCCATCTCGGCGGTCGAGACCGGCTTGCCGCCCTCGGCACCCATCAGGTCGCCGGTGCGCACGCCATCGGCCAGCACCTTCTCGACGGCCTTTTCCAGCAGGTCGGCCTCGGCGCCCAGATCGAAGGAATAGCGCAGGCACATGGCAAAGCTCAGGATGCAGGCGATCGGGTTGGCCTTGCCCTGCCCGGCGATGTCGGGGGCCGAACCGTGCACCGGCTCGTAAAGCGCCTTGGGCCGGCCGTTCGCCATCGGCGCGCCAAGGCTGGCCGAGGGCAGCATGCCCAGGCTGCCGGTCAGCATCGCCGCCGCATCCGACAGGATGTCGCCGAACAGGTTGTCGGTCACGATCACGTCGAACTGGCGCGGGTTGCGCACCAGCTGCATGGCGCCGTTGTCGGCATACATGTGCGACAGCTCGACATCGGGATATTCGTTGTCATGGACCCATTGCACCTCCTCGCGCCAGAGGATGCCGGATTCCATCACATTGGCCTTTTCCATCGAGCAGACGCGGCCCGCGCGCTTGCGGGCCAGTTCGAAGGCCGAGCGCGCGACGCGGCGGATCTCTCCGCTGGTGTAACGCTGAGTGTTCACGCCGACGCGGCCGCCCTCGTTGCCAGGGGTGTCGTCGTCGGAAATGCCGCGTGGCTCGCCGAAATAGACGCCAGAGGTCAGCTCGCGCACGATCAGGATGTCGAGCCCGGCCACCACCTCGCGCTTGAGCGAGCTGAAATCGGCCAGCGCGTCGAAGCATTGCGCCGGGCGCAGGTTGGCGAACAGGTCCATCTCCTTGCGCAGGCGCAGCAGGCCGCGCTCGGGCTTCACCGAGAAGTCGAGGTCGTCGTATTTCGGCCCGCCAACGGCACCCAGCAGCACCGCATCGACCGCCTGCGCCTTTGCCATGGTCTCGTCCGCCAGGGGCTTGCCGTGCTTGTCATAGGCTGCGCCGCCGACCAGATCCTCGCTGACGTCGAAGGACAGGGCACGGTTCTTCTCGAACCAGCCGATGACCTTGCGCACCTCGGCCATGACCTCGGGGCCGATGCCGTCGCCGGGCAGGATCAGCAGGGAATAGGTCGTCATCGCAGGCATCCTCTATGCTTCTGGCACTTGGCGACCCGCCTAGCCTTGCGGCCCCGCTGCGTCAAGTTCACGGCGAATTGGGTTGCGCCGGCTGGGCGGATCGGGCGGGATGGGCGGGCAAACCGAACGCCCAGAACAAGCAAGGGAGCAATCCATGAAGGCACTCGCGGCTCTGGCCGGCACGCTGGTCCTGGTGTCAGGCGCGGCGCTGGCGGACGGCGGCATCACCGTCAGGCTTCCCGATGTCTCGGGCCTGTCCGAGGCCGAGGCGAAGTCGCTGATCGCGGACCTGGCGAATGTGAACGTCATCACCTCGAACTGCCCGGATTACCCGATCACGGACGGGGAATGGACGCTGATCACCGGCACGGGCGACCTGCTGGCGGCGAAACTGGGTCTGGACGCCTCGGCCTATGACCGGACCTATTACGGGCCGGCCTTCAAGCTTCTGGACGATCCGGGCGCCTGCGACCGCATCGGGCCGACGGCGAAGCCGCTGATCCAGCGGCTGGTCGGCATGGGCGGCGGCACGACGCCGCTGACGCAATCGCAATAAAGCCTCGCGCCGCCGCGCAATCGCGCGTCGCACCTTGCCCGCGCCCACGCCGCGGCCTAGCCTGCGGCCATGACCGCCGATCCGACCTTCAGAGGATTCGCGCTGGATGCCGAGACGGCGCTGGCGCTTCTGCAATGGCAGGCCGAGCTGGGCGCGGACGAGCCCTGCCTCGACGCGCCGCTCGACCGCTATGTCATGCCCGAGCGCGCCGAGCCGCCCCCCGCCCCGCCGCCGGCCGCCGCCCCGGCACCGCGCGACGAGGCCAGGGACGCGGCCGAGGACCTGATCGCCCGCGCCGAGGCCATGGCGGCCGCCGCGAGGTCCCTGGACGCGCTTGCCGCCGCGCAGGAAGCCTTCGACGGGATCGAGCTGAAGAAGGGCGCGCGGAATTTCTGCTTCTGCGACGGCAATCCGGCAGCGCGCGTCATGATCATCGGCGAGGCCCCGGGCGAGGAGGAGGACCGCCAGGGCCGCCCCTTCGTCGGCCGCGCGGGCCAGCTTCTGGATATGATGTTCGACGCCATCGGCCTGTCGCGCAAGGCGGTGGATGCGGAACGCGCGCTCTATATCACCAATGTGCTGACCTGGCGCCCGCCGGGCAACCGCCGCCCCGAGCCGGCCGAGATCGCCATGATGCTGCCCTTCCTGCGCCGTCATGTGGAACTGGTCCAGCCCCAGCTGCTGGTGCTGATGGGCAACACGCCCTGCATCGCGGCGCTGAACCAGCAGGGCATCCTGAAGCTGCGCGGCAAATGGACCGCGGCCTTCGGCCTGCCGGCGCTGCCGATGGCGCATCCGGCCTATCTGCTGCGCACGCCGCTGGCCAAGCGCGATGCCTGGGCCGACCTGCTGTCGCTGGCAGCCCGGCTCGACGGCTAGTCGGCCACCTCGCGGCAGCCCTCGAACTCGACCGCGTCGTCGGGGCCGATCAGGGTCACCCGCAGCGCCTCCGGGTCCAGCGGAAACGGCTTGCCCGAGGCGGCGACGAAATCCGCCTGCGCCATCAGCCGCCCGCCCGCCTCGCGGGTTTCCGGCGCCGAGACCCAGATCTCGTCATCGGCCAGCTCCATCGCCACCTCGTCGCCGCGGGCGCTTTCCGCCGCGGGCAGGGTGGCGGTGACCTGCATGCCGTCCTTGATCCGGGCGATGCGGCATTCCGGCTGCCGGTCCGAGGCTTCGGGCTGGCGGGCGATGGCCGCCTCGATCCGCGGATCGGGCGTTGGGCCGGGCGGTCCGGCCTGCAAGGCCACCTGCACCGGCACGCAGATGTCCAGGCAGATGCCGAAATCGACCACGGCCCTCGGCTCGACCGGCGCGCCGGGGCGGGCGGGGGCGATCTCGATCGGCAGGACCAGTTCCTCGTGATAGCCCAGCGTGCGCTCGCCGCCCGATTCGATCACCTCGGGGCGCGGCCAGAGCAGCCGCACCTCGCCCAGGTTCCGCGAGGCGCCCCAGTCGAAGCGCGGCGGCACGCCGGCATCGCCGGGGCTGCGCCAATAGGTCTTCCAGCCCGGCTCCAGCCGCAGGTGCAGCGCGGTCATGCGCTCGCCCTCGGCGGTGATCCAGCCGGGCAGAAGCTCGGCCGAGACCAGCCCGGGCGGCAGGTCCTGCGCCAAAGCCGGCGCGGCGGTCAGGAATAGCAGGGCAAGGGTCTTCATGGCGCCGTTCTAGTCGCCCCCCGCCCCCGGCGTGAAGTCACAATAGCGACAATCCCTTGCGAAAACAGCCGGCAGGACCGATCTTTAGGGAAAAGGACGGAGCAGATCATGGACCAGTCGAGCAACCTGACCGGCAAGATGCTGATCGCCATGCCGGGCATGCGCGACCCGCGCTTCGAACAGTCGGTGATCCTGGTCTGCGCCCATTCCGAGGACGGCGCCATGGGGCTGGTGGTCAACCGGCCGCTGCCCGAGATCGGCTTTTCCGACCTGCTGGCGCAGCTTGGCATCCATGCGGACGCGAATGCGCTGGACATTCCCGTGCGCTTCGGCGGCCCGGTCGAGCCGGGGCGCGGCTTCGTGCTGCATCGCGTGCCCCGCGACATCCAGCTTGACGAAAACCGGATGCGCATCGCCGACGACCTCGCCATGTCCACCACCCGCGACATCCTCGAGGATTACGCGCATGGCCACGGGCCGCAGCCGGCGATGCTGGCGCTCGGCTATGCCGGCTGGGGGCCGGGTCAGCTTGATTCGGAAATCCGCGACAACGGCTGGCTGACCTCGGACCGCGGCGACGAGATCATCTTCGGCCCCGACAATTCCGGAAAATGGCGCGCGGCGCTGAAATCGCTGGGCATCGACCCCTTGATGCTGTCGCCCAGCGCCGGCCATGCCTGACGCCTAGCGCGGCGCGGCGGCGCGGCGCAGCCGGTCATTGATCGCGGCGCCCAGCCCCCGTTCCGGCACCGGCGCCACGGCGATGGGCCGCCCCAGCTCGTCGGCGCGGCGCAGCAGGTCGAACAGCCGCGCCGCAGCCTCGGTCAGATCGCCCGTTTCGCTCAGCGTCATCTCGCCCGCCACCGGGCCGAAGCCGATCAGCACCTCGCCCGGCCGCGCGGCCCCGGCATCCAGCCGCAGGCTGGCGCGCGGCGCATAATGGCTGGTCAGCTGCCCCGGCGCGGTGGGCGCGTCGGGATCGGCCTCGGGCCGGGCCAGCGACCGGCCCAGAACCGCCTCGATCTCTTCCGCCGCGACGCCGCCGGGGCGCAGCAGCGCGGGCTGGCCCCCGACCCAGCCGACGATGGTGGATTCCACCCCGACCGGACAGGCGCCGGCATCCAGCACCGCCGCGATGCGCCCCCCCAGCCCGGTCTCGGGATCCGCGACATGGGCGGCCGAGGTCGGGCTGATCCGCCCCGAGGGATTGGCCGAGGGCGCCGCCAGCGGCCCGCCGAAGGCGCGCAGCACCTCCTGCGCCGCCGGATGCGCCGGCACGCGGATCGCCACCGTGTCCAGCCCCGCCGTCACCAGCGAGGCGATGCCGGCCCCCGGCCGCAGCGGCAGCACCAGCGTCAGCGCGCCGGGCCAGAAGGCCCGCGCCAGCGCCAGCGCCGCATTGTCGAAGACCGCGATGCGCTCGGCCGCGGCAAGGTCCGGCAGATGCACGATCAGCGGGTTGAAGCTGGGCCGGCCCTTGGCCTCGTAGATGCGCGCGACGGCGCGGGCGTCGCGCGCGTCGCCGGCCAGGCCGTAGACCGTCTCGGTCGGGATGGCGACCAGCTCGCCCTGCGCCAGCAGGTCGGCGGCGGCGCGCACGCCCCGGGAATCGCGGCCTAGGATCAGGGTCTGCATTCGTTACGTCGGGTTGTGGTTGATGGACGCGGGGCGGCAAATATGATCGAAACCAAGGCATCAGTTACGCGCCGCAGCCGGATTTGCCAAGGCGCCAGAGGGAGAGAGTGCGGATGGCCTATCAAGCCCCCGTCGATCAGATCGCGTTCATCCTGAACCGGGTCGTGTCGTTTCCGGACCTGTCCGGCACCGACCGCTTCGCCGAGGCGACGGCCGAGACCATGTCCGCCATCCTGACCGAGGCCGGCAAGCTGGCGACCGAAGTCGTCGCGCCGGTGAACCGCGCCGGCGACCTGACCCCCGCGCGGCTGGAGAACGGCAAGCTGCGCTCATCCCCCGGCTATGCCGAGGCCTTCCGCGCCTTGGCCGAGGGCGGCTGGATCGGGCTTGCCGCCGACCCCGAACATGGCGGCATGGGCCTGCCCCAGGCGCTGAACATGGCGGTGAACGAGATGATCGCCTCGGGCTGCCTGGCGCTGCAGCTGAATCCGCTACTGACCCAGGGCCAGATCGAGGCGCTGGAGCATCACGGCAGCGACGAGCTCAAGGCGCTGTATCTGCCCAAGCTGATCTCGGGCGAATGGTCGGGCACCATGAACCTGACCGAACCGCAGGCGGGCTCGGACGTGGGCGCGCTGACCACCAGGGCCGAGCGGGCCGGGGACGGCAGCTATCGCATCACCGGGCAGAAGATCTTCATCACCTGGGGCGACAGCGACGTGACGGAAAACGTCTGCCATCTGGTGCTGGCGCGCCTGCCCGACGGGGCCGCGGGCACCCGCGGCATCAGCCTGTTCATGGTGCCCAAGTTCATCCCCGACGAGGCGGGCAAGCCCGGCCTCGCCAACGACCTTCGCGTCGTCAGCCTGGAGCACAAGCTGGGCATCCACGGCAGCCCGACCTGCGTCATGAGCTTCGAGGGCGCGAAGGGCTGGATCGTCGGCGAAGAGCACAAGGGCATGGCCGCCATGTTCACCATGATGAACTGCGCCCGGCTGGGCGTCGGCGTGCAGGGCGTGGCCCAGGCCGAGGCGGCGCTGCAGCAGGCCGTGGCCTATGCCGCCGAGCGGGTGCAGATGGGCCCGATCATCCGCCATCCCGACGTGCGCCGGATGCTGGCGGAATCGCGGGCCGAGGTCTTTGCGGCGCGCGCCATCTGCCTGGGCTGCGCGGTGGCGCTGGACATGGCGCGGGCCACCGGTTCGGACGAATGGGCCGCGCGCGCAGCCTTCCTGACCCCGATCGCCAAGGCGCATGGCACCGATATCGGCATCCGCGTCGCCGATACCGCCGTGCAGGTGCATGGCGGCATGGGCTATATCGAGGAAACCGGCGCCGCCCAGTATCTGCGCGACGTGCGCATCACCGCGATCTACGAGGGGACGAACGGCATCCAGGCCATGGACCTGGTCGGGCGCAAGCTCTCGGACGGCGGCGCGGCGGCCATGGCGCTGCTGGACGAGATCCTCGACGGCGCCAAGGCCGCGCAATCGGCCGAGCCCGAGCTGGCCAACCAGCTCTGGCAAGCCGCCGAGACCCTGCGCGAGGCCACGCATGAGTTGCTGGAGCTGGGCATGGAGGACCGTTTCGCCGGCGCGGTGCCCTATCTTTCGGCCTTTGCCCGGGTGCTGGGGGCGCATTACCACCTGCGCGCCGCGACCGGCGGCGGCAGCAAGGCGCTGGCGCGGATCTACATCACCCGCATCCTGCCGCATTTCGCCGCCGATCTGGCGGCCGCGCGGGCCGGGCTGGCCGATCTGGCGGCGCTTGACGATGCCGCGCTGCTGGGTCAAATGGCTGGGTGATACGCAGCGAGACCCATAACCCGCCGGCCGAGGGCGAGGCGCATGAGATCGCCCCCGGCGTGTTCTGGTTCCAGCTTCCGCTGCCGTTCAAGCCCGATACGGTCAATGTCTACGCCCTTCGCGACGCGGATGGCTGGACCCTGGTGGACAGCGGGCTGGACACCCGCCGCACCCGCGGCATCTGGCAGGGCATCCTGCAGGGTCCGCTGGCCGGGGCGCCGGTCAGCCGGCTGATCGCCACCCATCACCATATCGACCACATGGGCCTTGCCGGCTGGTTTCAGGCACAGGGGGCCGAACTCTGGACCTCGCGCTCGGCCTGGCTCACGGCGCGGATGGGCATCCTCGACGTGCAGGAACGCCCGACCCCGCAGGCGATCGCCTTCTGGCGCGAGGCCGGCATGCCGCCCGAGCTGATCGAGGAACGCAGCCACGAGCGTCCCTTCAACAGCGCCGATGTCTGCGCCCCGCTGCCGCCCGGCTATCGCCGGCTGTGGGAAGGGCAGCAGGTCACATTCGGCGAGCGGCGCTGGATCGTGCGCATGGGCCATGGCCATGCGCCGGAACATGTGACGCTGTGGTCTCTGGACGACGATCTGGTGATCGGCGGCGACCAGATGCTGGCGACGATCTCGCCCAATCTCGGCGTCTATCCGACCGAGCCCGAGGCCGATACCGTCGGCGACTGGCTGGAAAGCTGCGCGCGGCTGGCGGAATTCGCCCGGCCCGAGCAGCTGGTGCTGCCCGGTCACAAGCTGCCCTATCGCGGCCTGCCGACCCGGCTGCGGCAACTGGCCGAGAACCAGCGCGCGGCGCTGGACCGCCTGCTGGACGGGCTGCGCCAGCAACCGCACAGCGTGGTGGACTGCTTCCCGCTGCTCTATCGCCGGCAGATCGCCAAGCCCGAATTCGGCCTGGCGCTGGCCGAGGCGGTCGGGCATATCAACCACCTGCGCGCGACCGGCCGGGTGTGGCCCATGGGCAAGACCGGGTCCGGCGCGGTGCTTTGGGGGGCGTGACACGGCCGCCGCCTTGCGCTATCCCTGCGCCCGACGCATCGCATCGTTACGGACAGGATCATGGCCTCGCATCACGAAATCACCGAACACAAGCATGGCGAAATGGACATCCGCGCCCAGCAGGCGACCTTTGCCGGCTTCATCAAGGCTGCGACCTGGGTCAGCATCCTTGCCATCGCCGTGCTGGTGTTCCTGGCGCTGACCAACGCCTGATCCTGACCGGGGAAAGACCAGAAATGCAAAGGCGTGCCTTCCTTGCGCTGGCGCTGCCGGCCGCGCTTGCGGCTTGCGGGGCAGACAACAAATGGGCCAGCGACGAGGCCATCCGGCGCGCGCGCTATGTCTCGGACGAGCCGCCCTCGATCACGCTGTTCAGCGTCATCGGCATCCCGCGCGGCGAGGGCGGGCATTCCGCGCTGATGATCAACGGCAGCCAGCGGGTGATCTACGACCCCGCCGGCAGCTGGGAACATCCGGCGATCCCGGAACGGCACGACGTGCTTTACGGCATCACGCCGAACTTCAAGAACTTCTACATCGATTATCACGCGCGCTCGACCTATTGGGTGGCCGAGGACACGGTCCGCGTGCCGCTGGCCGTCGCCGATGCCGCGATCCGCTCGGTCGAGCGGCAGGGCGCCTCGAACAAGAGCTTCTGCGCCGTCAACACCGGCAAGGCGCTGAGCCGCGTGCCGGGCTTCGAGGCCGCGCCGACCGGCTTCTCGGTGCTCAAGCTGCGCGACTGGTTCCTGACCCTGCCGGGCGTGACCTCCAAGAAGCACATGGACGGCGATCCCGCCAACAACCATGACGTGCTCCTGCGCCAGAAAAGCGGCACCATCGCCGGCTATGGCGCCGACGGCCGCCTTCACGTGATGAGATAAAGCGCCGTGTAAAGCGTGGCCATCCCGGACAGGATGGCCGCCAGCACGTTGCGCGTCGCGACCCCCACCGCCACGGCGACGACCGCCGCGATCATCCGCGCCGGATCGGGCGCGCCATGCGTCGCCGCCGGCCAGACCACCAGCGGCGCCACGATGGCCGGCAGCACCCCGACAGCGGTATAGCGCAGCAACCGCTGCGCCCAGAGCGGCATCGGCCGGCCGCCGAGCACGCCCAGGAAGGACCAGCGCAAGCCATAGGTCCCCAGCGCCAGGACAAGGATGATCAGCCAGATGGTGGCATTGCTGTAGCCGGTCACGGGCGGGCTCCGTTTCTGCGTTCCATCAGCGCCTCGACCCCTGCGCCGGTCAGCATGGCCAGCGGCGCGGCCACGAACAGCCCCAGCCCCGAGGGCAGGAAGGCGAAGACCAGCGAGCCCAGCACCGCGACCAGCGCCGCCGCGACATGGGCCGGGCTGCGCAGCATCGGCGCGATCAGCGCCAGGAAGGTGATCGGCATGGCGAAATCCAGCGCCCAGTCCTCGGGGATGGCCTTGCCCAGCCAGACGCCCAGCAGCGTGGCCAGCAGCCAGAACGGACAGGTCGCCAGCACCGCGCCCAGGAAATAGCCGATGCGCTGCTCAAGGCTCAGCCGGGGATGCTTTTCATAATGCTGGATCGCCAGCGCATAGCTCTGGTCGATCAGCACATAGGCGATCCAGGCCCGGTCGCGCGGCCTTGCCCCGCCCAGCCAGGGCACCAGCGAGGCCGAATACATCGCCATGCGCAAATTGACCGCGATGGCCGAGACGATGACCACCAGCGCCGGCGCGTGATCGGTCATCAGCTGCACCGCGGTGAATTGCGAGGCCCCGGCCAGCACCAGCACGGTGAAGCCCAGGATCTGCGGCAGGTCCAGCCCCGCATCGCTGGCGACCACGCCGAACAGCATGCCGAAGGGCAGAAGCACAAGGATGAAGGGCAGCGCCTGCAGGAAGCCATGGCGCAGGCATTGCGCCGGGCTGCGCTGCAGGGCGCGGCTCTGCTCGGGGGTCAGGCGGGAAGGGGCCGCAAGATCGGCTTGCGCGGACATGGTGAAAACGGCTCATGTTCGGGATATGGCTGGCGGCACATTGGCTAAAACCGCGGCCCGATACAAGAACCTCCATACAAGAACCTGAAGGGACCGCCATGCCCGGACCGCAGATCCCGCCCCGCATCCTGCGCGGCATCCCGCCCGAGCTGCAGGGCGCGGCGGCGGCGCTTTACTGGCGCCATTTCGGCGCGCAGGTCCTGCCGCTGCCGGTGGCGGCGCGGCAGGGGGTGGCGCTGATCCGCGCCGCCATGCGGGCCGAGCGGGCGCTGGTGGCGCTGGCGCCCTCGGGGCGGCTGGTCGGGATCGTCGGGCTGCGCGGGGCGGGCGGCGGCTTTCTCGACCCCAGCGCCGAGGGCTTCGTCGCGGTCTGGGGCCCGGCGCGCGGGCGGCTGCGGCATCTGGCGGCGGGGCTCTACCGTCCCGGTGCGGCGACCGCGGATCTGGTGCTGGACGGCATCGCCGTGCTGCCGCAATGGCGGCGGCAGGGCATCGCCCGCGCCCTGATCCGGTGCGCCGCCGCCCATGCAAGCGCACTGGGCCATCCGGCCCTGCGCGCCGAGGTGCAGGCGGGCAACCGTGAGGGGCTGGCGGCATGGCAGGCGATGGGCTTCCGCCCGCTGGCGCGGCAAAGGCTGGGCTGGCCCTGGTCGGCGCCGGCCCATGTGCTGCGGCTGCCGCTTTAGCCACGCCGCCCGCCTGGGGCGCAAGGCGACCCGCGCGCACCCTCGGCTTCAGGACCCCTCCGCCGCCTCGGCCTCTGCTCCGGCCTGGCCCAGCATGCCGGTCACCTGCGCCAGCAAGGTGAAGGCCCGGCCCGAGCGCGTCTCGGCCAGCACGGCCAGCAATTGCGGATCGCCGTCCTGCGCCTTGCGGCTCAGCAGCCGGTCGAAATGGCGCAGGAAATGATGGGCCACGTCGCGGAAGACCTCGTCTGCGCGCAGCATCGTCCCGGCGGTGGCCAGCGCGGCCTCGTCGCGGATCACCGCCAGCGCCGCCACGGCCTCGCCGCGCGCGCCCTCGGCGAAGCGGCGCCACAGTGCGGGATCGGCCTCGGCCAGCGCCAGCTCGTCCATATAGACCCCCTGCCCGGCCAGCAGCGTGACCACGTCCTGCGCCGCCCGGATCAGCCGGGCCATGCCCGGATCGGCCAGCGCTAGGCGCAGGCAGCGAATCGCCTCGCGATCCTCGGGACCGTCGGGGAAGTTCAGCGCATAGAACAGCTCGGTCGGGGTCAGCTCGGCCGCCGCCGGCGAATCAAGCTCCAGCGTGGCCTGGCGCGTGTCCGCCGCCGGCCGCGGCGGCGCGGGAATGGCATTGCGCCGCGCCGCCGCGGCGGGTGCGGGCGCGGCTGCGACGGGGCGCGGCTCGGCCATGGGCTCGGCCGCAGCGTCCTCGTCCTGCATCCGGGCCAGCATGGCGCGCAGTTCCTCGGCCTCCTGCCGCAGCGCCAGCAGGCTGCGCGCCGCCCAGACCGCCAGCCAGATCAGCGCCAGCGGCAGGAACAGGCCGACCAGCCAGAGCAGCCAGCCCGCCGCCCCGGTCCCTTCCGACTCGGGACCGAAAAGCGCGAACAGCCCGGCCAGCGCCAGCCAGGCCAGGCTGGACGCCGCGCCGACGGCCAGCACGCGGCCGCGCGCCTGTTCGATGGCCAGCCTGCGCAGCGGATCAAGCGAGTTCATGCGCCCGGCCCCATCCTTCAGACATAGCGGATCGAGATGATCTCATAGGATTTCCCGCCGCCCGGGGTGACGACCTCGACGCTGTCGCCCTCGTCCTTGCCGATCAGGGCGCGGGCCAGGGGCGAGCGGATGTTCAGCAGCCCGCGCTCCAGATCCGCCTCGGCCTCCCCGACGATCTGATAGGTGCGCTCTTCTTCGCTGTCCTCGTCGAGCAGGGTGACGGTGGCGCCGAACTTGATCGAGCCGTTCAGCCGGCTCGGGTCGATGACCTCGGCGCGGGACAGAATCATCTCCAGCTCCTTGATGCGGCCTTCGACGAAGCTCTGCTTCTCGCGCGCGGCGTGGTATTCGGCGTTTTCCGACAGGTCGCCGTGCTCGCGCGCCTCGGCGATGGCGCGGATCACCGCCGGACGCTGGACCGAGCGCAGCTCGCGCAATTCCTCGTCCAGCTGGTCATAGCCCGCGCGGGTCATCGGTATCTTTTCCATTCCAGTCCTTCCGGTCGCAACGGTGCGACGCCAGTCAACGCGAAACAAGGTGTTGGAACGCCCCCGACCTTGGGCCGGGGGCGTCCGCTGAAATCCGAAAGGCATCGTGGCCGGTTCCGGGCCCTGTTTCAAGCCCCGGCAAAGGCCATCCGCGAGACCTCGCGCAGAAAGGTCGCAGAATTGCAATTGTTCGTCGCGTTCCGATTGCCCGCAAGAATGTTACGCGTTAGGTGTTCGGCGCAGAGTCAAGAGCCAGGGGATTGGAGGCCGAGCCATGTCTGAGATCGTCCGCGAGTCGATGGATTACGACGTCGTGATCGTTGGCGGCGGGCCTGCGGGCCTGTCGGCGGCGATCCGGCTCAAGCAGCTCAACCCCGAACTTTCCGTGGTGCTGCTGGAGAAGGGCTCGGAGATCGGCGCGCATATCCTCTCGGGCGCGGTGCTGGACACCGCCGGCCTCGACAAGCTGATCCCGGACTGGAAGGAGAAGGGCGCCCCGGTCACCACCGAGGTGAAGGAGGACAACTTCTACATCCTCGGCCCGCATGGCCAGGTCCGGGTGCCGAACTGGCCGATGCCTCCCCTCATGAACAATCACGGCAAATACATCGTCTCGATGGGCAATGTCTGCCGCTGGCTCGCCGAGCAGGCCGAGGCGCTGGAGGTCGAGATCTTCCCCGGCATGGCCTGCTCGCAGCTGGTCTACGAGGGCGACCGCGTCGTCGGCGTCGTCGCCGGCGAGATGGGGCTCAACGCCGACGGCACCCCCGGCCCGGCCTATGAGCCCGGCATGGAACTGCGCGGCAAATACGTGCTGATCGCCGAGGGCGTGCGCGGGTCGCTGGCGAAGGAGCTGATCGGCAAATACGACCTCTCGGCCGGCCATGAGCCGCAGAAATTCGGCCTCGGCATGAAGGAGATCTGGGAGATCGACCCGGCCAAGGCCAGGCCCGGCACGGTGACGCATACGATGGGCTGGCCCTTGGGCAAGAACGCCGGCGGCGGCAGCTTCATCTATCACCTTGAGGGCAACCAGGTGCTGGTCGGCTTCGTCGTGCACCTGAACTATGCCAACCCCTATCTCTATCCCTATATGGAGTTCCAGCGCTTCAAGCACCATCCGCTGGTCGCGGAGCTGCTGGAGGGCGGCAAGCGCGTCGCCTATGGCGCAAGGGCGATCTCCGAGGGCGGCTGGCAGTCGATCCCGAAGCTGACCGTGCCGGGGGCGGCGCTGCTGGGCTGCTCGGCCGGGCTGGTGAACGTGCCGCGCATCAAGGGCAACCACAACGCCATGCTGTCCGGCATCGCCGCGGCCGAGGCGGCGGCGGCGGCCATCGCGGCGGGGCGCGCGGGTGACGAGCTGGCCGAATACGAGGCCGACCTGCGCTCGGGCCCCATCGCCCGCGACCTGAAGCCGGTCCGGAACGTCAAGCCACTCTGGTCGAAGCTGGGGCTCTGGGCCAGCCTGGCGCTCGGCGGCTTCGACATGTGGGTGGCGAACCTCACCGGCTGGAACCCGCTCGGCACCTGGAAGCACGGCAAGACGGATGCGCAGGCCACCGGCAAGGCCGCGGATTTCCAGCCGATCGACTATCCGAAGCCCGACGGCAAGCTGTCCTTCGACCGGCTGACCAACGTGGCGTTTTCCTTCACCAACCACGAGGAAAGCCAGCCCTGCCACCTGAAGCTGAAGGATCCCGCGATCCCGATCCAGGTGAACCTGCCGGTCTATGCCGAGCCGGCGACACGCTATTGCCCGGCCGGGGTCTATGAGGTGCTGGAGGGCGACGATGGCCCGCGCTTCCAGATCAACTTCCAGAACTGCGTCCATTGCAAGACCTGCGACATCAANCTGGTGGGCAAGCTGAAAGAAGCGGGGGTGATCTGATGGCTGTTCTGCTGCTTGGCGAAGTCACGAATGGCGAGCTGAACCGCGACGCGACGGCGAAGGCGGTGCAGGCGGTCAAGGCGCTTGGCGATGTGACGGTGCTCTGCGCCGGCGCCTCGGCGAAAGCGGCGGCCGAGGAGGCCGCGAAGATCGCCGGCGTCGCGAAGGTGCTGGTGGCGGAAGCCCCGCTCTACGGTCACCGCCTGGCCGAGCCGACCGCGGCGCTGATCGTGGGCCTGGCCGGCGATTACAGCCATATCGCCGCGCCGGCGACCACGGATGCCAAGAACGTCATGCCCCGCGTCGCGGCGCTGCTCGACGTGATGGTGCTGTCGGATGTCTCGGCCATCCTCGACGCCGAGACCTTCGAGCGGCCGATCTATGCCGGCAACGCCATCCAGGTGGTGAAGTCGAAGGACGCGAAGAAGGTCTTCACCATCCGCACCGCCAGCTTCGACGCCGCCCCCGAAGGCGGTTCGGCCGCCGTTGCCGAGACCGCCGCCGCCGCCGCCGATCCGGGCCTGTCCTCCTGGGTGGCCGACGAGGTGGCCGAGAGCGACCGTCCCGAGCTGACCTCGGCGAAACGGGTGGTCTCGGGCGGCCGCGGCCTCGGCTCGAAGGAGAGCTTCGCCATCATTGAGCAGCTGGCCGACAAGCTCGGCGCCGCGGTGGGTGCCTCGCGGGCGGCGGTGGACAGTGGCTATGCGCCGAACGACTGGCAGGTCGGGCAGACCGGCAAGGTCGTCGCCCCCGAGCTCTATGTCGCGGTGGGCATCTCGGGGGCGATCCAGCACCTGGCGGGGATGAAGGATTCGAAGGTGATCGTGGCGATCAACAAGGACGAGGAGGCGCCGATCTTCCAGATCGCCGATTACGGCCTGGTCGGCGACCTGTTCTCCGTGGTGCCGGAACTGACCGGGAAGCTCTGAGCGTCACCGATATTCGTGTCCCCGACGACATCTTCCGTCAGTCGGGAAGGACGGAACCCCGTCACTTACCTCCCCGGGGTTCCGTCCAGGAGAATCGAACATGACTGATATCATTCGCGAGTCGATGGAATACGACGTGGTGATCGTGGGCGGCGGTCCCGCGGGTCTGTCGGCGGCGATCCGGCTCAAGCAGGTGAACCCCGAGCTTTCCGTGGTGCTCTTGGAGAAGGGCTCGGAGATCGGCGCGCATATCCTCTCGGGCGCCGTGCTCGACACTTCTGGCCTCGACAAGCTGATCCCGGACTGGAAGGACAAGGGCGCGCCCGTCAGCACCGAAGTCACCCAGGACAATTTCTACATCCTCGGCCCGCAGGGCCAGGTCCGCGTCCCGAACTGGCCGATGCCGCCCCTGATGTCGAACCACGGCAAGTACATCGTCTCGATGGGCAATGTCTGCCGCTGGCTCGCCGAACAGGCCGAGGCGCTGGAGGTGGAGATCTTCCCCGGCATGGCCTGCTCGCAGCTGGTCTACGAGGGCAGCCGCGTCGCCGGCGTCGTCGCCGGCGAGATGGGGCTGAATGCCGACGGCACCCCCGGCCCGGCCTACGAGCCCGGCATGGAGCTGCGCGGCAAATACGTGCTGATCGCCGAAGGCGTGAGGGGCTCGCTGGCGAAAGAACTCATCGGCAAATACGACCTCTCCGCCGGCCATGAGCCGCAGAAATTCGGCCTCGGCATGAAGGAGATCTGGGAGATCGACCCCGCCAAGGCGAAACCGGGCACGGTGACCCACACCATGGGCTGGCCCTTGGGCAAGAACGCCGGCGGCGGGTCGTTCATCTATCACCTCGAGGGCAACCAGGTCCTGGTCGGCTTCGTCGTCCACCTGAACTACGCCAACCCCTGGCTCTATCCCTACATGGAGTTCCAGCGCTTCAAGCACCACCCGCTAGTCGCGGAGCTCCTGGAGGGCGGCAAGCGCGTGGCTTACGGCGCCCGCGCCATCTCCGAGGGCGGCTGGCAATCGATCCCGAAGCTGGCGGTGCCCGGCGCGGCGCTCTTGGGCTGCTCGGCCGGGCTGGTGAACGTGCCGCGGATCAAGGGCAACCACAACGCCATGCTCTCGGGCATCGCCGCGGCCGAGGCGGCAGCCGCCGCCATCGCCGCCGGCCGCGCGGGCGACGAGCTGGCCGATTACGAGGCCGACCTGCGCTCGGGCCCCATCGCCCGCGACCTGAAGCCGGTCCGCAACGTCAAGCCGCTGTGGTCGAAGCTGGGGCTGTGGCCGTCGCTGGCGCTCGGCGGCTTCGACATGTGGGTGGCGAACCTCACCGGCTGGAACCCCTTGGGCACCTGGAAGCACGGCAAGACCGACGCCGAGGCCACCGGCAAGGCCGCCGATTTCCAGCCCATCGACTATCCCAGGCCGGACGGCAAGCTCTCGTTCGATCGCCTCACCAACGTGGCGTTCAGCTTCACCAATCACGAGGAAAGCCAGCCCTGCCACCTGAAGCTGAAGGACCCCGCGATCCCGATCGCGGTGAACCTGCCGCTCTATGCCGAGCCCGCGCAGCGCTACTGCCCGGCCGGGGTCTACGAGGTGCTCGAGGGGCCGGAGGGGCCGAAGTTCCAGATCAACTTCCAGAACTGCGTGCACTGCAAGACCTGCGACATCAAGGACCCCGCCCAGAACATCAACTGGACAACCCCACAGGGCGGAGACGGGCCGAACTACCCGAATATGTGATCGCCAGGACGCCCGCCGCCGCCGCCCCGCCGTTGCCTATCGGCCCGGCGGCGGCTAGGGTCGCCTGCGCAAATCGCCGAGACATGGGCCCAAGCCGTGACCACAAGACTGATCCCCATGGCGCCGTCTCAATTATCCGAAATTCGCCGTCTGGCCTGAACAGGCAAGGGTCAGTTTTTCTGGACGATCTGGCGAACGATCTTAATGAAATTCTGCAGGATCGGCTCGATTTCGCCGCGCTTCCAGATCAGCATGAAGCGGCTTGGGTAATCCACGTCCGACAGCGGCACCACCTTAACGCCATCGGGATATTTCAGCTCGGGCGAGGAACCGATCAACCCGATGCCCAGGCCGACCGAAATCAGGTTGAGCTGCGTCGCGATATTCGCGACTTCTTGGACGAATTTCGGTTCGAAATGATAATCCGGACGCCGGCTCGACTGCACAGCCGAAAGGTCGACCACGGATTTCCGGATCGAGATGAAGGATTCGCCCGCAAGGTCGGGCAGTTCCAGCTCCTTGCGGCCGGCCAGCGGATGATCGTGGGGCATCGCCACCGCCAGGCTCGCCGTCTGGATGGTGATCGAATTCATGTCGCCCAGGCCGGCGGGTTCAGGCGGGTTAAGCCCGTGGCCGAAGGAGGGCTGCGCGGTATAGATGAACCCCGCGTCCAGCTTGCCCGCCCGCACCGCCTGCACCTGCAGGCTCGAGGGCATCTCGGTCAGCGTTAGCTCGATGGCCGGGAAATCGTTGCGCAGCTGTTTCACGGCGGCGCGGAACTGCGGATGCAGCAGGCTGAGCGTGCCGTAGCCGACCACCAGCGGCCCCTCCTTGCCCTGCCCGATCCGCCGGGCCAGCGCGACGGCCTGGTTCAGATCGTCGATCACGGTCTTGGAATGGCGCAGCAGGGCGGTGCCGGCGGCGGTCAGCGTCACCTTCTGCGCATGGCGCATGAACAGCTGGACGCCGAGTTCCGCCTCAAGATCGGCGATGGTCTGCGAGACGGCGGGCCGCGTCACGCAGAGGATGTCGGCGGCGCGGCCGAAATGCTGGACCTCGGCCGCCGCCTGGAAGTAACGCAGATGCCGGAGTTCCATCCTGAGCCTCGCCGTGACATGGAGTAGGCTTGTGATAGCCCCGCCGGGCGGAACCTGTCAAAGGTCAGGATGCCGCCGCGCGCCGCAGGCCGAAGGAGGGCCGGTAGCGCATGTCTCCGGTCTGATGCTGCAGCGCCTCCAGCACCGACAGGATGCGCGCCAGGCCGATCTGCCGCGCCCAAGCCATCGGCCCCTTGGGATAGTTGACGCCGTAGCGCATGGCATCGTCCACGCCGGGCTCGTCCGCGACCTGTTGCAGCACCGCCTCGAACCCTTCGTTGGCGATGGCGGCGATGGTGCGCATCACCACCAGGCCCGGCCAGTCGGGCAGCTCGGTCGCGGCGATGTCCTGCGCGGCCAATGCGGCGACGAAGCCGTCCTTCTGCGCAGCCGAAACGCCCGGCGAGGCAGTGAAGCCGAGCCGCTTCCGGCCGGCCCCGTCTTCCAGCAGGTCATGCAGGATGACCGGCTGTCCGGCTTCGCGCGCGCGCTCGGCCGCCAGCCGGCCATCGGTCAGCGCGATCAGCAGGCCCGGCCGCCGATCCTCGCCGGCAAGGGTGGGGGGCGGATCGAGCGGCGCCGTGTCGCCCGCCGCCACCGTCGCCGGCTCGGGCATGGCTGCCCCCTCGGCATAGTCGAAGAAGCCGCGCCCGGTTTTCCGGCCCAGCCGTCCAGCATCGACCAGTTCCCTTTGCAGGATCGAGGGCCGGAAGCGCGGCTCGTAATGATAGGCCTTGAACACCGACTGGCTGACGGCATAGTTCACGTCATGGCCGATCAGGTCCATGAGTGCGAAAGGCCCCATGCGGAAGCCACCGCCGTGGGTCAGCAGCGCATCCAGCGTCGCGGGATCGGCGACGCCCTCCTCGGCCAGCCGCAGGGCCTCGCCGTAATAGGCGCGGGCGACGCGGTTGACGATGAAGCCGGGGGTCGAGCGCGTCGGCACCGCGACCTTGCCCCAATCCGTCGCGGTCGCCGACACCAACGCCGCCACCTCGGGCGCCGTCGCCAGGCCCGAGACGACCTCGACCAGTTTCATCACCGGCGCGGGGTTGAAGAAATGCATTCCGACCATCCGGCCCGGATGCTGCAAGGGCGCGGCAATCGCCGTGATCGACAGCGACGAGGTATTCGTTGCCAGAACCGCATCCGCCGCGACGATGTCTTCCAACTGCGAGAACAGCCCCTGCTTGATGTCCAGCCGCTCGACGATCGCCTCGATCACCAGCGCCGCCGGGGCCAGATCCGCCAGCGCAGCCGCGACCCCGATCCGGCCGATCAGCGCATCGGCGGCCTCGGCCGGTATCTTGCCCTTGGCGACCAGCCCCGCCAGCCCGCGCGCCAATCTTTCGCGACCGGCCGCGGCAGCGCCCGCGGCGGCGTCGTAAAGCAGGACGGGGTGCCCGGCGGCGGCGGCCACCTGCGCGATCCCTGCCCCCATCGTGCCCGCGCCGATCACGGCGACGGTGCGATCCTTGGCCAATCCTGCCATGATCCTGTTTCCTTTCGATTTCCGGGCCAAGGTCAGTGGTTCATCCCCTGCCCGCCGTCGATATAGATGGTCTCGCCGGTCAGGAAGCCGATCTTCTCGGCAAAGATCGCGCCGACCAGCCGCGCGACCTCGGCGGCGCTGCCGGGGGCGCCGACCGGGATGCGGCTTTTCATCCAGGCGCGGACCTTTTCGCGCGCCAGATAGTCGCGGTTCAGGTCGGTCTCGATATAGCCCGGCGCGACGTTCAGCACCCGGATGCCCTCGCGCGCCCATTCGACCGCCATGCAGCGCGTCATTGCCGCCACCGCCGCCTTCGAGGCGCAATAGGCCAGGTTGTCCGGCACGCCCAGCTTGTCGAAGAACGAGCCGATATTGACGATGGTGCCGCCAGCCGCGCGTAGATGCGGATGGATCTCGCGCGCCGCCACCATGACGGCGGTGGCGTTCAGCCGCATGGTGCGCTCGAAATCCGCGGTGTCCAGCGTCGAGGCCGAGCCGAGGATATGGACGCCGGCATTGTTCACCAGCCCCTCGACCGGGCCGCGCGCGGCGATCTCGGCGAAGACCCGCTTCACATCGGCCTCGTCGGTCATGTCGCAGACCACCTGCTGGCCGACATCGCCCTGGCCCGAGCGCGACAGGCAGACCGGGGTGAAGCCCCGCCGCTCCAGCTCGCCGGCGATTTCGGCGCCGATGCCCTTCGAGCCGCCGGTGACGATCACTTGCCCTTCAGCCATCGGTGAACTCCGGTTTGCGCCTTTCCTCGAAGGCCGCCATGCCTTCCTCGGCATCGCGGGTGCGATAGGCCAGGGTGGACAGGTCGGCCTCGACCTGAAGCCCCTCGACCAGCGTGGTGTCGCCGGCCCGCTGCACGGCGCGGCGGGCAAATTCCAGCGCCGGCAGGCTGTAGCCCGAGAACCGGCGGGCAAAGGCCAGCCCGGCCTCCAGCAGGTCGCCCTCGGCCACGGCGTTGACCAAGCCGATACGCTCGGCCTCTTCTGCCTTGACGCTGCGGGCGGTCAGGATCATCTCCAGCGCCCTGCCCTCGCCGATCAGGCGCGGCAGGCGCTGCGTGCCGCCGTAACCGGGAATCAGGCCCAGCTTGATTTCGGGCAGGCCGAAGACCGCGTTCGGCGACGCCAGCCGGAAGGTGCAGGCCAGCGCCAACTCGGCCCCGCCGCCAAAGGCATAGCCGTTGACCAGCGCCAGCGAGGGCACCCGCAACCGGTCGAGCCGGGCGAAGACCGCCTGGCCCAGTTCCGCGCCGCGCTTCTGGTTCATCAGTTCGCGCTGCCGCAGCTCCTTGATGTCGGCGCCGGCGCAAAACGCCTTGTCGCCGGCGCCGGTGATCAGCAAGCCGCGCACGTCGCGCCAGCTTGCCACCTCGTCGAAGGCCGCACCGATCCGGCGCAGGATGTCGAAGGACAGCGCGTTCAGCGCCTCGGGCCGGTTCAGGGTCAGCAGCGCGAATTCGTCCTTGCGGGTCAGCGAGACGGTCATGCAATCTTCTCCTTGCGGGGGACGTAGCGGACGGGGTCCGGGGCCAGCGCCCCCGCCTTGACCATCTCGGTCAGCTCGCGCTTGAGGATCTTGCCGCTGGGGGTCAGCGGGAAGGATTCCACCGTCAGGAACCATTCCGGCATGTCGAATTTCGACAGCCCCTCGGCAGCCAGATGCGCCAGCATCTCCTCGGCGCCGATCTCGCCGATCACGCCAAGGCAGACCTTCTCGCCCAGCCGCTCGTCCGGGATCGGGAAGGCCGCGGCCTTGGCCACCGCCTTGTGGGTCATGGCCAGCGCCTCGATCCGCGAGGGATAGATGTTGTGACCACCGCGGATGATCAGGTCCTTGGCCCGCCCCTCGATGCGCAGATTGCCCTGCGCGTCGATCGAGCCCAGGTCGCCCGACATCAGATAACCGTGTCGGTTGAAGGTCTTGTCGTTCGCGGCCTGGTTGGCGTAATAGCCCAGCATCATGCAGGCCCCGCGCCCGCCGATCTCGCCGGTCTGGCCCTGCGGCAGTTCCCGGTCGGGGTTCTCGGGGTCCCAGATCCGCACCTCATAGGCCCGGCCGCCGCGCCCGCAGGTCGAGATCCAGACATCCTTCGGATCGTCGGGATGGGTGTATTGATGCGAGGAACATTCCGTCATGCCGTAGACATTCTGCGGCGCAATGCCCTGATCGACGAAATCGCGCGCCACGACATCGGGGATCGGCGCACCGGCCATGTAGAAGATCCGCACATTGCCGATGCGCGGCAGGCCCCGCGCCTTCTGCTCGGCCAGGATGTCCATGGCATGGGTCGGCACGCCCATCACATAGGTCGCGCCGGTCTCGATGATCCAGTCGAGCTTGGATTGCCCGGCCGGCGCGTCGTCGGTGATCAGCTGGCCGCCGCAGATCAGCCATTCCCCGACCGCCACCCAGGCGATGTGATGCGACAGCGGCGAGAGGGTCAGGATGCGGTCCTCGGCCGTCAGCTTCCAGTCGCGGACCAGATCGCGGGCATTGGCCAGAAGCGTGTTCGAGGAATGCATCACGCATTTCGGCCGCCCCGTCGTCCCCGAGGTGAAGGCCAGATAGACCACGCTGTCGGGATTGGCATGGGGCTCATGCGCGATCTGGGTGATGTGCATGGGAAAATTGGCCGGCGTATAGACCTTTTTCAGGAAGGGCAGCCGCGCCAGCATGGCGTCGAAATCCCGCACCGCGCGATCCGCGCCCCATCCCGGCTCGGTCACCAGCGCGCTGGCCTGCAACTCGGTCAGCAGATCGACGATCTCGGCGCAGGTATAGCTGCGATGCAGCGAGGGGTTGCAGGCGACGCCTTCGCGGGCGCAGGCCAGGAAGGCGATGATCGCTTCGGCGCGGTTCGACATCCAGATCGAGACGCGATCCCCCGCCCCGATGCCATGATCGACCAGGTTGTCGGCAAAGGCATCGACCCGCGCCTTGAGCTTGCGCCAGTCCAGCACCTCGCGGCCGTCGCGCAAGGCGGAGGCGTCGGGTGACCGGCGGGCGTTTCGGGCCAACAGGGAATAGAAGGTGTCCTCGGTCCATAGCCCGCTGTCGTAATAGCCGCGCGCCGTGCCGGGGTCGTGCAGGGTCAGGTAGGGCCGCATTTCAACCCCTCCCTCAATGGCCGAACTTGGAGGGATCGGGCTTGCGGCGCTCGTTGAAGCTCGCGGCCAGCTCGTGATGTTCGTCGGTCTCGAGATAGGGGCGCAACAGCAGGTCATGCGTCACCCGCGACAACCCGCTGACGCCGCCATGACGGGCGTTGAACGCGCCCTTGATCGAGGCCAGGGCGAAAGCGCCGCGATCGGCGATTTCCAGTGCGAACTCTCGGGTCTTTTCCTTCAACTGGTCGTCCGGCACCACGCGGTTGATCAGCCCGATCTCCTTGGCATAGGCGGCGGTCATCCGCGGATTGGCATACCAGATTTCCTTGGCCCGCTTCTTGCCGACCAGATCCTCCAGATACCAGGTGCCATAGCCGGCGTCGAACGAGCCCACCATCGGTCCGACCTGGCGGAAGGTCGCGCTTTCCTTGGCGATGGTGACGTCGCAGACCATCTGCAGCACGTTGCCGCCTCCGACCGCGAAACCGTTGACGCTGGCGATCACCGGCTTTTGCAGGCGGTCGATGGCCTCGTACATCTCCAGCGTCGGCAGCACGCCGGCATAGAGATGGGTGTCCGGCATCCCGTCCTTTTGCCCGCCGATGCAGAAGAACTTGTCCCCCGCACCGGTCAGCACGATGACGCGGGTCCGGGTCTCGCGCCGGATGGCCTCGATGCAGTCGCGGATCTCGTGGCACATGGTCTCGGTGAACATGTTGCCATTGTCGGGACGGTTCAGGGTGATGGTCCCGATGGGGCCGTCTTCTTCGTAGATGATTTCGCTGAAGCTCATGGTCTGGTCTTCCTTGATCTGGACGGCGCCGTCAGCGGCGGCCGATTTCTGCGAGAATGTCGTCGGTATGCTGGCCCAGCAGCGGCGGCGCGGCGCGCGGCGTGGCCGGCCGGTCGTCGATGCGGATGCCCAGGCCGATCTGCGGCACGATTCGCCCCGGCCCGTCCTGCAGGGCGAAGAACAGGCCGCGGTCATGCAGCGCGGCATCCATGGCGACCTCGTCCACGCGGTTGATCGGCCCGGCCGGAATGCGCGCCGAGGCGAACAGCGCCAGCCAACGCGCCCGCGGCTGCTGGCGCAGGATCTGCTGGATGCGCTCGACGATCTCGGCCCGCTTTTCGCGGCGCAGGATGTTGCTGCCGTATTCCGGCCGCGCTGCGAAATCGGGGTCGCCGAGGGCGGTCCAGAACCGCCGCCAGATCGCGTCCGAGCCCAGGCCCAGGTTCAGCGGCAGGTCCGCGGTCTCGAAGGGCTGGTAGATCGCGATCACGCTGTCCGTGCCGCCACTGCGCACCGGCACCTCGCCCGAACCCAGATAGGACGAGATGCGGCAGGCCAGAAACCGCGTCATGCTTTCGACCAGGCTGATGTCGATCTGCGCGCCCTGGCCGGTCTTTTGCCGCTCGAACAGCACGGCCATGGTGGCCATGGCGGCGTCCTGCCCGGCCAGCATGTCGGCGGCCGGGGCGCCGATCTTCTGCGGCTCGGCGCCGGTGGGGCCGGTGATGTCCATGATGCCGGAATAGCCCTCAGCGATCAGGTCGTAGCAGGTCAGGTCGGCGCGTTCGCCGGTCAACCCGAAGCCGGTGATCGAGACAAAGACTAGATCCTCGCGCAATTGCCGCAGCGTCTGGTAATCCATGCCCAGCTTGGCCTGCACGTCCGGTGTCTGATTCGTCACCACGACATCCGCGGTGCGGATCAGCGCATCCAGATCGGCGCGTGCGTCCGGGCGGCTCAGGTCCAGGACCACGCTTTTCTTGTTGCGATTGACCGCCGCGAACCACAGCGCCTCGCCGTTCAGGAAGGGGGGGCCCCAATGGCGCGCGTCGTCGCCCTGCGGACGCTCGACCTTAATCACCTCGGCGCCGAAATCGGCCAGCAGCATGGTTGCATAGGGCCCGGCAATGGAACCCGTCAGATCGACGACGCGAATGCCTTCGAGGTGACGAAAGCCCCACCCGGCCTGAACCAGAGGCAAGCGATCACATGGCAAGCTGTCACGACGGCCATCCGCCTCGGAACTGGGTCTGTCCACCGCTTCCTCCTTCATCCGTGGTTTCGGGGAAAACATCGCAAGCCCCGTGCCAAACCGGTCGGCACACGGAAAAAGCGGCCTCCGAAGAGGCCGCTTGCGGGAAGGACGTGGATTTTCGGCGGTCAGGCTTCGATCTTCTTGTAGAGATAGGAGCGCGAGATGCCGAGATGTTCCGCCGCGCGCTTCTTGTTGCCGCCGAAAAGGTTCAGCGTTTCCGCGATCAGGTTGCGCTCGACCTGCTCCAGCGTGTCGCGCAGCGTGCCCATACCCCTTTGCGCCCCCGGCTCGGGGGACGACACGGGGGACGCGGGGGATTGCTGGACCGGCAGGCCGCGGAAATCGTCGGGTCGCAGCCTGTCCCCCTCGCAGAAGACGAAGGCGCGTTCGATCATGTGCCGCAATTCGCGGATGTTGCCCGGCCAGGGGCGATCCATCAGGAAATCGAACAGCACCTCGTCCGCCTCGGGTTTCGGCCGCTGGTAGCGCGCGGACAGGTCGGTCAGGAAATGCTCGACCAGCAGCGGAATGTCCTCGAGCCGTTCGGACAGGCTCGGCATCGGGATGCAGATCGGGCTGATCCGGTAATAGAGGTCCAGCCGGAAACGGTCCCGTTCGACGAAGTCCTCGAGGTCGCGGTTGGTGGCGCTGACCAGCCGGAAATCCACCTGGCTGGGCTTGTCGCCGCCGACGCGCTCGACCACGCGGTCCTGCAGCACGCGCAGCAGTTTCGACTGCACCTCCAGCGGCATATCGCCGATCTCGTCCAGGAAGATCGTGCCCTTGTCGGCCTGCTCGAACTTGCCGGCGCGGCCATTGCGATCGGCGCCGGTGAACGAGCCCGCCGCATAGCCGAACAACTCGGCCTCGACCAGGGTAAGAGGCAGCGCCGCCGCGTTCACCGTGACCAGCCGGGACTTGTGGCGCGGGCTGAGCATGTGCAGCGCCTGCGCCACCAATTCCTTGCCGGTGCCGCTTTCGCCCTGCACCAGCACTGGCACGTCCAGCGGCGCGACCTTGCGGATCAGGTCGCGGACCCGTTCGATGGCGGCGCTCTTGCCGATGATAGCACTGAGGAACGTCTCGCCCTTGCGCTGCTCGTCGCTTTCGGACTTGTAGCTGGCGATCTGCTTTTCCAGCACGTTGATGCGCTTGGACAGGGCCTCGACCTGCTGCGGCCCCTTGAACATCACCCGGCCGATGGCGCCGACGACCTTGCCGTCATGGCGGATCGGATGGCGCGAGACCACGCGCTCCCTCTCGCCCATCCGCTGGATCTGCCCAATCTCGGCCACGCCCGAGCGGATGACATGCGGCAGGCGGGTGTTCTCGATCACCTGCTTGACCGGCCGCCCGGTGCCCTCGCCCGGACGCAGGCCGAAAAATTTCTCGTGGACGGGCGAGATATAGACCAGCCGGTCGCGCGCATCCACCACCGCCATGGCATCGAAGGGATCAGTCAGGATATGCTCGATAATGTCAAAGGCGAAATCGACATTGGTGAAGAAGGTCAGGACGGTGTCCGACACGCCCTTGAACAGCAGCACCAGCGTGCCGGCCTCGATCCGCGTCACCAGCGCGGTATAGCGCGCATCGGTGAATAGGATCGGTTTCAGCCGTGCTTGCGCCGCCTCGGTCAGCCAGTCAGGATCACCGAGCAGAAGCGCGAGACGCTTGTCCTCGTCGAGGCCGGATTTGAAAATCAGCTTCCCCTTGGGGTCCGCGATCGCGAGCCCCTTCAATGCGGATCCATCCGTCATGGCTATCCTCTATTTTCGGCTTTGAAGTGCGCTGGTGTCTGCCAGTCGGTCACTTTCCGCGATAATGTCGCCAGCGCGGACATAAGGTCAATGAACCCTAGCGTCAGTTTTTCTAACACAATCTGCCGCCCTGATTGTGTGCCGCACCAAGATCGAATCGGTACGGCAATCTGTTGCCGCATAGACGAGACTACCAAAGAGAAACCCGCCCTTGCTTGGTAAGAATATCTGAACAACTGGGCAGATTATATTACTTTACATTAACACTGGCGGCCACACATTAAAGCGGAGGAGCAGCCCCCGGGAAACGATCGATCCGGGCCGTCTGAGAGGGCCGTGGCACAGGATTTGCTGGTCCGAATGATATTGCATGGGAGGAATGACATGCCGCAGCCGTCCGAGGCGCTGCCTCTCGAAGGTATCAAGGTGGTGGAGCTGTCGCATCTGATCGCGGCGCCCTATGCCGGGATGCTGATGGCCGACGAAGGGGCCGAGGTGATCAAGGTCGAGCCGCCGCAAGGCGAGCTGGCACGGTCGCGCGAACCCACCCGCAAGCTGGGGCCGCATCGCGTCTCCGGCCATTTCGGCGGCCATAACCGGGGCAAGCGCAGCATCGCGCTGAACCTCAAGGCCGAGGGCGGGCGCGAGGTGATGCGCAAGCTCTTGTCCGAGGCCAATGCCTTTATCACCAATGTGCGCCCCGGCGCTCTGGCGCGTCTGGGCCTGCATCCCGACACGCTGCACCAGGAATTCCCCCATCTGATCGTCGTGATCATCACCGGCTTCGGCTACAGGAATGCCGGCGAATACGAAGGTCGCGCCGGGCTTGCGATGATCGGCGAGGCGCTGTCGGGCTCGACCAGCCTGACCCGCGACCATCAGGGCAACCCGGTCTGGTGCGGCTTCGCCCTGGGCGACGTGGCGGCGGGCATGACGGCGCATGCCGCCATCCTGCTTGCGCTGCGCCAGCAGGAGCGGACCGGCAAGGGCAAGGTCATCGACGTGACGCTGGCCGAAAGCATGCTGCCCATGGTCATCTCGGCCATGGCCCGCGTGCAGATCGCCGACGAGGACGCGAAGAAGGCGGCCGGGCCGAACAACTATCACGGCGTGCCCTATGGTTCGTTCCGGGCCAAGGATGGCTACATCAACCTGGGCGTGAACAACGACAAGATGTGGCGGCAGTTCTGCGAGGCCATCGGCCGGCCGGAACTGGGCGACGATCCGCGCTATGCGCTCTACATGGACCGCGCCGCCAACATGGCCGAGGTGCTGAAGATCACCGAGGATTTCACCACGGCCCACACACGCGCGGAGCTGACCCGGATCTTCGAGCAGGCCGACATCCCGGTCGCGCCGATCCTCAGCATCCAGGAGGCGCTAGACAACGACTATTTCGCGCTGCGCAAGTCCTTCCGCATGGTCGATGACGGGCTGGGGGGCGAGCTGAAGCTGCCGATCGACCCGACGCATTTCTACGACCCAGACACCCGCCCGGTCCTGCCGCGGCTGGACCAGCACCGCGAGGAAATCCTTCGGCAATACGGCTATGGCGAGGCCGAGATGGCCCGCCTGGCCGAGGAAGGCGCCTTCGGGGCGCCGGATGTCGCAACCGCCTGACCCCTAAAAACACAACTGGAGACCAAAATGCATCCCGCACTCGATCCGCCCCTCGAGGGCACCCTTGCCGACGTCCTGCAGGCGACCAAGAACGTCACCAAGCGCTTCCCCGAGGAATATTACCGCGAGCTGGACCGCACCGACGGCTACCCGCATGAATTCATCAAAGCGGCGATGGAAGCCGGCCTTGGCGCGGTGATGGTGCCGGCCGAATATGGCGGCATGGGCCTTGGAGCGCGCGAAGCCTCGGTCGTGGTGGAAGAGATCCACCGCTCGGGCGGCACCGGCTCGATGATCCACGGCCAGCTGTTCATGATGGGCATCCTGGCGCGCCACGGCTCGGAAGAGCAGAAGCGCAACATCCTGCCCAAGGTGGCCGATGGCAGCATCCGCCTGCAATCCTTCTCGGTCACCGAGCCGAACGCCGGCACCGACACGTCCAAGATCCAGACCCGCGCCCGGCGCGGCGGCAAGGGCTGGATTATCAAGGGGCAGAAGGTCTGGACCTCGCGCATGGACCATACGGACTTCTTCATCGTCTTCGCCCGCACCAGCGAAGCCCCGGAAGGCAAGCCGTTCCGTGGCCTCTCCTGCTTCCTGGTGGACAAGCGCGAGATCGATCCCAAGCAGCTGACAACCCGCAAGATCCCCGCCATGTTCAACCACCATACCTATGAGGTCTGGTATGATGACATGGAGATTCCCGAGGATTCGCTGATCGGCGAAGAGGGCAAGGGTTTCTACTACCTGCTGGACGGGCTGAATGCCGAGCGGGTGATGATCGCCGCCGAATGCATCGGCGATGGCAAGTGGTTCATCGAAAAGGCGGTGAACTACGCCAACGAGCGGGTGATCTTCGGCCGGCCCATCGGCCAGAACCAGGGCGTGCAGTTCCCGATCGCACGCGGCTATGCCAACCTGATGGCGGCCGACGCGCTGCGCTGGAAGGCGGCCGAGCAGTTCGACACCGGCGCAGATGCCAGCGCCACCGGAGCCAACGCCAACATGGCCAAGATGCTGGCCTCGGAAGCCGCCTGGGATCTGGGCTTTCACTGCCAGCAGACGCATGGCGGCTTCGGCCTGGCGGTCGAATACGACATCGAGCGCAAGGTGCGCGAGAACCGCGTGTTCCAGATCGCCCCGATCTCGACCAACATGGTGCTGAACTACATCGGTCAGCACGTTCTCGGCATGCCGCGTTCCTACTGAGGCCGATCATGAACGAAGGGCTTTACTTCGAGGAATACACCGAGGACTGGTCCTTCGTCAGCGAAGGGCTGGAGGTCACCGACGAGATGATCGGCGCCTACGTCGATCTCTGCAAGTTCACCTCGCCGACCTTTACCGACAAGGCCTATGTCAACAAGAACTATTCCGGGCGCATGTCGCCCGGGCTTTTCGTCCTGTCGCTGGCCGAGGGCCAGGTGCTGAATGCCGGCCTGACCCGCCGGCGCGGCATCTTCCTGATGGAGCTGGCGCCGAAATTCCTGAAACCCGTCTTTGCCGGCGACACGATCACCAATTCCGTTAGGCTGCATTCCAAGCGGCTGACCAGCAAGCCCGACCGCGGCGTGGTCATCACCAGCCACGAGGTGAAGACACAGAAAGGCGAGGTGGCGATCCGTTACCTTTCGACGCGGATGATCCGCACGAGCGCCTACGTCGAGGCGGATTGACCTCAGCGAAAGAATTGACCCTATGGAAAAGAACGAGACCAAGGTCGCGGTCGTCACCGGCGCCACCCGCGGCTTGGGCCGGGCCATCGCGCTTGAACTGGGCCAGCGCGGCGTCAGCATCGTCGCCTCGGGCCGCGATCCGGAAGCCGGGCGCGAGGTAGTCGAGGCGATCACCGCTGCTGGCGGCGAGGCGATCTTCGTGCCTACCGATCTGGAGAACCCAACCGATACGGACGCACTGGCCCTAGCGGCCGTGGAGCGGTTTGGCGGGATCGACATCGTCGTGGCCAGCGCCGGACTGCACCCTGCCGCACAGGGCTTCTTCGGAACCTTCGAGGTGGCGGAGGCCGGCTTGCAGGTCAGCCGCACCATCCAGGTCAAGCTGAATCCGGTGCAGTCCTGCCTGCCGCACATGACCGAACGCGGATCAGGCTCGATCCTGTTCGTCACCTCCGAAGGTGGACGCTTCCCCACCTCCGGCCAGACCACTGTGGCGCTGCATTCAGGCGGCCTGATCCATGCCGCGCGCGTGCTGGCCAAGGAATTCTCTCGACATCGCATCAGGGTGAATACGCTCTGCGTGACCATCGTCGAGGATACGCCCACCTGGGAGCGGTTCTCGGGCGGCGAGATGACCGAGCAACGGCAGAAGATGTTCAGCAAGATCACCGCCAAGGCGCCCTTCGGCATCGCCCATCCCGAGGACGTGGCCAATGTCGCCGCTTTCCTGGTCTCGGACGAGTCGGGTTTCGTCACCGGCGCCACGATCAGCGCCACCGGCGGGCTGGGCTGAACGGCCGCCCTAAACACCTCCCTCGCGCCTCTCGGCGCAGCCTGGCCCCGCCTGCGGCGATCCCGCGGCGGGGCTTTTTCGTGCCGCCTGCCGCTTGCCGAAGGCGCCATGGAAAATGGGCGGCCCCTGACGAGCCGCCCATTCCCCCTTGCCGCGTATTCCATCCCGGAGGCTCGCGCGGTCTGACGGCCGCTGTTCAGGCGGCCGGACGGCGCTTGTAGAGCATCTTGACCATCATCTCCTGCACGGTCTCGCCCTTCTGGTTCTTGAACTCGCGCTTCATCTGCACGACGCCCTTGTCGCCCTTGCTGGTCTCGGTCTTGTCCAGCACGGTCATCTCGGCATGGATGGTGTCGCCGTGGAAGACCGGCTTCAGCATCCGCCAGCCGTCGATCTGCAACAGCGCGATCAGCGTGCCGTCGTTGATCCCCGCGGCGTATTGCAGACCGCCGACGATGGAATAGACCAGCGGGCCATGGGCGATCGGCTCGCCGAACTGGGTCTGCTTGCAATATTCCCAGTTGGTATGGACCTCGTTGAAATCGCCCGACAGGCAGGCGAAGTTCACGATGTCGGTCGAGGTCACCGTCCGCTTCGGCGTCACGATCACCTCGCCAACCTCGAAATCGTCCCAGTATTTGCCACGCACCTGTGCGTTCATGTCGTTCTCCTTGACGTCTTGAAAGTTTGCTTCGCCGGCCTCAGGCCAGCACGAATTGCGGCAGGGTCTCGCCATCCGCACCGCTGACGAAGCTCGCCTTGACCCTGGCGCCGACCTGGACCTCAAGCGCGCCCTCGCCGACGATATTGGTCAGCATGCGCGGCCCTTCCTCGACGATCACCGAGGCGACGACATAGGGCACGCGGTCGCGGAACTCGGCCAGCGGCGCGCGGTGGACGATGGTGAAGCTTTCGACCACGCCCTTGCCGCTGCTTTCGCTCCAGTCCAGGTCGGCCTCCCAGCAGGCGGCGCAGTGATGGCGCGGCGGGAACTGGACCGAGCCGCAGCCCTTGCATTTCTGGAACAGCAGGCGGCGCTGGCGGGCGCCTTCCCAATAGGGATCGGAATCGCCATTGGCGTGGCGGGACATTTCAGTCATTCGGTCATCTCCTTGAAGCATCGCGCTTTTCCAGAAAGGCGGTCGGGCCTTGCTGCGGTTCGTTTCCGGGATGCTGCGCAAGGCGGCTTCCGACAGCCGGCGCGCATCCGCCGCGCTTACAGATCCTGTCGTCATGCCGATGGTCCATCGCCTGCATCCTCCTTGGCCCAGACCAAGCAAGATGCGTGCCAAGGCGTCAGATAAGCTGAGCTGCCAGCTTCATCTTGCGGCGCTGCAGGGACGAGGGGATGCGCATCATCTCGCGATATTTCGCCACGGTGCGCCGGGCGATGTCGATGCCCGCGGCGCGCAACGCGTCCACGATGGCGTCATCGGACAGCACCGCGGCCGCCGTCTCGGCGTCGACGATCTGCCGGATGCGGTGCCGGACAGTCTCGGCCGAGAAGTCCTCGCCGCCCTCGCTTGCCGAGATGGAATTTGCGAAGAAATATTTCAGCTCGAACATGCCGCGGCTGGTCATCATGAACTTGTTGGCGATGGCGCGGCTGACCGTCGATTCATGGATCCCCACCGCATCGGCCACGTCCCTGAGGTTCAGCGGCCGCAGATGCTCCACGCCATGCAGCAGGAACTGCTCCTGCCGCGCCACGATCTCGGCGGCGACGCGCAGGATGGTCTGCGCCCGCTGGTCGAGGTTCTTCACCAGCCAGCCGGCATTCTGCATGCAGTCCATGACGAAACGCTTTTCATCCTTGTCCCGGCTTCTGGCCTTGACCTCGGCGTAATATTCGCGGTTCACCAGCACCCGCGGCAGGAACTGGTTGCTGAGCTCGATGGCGAAGGAACCGTCCTCTTGCCGGTTGACCACGATGTCGGGCAGCGCCGGCAATGTCGGCTCGGCCTCCATCCGGCGGCCGGGGCGCGGATCAAGGTCGCGGATCTCTCTGACCAGGACGCTGATCTCGTCAAGGTTCACGCCGCAAAGCCGGGCCAACCGGGCATAGTTGAACTCGGCCAGCAGCGGCAGGTTGTCGAGCAGCCGCCGCATCGCGGGGCCAGGCCGCCCCTTGTCCTCGAGCTGCAACCGCAGGCATTCGGCAAGATCGCGGGCGGCGATACCGGCGGGGTCGAAGCGCTGGACGGCGCACAGCACAGCCTCGATCCGCGCCTGGCTGGCGCCCAGCATCTCGGCGATCTCGTCCGGGTCGCGGCGGAAATAGCCGTCGGCGTCCAGGGATTCCACGATCTCGATGGCGACGGCCATGTCCTTCGGGTCTCGGAAGGTCATCCCGGCCTGGGCCCGCAAATGGTCGCGCAGCGAGATCTGCGCCTCGCGCAGCAGGGCGACGCTGTCGATGTCCATGCCGCCGCGCGCAGACCCGCCACCGGCAGAACCTGCATCGCGGGGCGACGGGCCAAGGGCGCCGGACCGCGCTTGCGCAGCCTCGGGCGTGGCCGGTAAAGGCTCGGACAATTCGATGAACGGGTTCCTTTCGGCCTGCTCGCGCAGATAGTCCTGCAACTCGTCCTGGCTGAATTGCAGCACGCTGAGCGACTGGAGAGCCTGCGCCGAAACGACGATCGCCTGTTTCTGATACGCACCGATATTCGGTTCGAGTTTCATTTCCCCTCCCCCGGTTCGCCATCCCGTTCCGCACGGCACGCATCAGCGCACATGAAACGGCTGGGCAACGGCGTTGCATCCGATCCCTGGCTGGGCCCGCAGCCCTTCGAAAATGATGAGATTCTCCCTGCCCTCATCTTTTCCCGGAGCCGTGCCAAAATCAAGCAACCGACCGGTTAGAATTCCCAGGTTGTAGCGTCACCGGCTGCCGGCCGTCCTTGTCGCGGACAGTCCTGCCGCTTGCCCGTCGCCGATGTACGCGGCGGCGCCACTCGTCCCAAGGACGGGCAGGCATGCCGGGCCCGCGTCCCCCCAAAGGCTGGCATGAAACTTGCTCGGGTCGGGGCGTGCCAGCGCATGTGCTGCCTTGGGAGGGTCGATCGCCCAAGGCAATGCAGGACAAGCCACTGCGAGGGGAAACAGGGGAGGATTGCAGATGAACGCATCCAGTTACGACTACATCGTCGTCGGATCGGGCTCGGCCGGCGGCGTGATCGCCGGACGGTTGACGGAGAACGGGAAATACAAGGTCCTGTGTCTTGAGGCCGGAATCAAGGGCCCCGACTACATCTGGTCGATCCCGCCCTCCGGTAACGTCTTCATGGTCGCCAATCCGGCGGTCAACTGGTGCTACCGCTCGGAACCGCATGAAAGCCACGGCAACCGCCCGATCTATGTGCCGCGCGGCAAGATGCTGGGCGGCTCCAGTTCGCTTAACGGCATGGTCTACAACCGCGGCCAGCGCATCGACTACGACACCTGGGCGCAACTGGGCTGCCATGGCTGGGGCTATGAGGATATGCTGCCCTTCATGAAGAAGCTGGAAAATGCCAGCTTCGGCGAGGACCGCTATCATGGCCGCTCGGGTCCGATGAAGATCGGGCAGGCGTCCAAGCTTTCGCCCTTCTACGACCTGTTCATCCAGTCCGCCAACGCCACCGGCATCCCGTCGAACCCCGATTATAGCGGCGAAAGGCAATTCGGCGTCGCCATGGCGCAGCATTGCATCCATGGCGGCCGCCGCGAAAGCACGGCGACGCAATTCCTGGTCCCGGCCAGGAAGCGGCCGAACATGACCATCCTGACCGGCGCCGAGGCCATGTCGCTGGTCATGGAGGGCAAGCGCTGCGTGGGCGTCAAATACCGCCGCAACGGCAAGGTGGAAACCGTGCGGGCCCGTCGCGAAGTGATCGTCTCCTGCGGCGCGGCCAATTCCCCGAAGCTGCTGGAACTGTCCGGCATCGGCAATCCCGAGATCCTGCGCCAGCATGGCATCAAGCCGATCCACGACCTGCCCGGCGTGGGCGAGAACCTGCGCGACCACTATGCCGCGATCATGAAATGGCGCTTCAACAAGCCGGGGATCTCCATCGCCCGCAAGGGTCGCGGCTGGCGGCTATGGCTCGAGGCGCTGCGCTATGCGCTGCTGCGCAAGGGCTTCATCTCGCAGGGGATGGGGACGATGCGCGCCTTCGTCAAGTCGCGGCCGGAGCTTGAGGATGCGGATATCCTGATCGCAGCCGCCCCCTTCATCATCGAGCTGACCAAGAACGAGGGGCGGCGCATGTCGGCGATCGAAGGCTTCTTCATGTATTCGCATTTCGAGCGGACCGAGAGCACCGGCAACATCCACATCCGCTCGGCCGATCCCTTCGCACCGCCCAGCATCAACTATCGCTTCCTGCAGACCGAGAATGACCGGCAGGGCTCGATCGCCGCGGTCCGCAAGTCGCGCGAGATCGTCCAGGCGCAGCCGCTGGGCCAATATGTCGAGGAAGAGCTCGTGCCCGGTCCGCAATACCAGACCGACGAGGAAATCCTGACCTATCTGCGCGAACAGGGCAATATCGCGCATCACATGCTGGGAACCTGCAAGATGGGCAGCGATCCGATGGCTGTAGTGGACGAACGCCTGCGGGTGCATGGCATCGCGGGGCTGCGTGTCGCCGATGCCTCGATCATGCCGACCATGTTCTCGGGCAATACCAGCATCCCCTGCATGGTGATCGGCGAGAAATGCGCCGACATGGTACTGGCCGATGCGGCGTGAGGAGACGAAGATGCAACAGCAATCCCCCTGGAACGCCTATGCGATCTGCACCGTCACCCAGCCGGGGGACCGGCCGGCCAGCCTGACCTATCTGGACGGCCGCCCGGACGAGATCTGCTCCGGTTTCGACTATTTCTTCTGGGTTCTGGTCCGCGGCGACGAGGTGATCGTCGTCGACACCGGCTTTTCCGAGGCGGACTGCCGCAGGATTGGCCGGCAATGGAACGGCAGCCCGGCCGAGCTGCTGGCCCGGATCGGCATCGACGCGGCAAAGGTGACGCAGGTGCTGCTGACCCATGCCCATCCCGACCATGTCGGCAACCTGCACGAATTCCCGAACGCGACCTTCTGGATCCAGCAGGCCGAGATGGAATCGCTGGCCGGCGAGGACATGAGCCATGCCTTCTTCCGCCACGCCTATGCGCGCGAAGATGCCCTGGCCCTGATCGGCCTGCTCTACGACGACCGCCTGCGCTTCCTGGACGGCGACGGGACCTTCGCCGAGGGCGTGGACTATGCGCTTGTCGGCGGGCATGCGCGCGGCCAGATGGTGCTGCGGGTTGCAACCCGGCGCGGTCCGGTGCTGCTGGCCTCGGACGCGGTGCATCTCTACGAGGAGGCGCGGAGCGAACGGCCCTTCTTCGTGTTCCAGAACATGGAGGAGATGCTGGCCGGCTATCGCACCTGCCGCAGGCTTGCGGGCGAGGAACGCTTCCTGATCCCCGGCCATGACAAGCTGGTGAGCCGCCTTTATCCGCCGGCGCGGCCGGGACTGGAAGGGCTTATCATGGACCTGGCGGAAGATCCCGCCGAACCGCAGCCCGCGTCTTGAACCTTTCCCCGCTGCGGAACCGTCCGGCGACAGGACCGCGCCACTTGCAAGGAACACCACATGCGACCGAATGAACCACGCCCTGCCGAAGCGCCCAAGGAGCCGGTCCGTCTCGAACGGCCGATCGACGGGCGGATGCTGATCGACGGCGAACTGGTCGAAAGCGCCGGCGGCGCCTGGCTGGAAGCGACCAACCCCGCCACCGAGGACTATATCGGCCGTGTCCCCGACGGCAACGCCGCCGACATCGAACGGGCGGTTGCAGCCGCCGAAAAGGCGCAACGCGCATGGGCCGCCCTGTCCGTCGAGCAAAGGGCAGCCTATCTGAACGGCTTCGGCGACGCGATCCTGGCGCGGACCGACGAGTTGCTGGCGGCCGAAGTCTCGGACAGCGGCAACCCCGCCGCCTTCATGCTGGGCGACATCCGCGGCAGCGTGGCGCGGCTGCGCTATCTGGCAGGTCTGGGCAGCGAGCTTCAGGGCGCCACCATCCCGGTCGATCCGGGCAAGCTGCACCTGACGCTGCGCGAACCCTATGGCGTGGTGGGCCGCATCACCGCCTTCAACCATCCGATCGCGATGGCGGTCCACGGGCTTGCCGGCCCGCTGATCACCGGCAACACGGTGGTGCTGAAGCCCTCGGAACAATGCCCGCTATCCTCGGCCATCCTGGGCGAGATCGCCCGCGATGCCCTGCCGCCGGGAGTGCTGAACATCGTCAGCGGCGGGCGCGAGGCCGGCGATGCGCTGGTGCGCCACCCCAGGGTCAAGCGGCTGTCCTTCGTCGGCTCGGTCGGCACCGGGCTGGCCATCCAGCGCGCCGCCGCCGAAAGCGCGGTCAAGCACATCTCGCTGGAACTGGGCGGCAAGAACCCGTTCATCGTCTTCCCGGACGCACCCCTCGACAAGGTCGCGGCCGCAGCCGTCACCGGCATGAACTTCAGCTGGCAGGGCCAGTCCTGCAGCTCGACCAGCCGGCTGTTCCTGCATGAGGACATCCATGACGAGGTGTTGGCCCGCATCGTCGATATCGTCGAGGCGATCAGGGTCGGCGATCCCTGCGACTGGGGCACGCGGATGGGCGCCATCGTCTCGAAGGCGCAGCTCGAGCGCGTCGAGGGTTTCATCCGCTCGGCCCGGGACGAGGGCGCAAGGCTGGTCGCCGGCGGCGAGCGTCCGCAGGGCCCCGGCTTCGACAAGGGTTACTGGATGCGTCCGACGGTGTTCGCCGACGTGACACAGGACATGCGCATCGCGCGCGAGGAAATCTTCGGCCCGGTGCTGTCGGTGCTGCGCTGGTCGGATTTCGACCAAGTGATCGAGATGGCCAATTCGGTCGAATACGGGCTGTCCGGTGCGGTCTGGACCGGCGACCTGTCAAACGCGCTGCGCACGGTAAAGGCGCTGAAATCCGGCTATCTCTGGGTCAATGACGTCGCCTCGCATCCTCGCACCGTGCCCTTCGGCGGCTTCAAGAACAGCGGCATCGGGCGCGAGCGGGGCCTGTCGGAACTGGCCTCCTTCACCGAGGAAAAATCCGTCGGTATCGTCTTCTAGGGGCCGCGATGCGAGGCCGTCGGCACGGCAAGGGGCTGATACGCTCGGCGTCGGCGCATGGCACAAGACTTGCGCATCCTCGGTGATCCGGGTGCCGCCCGGGTCACCAACGAGGAGGAAAAGCATGAAGACCAGACTATTCTCGATCATGCTGGCGGCCGCGCTGTCCAGCGCCCCGCTGGTCGCCGTCGCGCAGGAACCCGAACCGATCCGGATCATCCAGTCCACCAGCAGCGCGGCTTTTATGCCCTATCTGACCGCCCTGACCATGGGTTATTTCCACGATGCCGGGCTGGAACCAGAACTGATCACCACCTCCAGCGGCGCCAAGGTCGTGGCGGCCGTGGCCGGAGGCTCTGCCGATATCGGCATGACGGCGGCGAGCACCACGCTCTTCCTGCGGCAGGCGGGCGTCGATGTCCGCCTGTTGGCCCCGGTCGCCCGGCAATACACCACCGGCCTGACATTCTCGGACCAATGGGCGGCAAGCAACGGCGTGACGGCCGACAGCCCGGTCTCCGACAAGCTGGCGGCCCTGAAGGGTGGCCGGTTCGGCGTGCCCGGCGGCGACGCAGGCGAGCATGTCTTGCGGTATCTGACGATCCTGGCGGGCCTGAATCCCGAACAGGACATCACCATCGTGCCCCTTGGCAGCAATGCCGCCGCCTATCAGGCAGCGATGGGAAACGGGCAGATCGACGGTTTCACGCTGTCCTCGCCAGCACCCGAACTGGCGATGAAGAACCTGAACGCGGTCTATGCCTTCAACCTGGCGGCAGGAGAGGTAAAGGAGCTTGACGGTTTCCTTTACACCGTCGCCATGACCAACGGCGCCTGACTGGATCAGAATCCCGGGGCCGCAGCCAAGGTAGTCAAGGCGATCGAACTGGCAGCCTCGGCCATGCGCGACGACAAGACCTCGGCCCAGGCCCGCGACAAGGTCCGCGAGCGTTATTTCGAGAGCATCGATCCCGAGGTTTTCGATCAGATTTGGGAACAGGCCCGCGCATTTGCCCCCGTGCAGATGCAGATCGAGCGCGCCGATGTCGAAAGGGTGGTGGATTTCGTCAATCTTTTTGCCAGCGAGTCGAAGCTCGACCCCGGCATCATCGAGAACAGCTACTACGTCGCGCCGTAAGACGGGGGCCGGCGCTCATCCCCGGCCCCTTGATCCTTCTCCAGGCCGGCAATGCCGGCCCTGCATGCGCTCCTAGACGGCCAGATAGCCGCCATCGACGGGCATGACGATGCCCGTCACATAGGAAGCCGCCGGCGAGGCCAGGAACAGCACCGGAGCGGCCAGTTCCTCGGGCCGCCCCGGCCGCTTCAGCGGCGTATGCGCCATCAGCCCCGCCATGGCCTCGGGATTGGCGCTGGTGGGTTGCGTCAGCGGCGTGTCGATGAAGCCCGGCGCCACCGCGTTGACCCGGATGCCCTTGGGCGCCAGTTCGCAGGCCAGCCCCTTGGTCATCTGCGCCACCGCCCCTTTCGATGCCGAATAGCCGACCAGGTTGGCGCCGGACACGAAGGACATGATCGAGGCCAGGTTGACGATGGCGCCGCGGTTCTGTTCGAGCTGATCCAGAAACGCCCCGACCATGTTGAGCGCGCCGGTGGCATTGATCGCCAGCATCTGCGCCCAGGCCTGTTCCGCGCCCGGATCGGTGATCGGCATCCTGCGGATGATGCCGGCATTGTTGACCAGCGCCGAAATAGCGCCCTCGAGCGCAACCTCGGCGGCAAGGGCCGCGCAGGCCGCCCGATCGGACACGTCCAGCACCCGGCCGGTGGCGCGGCCCGCGTCCCCGGCATTGATGGCGGCGACCGTCTCGTCCAGCGCCTCGGCAATCACGTCGCAGGCCCAGACCCGCGCACCGGCCCGGGCGAAGGCCGTGGCGATGGCGGCGCCGATGCCTCGGGCGGCGCCCGTCACCACCACCGATGTTCCGGAAAATTCCAGCGGCATGCGTTCTCTTCTCGTCAAGGACTACGGTTCTGAAGAACCCCGGCCACATCCTGCAGCCGGGGCGATTTTTCCGGGGTCGTGCAACGGGCCTGGCCCCTACATGGTCGAGGGCAACCAGGTGATGAGCCCGGGGAACAGCACCAGCAAGAAGATCAGGATCAGGTGCGCGACCACATGCGGGAGCGAGCCATGGAAGATCTGCCCCACCGGGATGCCGGTATATTTCGAGATCACGAAGACGTTCAGCCCGAATGGCGGCGTCACCATGCCCAGTTCGGCCGTGACGATGACGATCACCGCGAACCAGTAGGGGTCGAAACCCAGGCTGTTCATGAGCGGCACCATGATCGGAACCGTCAGGATCAGCATGGTAATCATGTCCATGAAACAGCCCAGCACCACGTAAAGCAGGATCGCGAAGGCCAGCACCGCCCAGCGGCTCATGCCGATGTCGGCAACGAACTGGATCAGGCTTTGCGTCATCTGCGTCAGCGTCACGAAATAGCCGAAGACCGAGGCGCCGATGATGATGAGCGCGATCATGCAACTGGTCTCGGCCGACGTCCTGACCGCCTTGGCCAGCTTGTGCGCCGGCACCCGCCGCCACAGGCACAAGAGCAGCGCGGCCAGCGCGCCGATGGCCGAGGTCTCGGTCGGGGTGGCGATTCCAGTATAGATCGCGCCGATCACGACGATGAACAGGAGCAGGAAGCTCCAAGTGTTACGCAAAGACCTGATCTTTTCGCCCAGCGAATAGCGCTGCCCGGCCGGCGCGTGGTCGGGGTCCATGCGGACCAGGACCAGCACGGTCAGGATGATGGTGATCGTCACCAGGATGCCCGGCACCAGCCCGGCGATCAGCAGGTGCGAGACGCGCAGATCGGCGATCAGCGCATAGAACACCATGGCCACGCTGGGCGGGATCAGCATGGCCAGCGTGCCCGAGATCGCCGCCACCCCGGTCGCCAGCCGCTTGTTGTAGCCCTGCTTCAGCATCCCCGGAATGCTGGTCGAGGCCAGCGTCGCCGCGGCGGCGGTGCTGGAGCCCGAGACAGCGCCGAAGATCGCCCCGGTCAGCGCCGTGGCATGCGCCAGACCGCCGGGCGTGCGCCCAACCCAGATCTTGGTGACATCGAACAGCTCGTCGGTAACGCCGCTGACGGTAATCAGGTTCGCCATCAGGATGAACATCGGAATGGCGATGAGCGCGTAGATCTGCACCGAGGACAGCGGCGAGGTGGTCAGCAGGCCGGCAATCATGTCCGGCCCCAGAAGCATGTAGATGCCGATGCCGCCCGAAACCAGGAAGGTCAGCGCGACAGGCAGGCCGACCGCCATCAGGAGGACGAAAAGGCCAAGTGCGACGGTGGTTGCCATTATTCCGCTCCGGGTGCGACGGGGTCGCTATAGGGGTTGTGGCGTTGAGGATAGGCGACCTGAATGTCACTGGTCGCGCAGGTGTAGAGGTTCGCGATGACCGCATGGATGACACGCAGCGACATCAGGCCCATGCCGATCGGCACGATGATCTTGCTGGGCCAGATCAGCAGCGGATAGACGCCGCCGGTGGTGTCCGACAGGCGCCAGCTTTCATGCGTCACGACGGCTCCAGCCCAGGCGATCTGCACCAGGAACACCAGCGACAGCGCCAGCGAAAGCGCCAGGATGCCGTTGAACAGCCGCTGCGGCAGCGTGTTCGCCACCGCATCCACCGCGATATGCGCGCCTTCGCGCATCGCGATGGAGAAGGCGAAGAAGGCCGAGGCAGGCAGCAGATACAGCACGACGACGTCCTGCACGAAGGCCAGCGGGCTGTGGAAGGCATAGCGCAGCAGCGCATCGGCCGTGACCAGCAGCATCATGGCGACGATGGCGGCCGAGGCGATCCCCATCATCAGCCTCTCGATCAGGGTCAGCATCCGGTCCGTGCCCAGGATCGCCTTTTTCAGGCCGCTATCCTTGTCCGGTGTTTTAAAGCTGGTGCTCATGGCACTCTCTCCAGGTTGCGAAACCCTTCGGTCGGAAGGGTCCGGGTGATGCCATCATTTCCCCAGCGCCGCCTTGTAGGCTTCCAGCGTCTCGGTGCCGGGCCGCCCCTGCTTGTCGAGATTGGCCGCCCAGTCCGCGGCGACAGGCGCCAGCAGCGCGTCCATCTCTGCCCGCATCGCATCGTCAACATGCGTCACCTCGACCCCGGCCGCGATGGCGCGCTCCATGGCGGCAACTTCTTCCTTGTCCATGAATTCGCAGGCGCTGACTTCCGCCACCTTGCCGGCCTCGATCATCGCTGCCTGCACGTCCGGCGGCAGCGACTGGAACTTCTTCTCGGAAACGGCCAAGAACATCGAGGCGCTGCCGAGCGGATAGCCGGTCAGCGAATGTTTCGCCACCTCGTGCAGACCGTAGTAGTCCACGAAGGCCATATAGGCCAGCGTCGCTGCATCGACCGTGCCGCGAGCGACGGCATCATAAATCTCGCCAGCCGGAATCTTGACGCCGATGGCGCCCAGCTTGGCCACCGCAAGCTCCATGCCCGGGCCGGCCACGCGGATCTTGGCGCCCTTGAAGTCCTGCATCGACTTGATGGGGCGGGTGCCGTCGATCGAATAGGGCGGGAACACCATGTAGGAAAGCACGCGGATGTTCGCAGGCTTGTATTCGCTCTCGTAGACCTTGGTGCCAACCTCCGCGGCGGCCCGGAATGCCTTGCTGGCGGCGCAAGAGCTTTCGGCCAGGCCCGGCATTTCCAGGATCCCGGTCAGGGGGATCTTGTCGGCGAAATATCCCGGCACGATCTCGGCCACGTCCACGACACCAAGCTGCGTGGCACCCAGCAACTCGGTGGATTTGCCAAGCTGCTCCGACGGGAAATACTGGAACTGCACCTTGCCGCCCGTGCGCTCGGTCAGCTCGTCCATGAAAACCTTGGTGCCATGGGCGCCGACGAAGTGCGTCGGCGGCACCATTCCGCCCAGCCGAAGCGAGATCTGGTCCTCGGCCGCAGCCACACCCGTCGCCCCGACCAGCCAGCACATCCCGAGCCCGAAAGCAGTCAATCTGTTCTTCATTGGTTTCCTCCCATCATGGCCTCTGGCGTCCCCCCGGATCGCCGATCATGGCCCCGCCCCCGGTTCAGCAAATTGCGTGCCAGCCGGCCTCCAGCCAGCGCGGACCGCTCAGCGGTGAATTTCAACGCAGTGCCGGAAGAAGGCCCGCGCATTCACTCACCCTCTGGCACGGAGTTTGCTGCGGCAGCGGCGGAGAATCGGCGATCCGGCAGCGGACGTCCATTCCCACGTTGCTGGGAGGAACGAAATGAACAAGACACTTGCGGCTTTCTCACTCTGTGCATTGCTCGGCATGCTTCATGATGCAGCTGCCGATGAGAGCATCACTCTGCGGCTGGGTGGTTTTCTGCCACCCACCCATTTCGTAGGCGCCCATGGCACCAAGGTCTTCATGGACAAGTTGACCGAGCGCACGGGCAGCAAGGTGCAGTTCCAATATTTCCCCACAGAACAGCTCGCAAAATCCACCGAGCTGCTGGGCGCGGCGCAGCTGGGCGTCATCGACGTCGCCGAGATCGCCCCCAGCTATTTCGCCGACAAGATCCCGTTGACCGGGATCCTGGAGATGCCGGGCCTGGCCGAAAGTTCTTGCGCCGCCAGCAAGGCGTTCCGGGCCATTGCCGATCCGGGAACACCTCTTCATGACAGCGAATACAAGCCGGCCGGCATACGGATTCTCTCTTATATGGCGCTGCCGCCCTATTCAATCCACGGTCGCAAGCCGATCCACGCAGTCGCGGATTTCAAGGGCATGAAGATCCGCCCCGCCGGAGCCGGCATGGAGCTTGCGGTGGCCAGGCTGGGCGCGGCCGGGGTGAAGATTCCGAACGGCGAGGTCTATGATGCCGTCGCCCGCGGCACGGTGGACGCTTCGATGCTGGCCTTCATGGCCTCGGTTGACTACATGGGGCTTCCCGAAGTCGCGAAGTATTCTCTGACCGGCTACACATTTGGCCATGGCTCGGTCTTCCTGGGCATTTCCGAGAAGAAGTTCCAGTCGCTGCCGCCGGATGTGCAGGAAGCGATGATCGAGGCCGGGAAGGTGGCGGAAGTCAGCGCCTGCGAATTCATGGACAAGGAAGAAGCCGCGGCCATTGAGCGCGCCGTCAAAGCCGGCGTCGAGGTCACGCATGTTGACGATGCGATGCGGGCGGAGATGGACGCGCTGCTGGCGCCTATCGCCGCGGATTGGGCGGCCAATCTCGACAAGCAGGGTCGTCCCGGCACCGAGACGCTGGAAGCCTACAAGGCGGCGCTGGGGAAATGAGCCGCCGGCCGAGTTCCGCATCACGGCGAAACCCGGCCATCGGCAACCTTCGGTAGGGCCGGTCCCGGCGCCTCGAGCAGCGGCGTTTGCCCGGCCCCCCGACATGCGTGATCCTGGCCGGTATGCCTTCCGACCACGGGTGACGCGACTGCGAGGATCGGACGACAGAATGCCCAAAGACACGAAGACCCCCGAGGACGAAATTGCGGCCCCGCCGAAAGTCCGCGAAAGGCATCTCGTGGTTTTCGGCTTCCTGATGCTGGCCCAGCTTGTCGCCACGCTGGACAACCAGATCGTCGCGACCGCGCTGCCGACCATCGTCGGCGAACTGGGGCAGCCGCAATATTTCAGTTGGCTGATCCTGGCCCATATCCTGGTGCAATGCGCGGTGATGCCGATCTATGGCAAGCTGGGCGACATGTTCGGGCGGAAATATCTGTGCGTCGCCGCCCTGATGATCTTCGCCACCGGCTCTTTGGGCTGTGCGGCAAGCTGGTCGGCGGGCAGCCTGATCGCGGCGCGGTCGTTCCAGGCGGTGGGGACCGGCGGGTTGCTGGTCTCGGTCTTCGCGGTCAATGCCGACCTGTTCGAGCCGGCCCGACGCGCCCGGTTCCAAAGCTATCTCAGCCTGATGCTGGTCTTCGGATCGTTCTCGGGGCCGGTGCTGGGCGGGCTGCTGACCGAGGCTTTCGGCTGGCGCTCGGTGTTCTTCATCACCGTGCCGCTCAGCCTGGCGGGCATCCTGGGCTTTCTGAAATACCTGCCTCAGCGCGGGTCGAGGCGGCGGCCGGTGATCGACTATGTCGGCGCGGCGGCGCTGGCGCTTACCGTCACGCTTCTGGTGATCTGGATGGACAGCGCCAGGATCTTCGGCAGTTTCGCGGCGCCGGCCAGCATGGCGCTAGCGGCCGGGACCGTTGCCGGCGGCCTTGCCTGGGTGCAGATCGAGCGGCGCGCGCAAGAGCCGGTCATGCCGCTGGCCCTGCTTGCAAGCCGCCAGTTCGCGCTGCTGGTGGTCTGCACCCTGTGCTGCGGGGCGATCTCGATCGGGCTTATCAACTATCACGCCTATTTCTTGCAGATGGCCGTTGGGCTGACCCCCTCGCAGGCCGGGCTGTTCTTCATCGCAATCACGGTGGGTGTCACCTGCGGCGCCCTTATTGCCGGTCGGCTGATGTCCTTGGGCTGGCATTTCACGCGGCTGTTGCGCTGCTCGCTAGCGATGAGCGTCGTCATGCTGAACATATTCGCGCATCTTTCGGCAAACGTGCCATTGGCCGGCTTGGCCATGGCTTTCGTGTTGCAGGGCATCGCCACCGGGCTATCGATGAACGCACCGATATTGGGCGCGCAAGTAATCGCCCTGTCACACGACATGGGTGCCGCGACCGGCGCGATCTCGCTGGTGCGGATGGTCGGCGCGGCCCTCGGCATCGCCGTTTATGGCGCGATCCTGGCGGCGGGCCGGGCGGGGCTGCACCTACCTGGCGGCGACGGGGCGCTGACGCCGGCGGCCCTTGCCGCCCTGCCTTTGCAGATTCGCGAGTTGGTCGTGGCGCAATCGGTCGCATCCTTCGCGACCCTGTACCGGATCGCGGCCTGCCTCGCGGCATTCGGCTTTCTGATTACCTTGTTCATGCGCCGGCCGGCAGGTTGATCGCTTCGCGGGCCGAGACAGCGACGTGCCGCTGGCCGATGCCGAAAACGCCTGCGACCGGCGGCATCCTGGGCGGTTTGCGGCCGCGCACACCGGCCACGCCTCCTGACAATGTCTCAGCCCGCGGCGATATATACGCTTTTCTCGTAAAGGAAGCCCTCGATATGGCCCTGCCCACCCTTCATGCCATATCCGCTCTCCTTGTAGCCGCTGAAACCGACTGCCGGATCGGCCAGCCCATAGCTGTTGATCCACAGCTTACCAGCCTTGATGCCATGCATCATCCGGGTCGCGGTGCTTAGATTGGTCGTCCAGATGCCGCCGCCAAGGCCGAAATTCGTGTCATTGGCCAGCCTCAGCGCCTCTTCCTCGGTGTCGAAGGGAATAACCGAGGCGACAGGGCCGAAGATCTCTTCTCGCGCGATGGTCATGTCATTGTGGACATTGCTGAAGACGGTCGGCGCAATGAAATAGCCGTCCGCCAGATCGCCTCCCAGCCGGCTGCCGCCTGCCCGCAGATCCGCGCCTTCCAAACTACCAACCGAGACATAGTGCATCACCCGCTCTAATTGACGCTGCGAGACAAGAGGACCCAGTTGCACATTCGGATCGAAGGGGTCACCCACGACGATTCCCTTGCTGAACTCGACCATCCGGGCCAGAAACTCCTCTTGGATGGTGCGCTGGACGAAGATGCGGGTCCCGGCTGAACAGATCTGGCCGGAATTGGTAAAGACACCCATGGCCGCGCCGGGCACCGCCTTGTCGAGATCCGCGTCGGCAAAGATCACGTCGGGCGACTTGCCGCCCAGTTCCACCTGTACACGCTTCATGTTGACCGTAGAGGCCTTGACGATCTCGCGCCCGGTGGCGGTCGAGCCAGTAAAAGCGATGCGATCCACATCGGGATGGGCAGCCAAGGCCGCACCGGCCTCGGCGCCGAGGCCGGTTACGACATTTACCACCCCTTCTGGCACACCGATCTCAGCCAGCAGTTCCGCCATACGCAGCACGGTCAGCGACGCATCCTCGGCGGACTTGATCACCGCCGTGCAACCGGTTGCCAGGGCGCCGCCCACGATTCCCCAGAAGCTGATAAGCGGCCCGTTCCACGGGATGACCCCGCCGACGACACCCACCGGCGCCTTCAGAGTGAGCGTGGTGACATTGCCAGGTAGCGAGTTCGGAATCGTGCTGCCGGTCCAGCTTACCGCCTGCGCAGCAAGGTAGCGGATCATGGCCAGCAAGCCAGCTTTCATGCCACAGGTCCGCGCAATCGGCGCTCCCATATCGAGCGATTCCAGTGTGGCAAGCTCGTCGAAATTTTTCTCCACGACCTCGGCGATTCGCATCATCAGCGTCATCCGCTGTTGCGGAGTGAAACGGCCCCACGGCCCCTCGAATGCACGCCGTGCTGCGGCAACTGCGGCATCGACATCCTCCTTGCGACCGCGCGCAAGTGTAGTCAATACCTTGCCGGTCGCCGGGTTGAATGTCTCGATACTCTCCCCGGAAGCGGATGGCCGCCATGTGCCGTCGATAAAATGCTGCTTGTTTGGATCGGCTAGGAACTGTGGTTGTCCTGCCTTTGTCCTGTTATTCAATTTCTGTTCCTCGCTAGATCTTGTGGTTATCGAGAACGCAGTTCGAGCTGTTCAGGAGCCGCTGTCATCGTGCTCCTGTAAGCCGATACGAAGGGTTTCTGCGCAATAACTATGCCAATGACGACTCAAAGGAAGCCCCACTGCTGCTGCGGCTCGCGAGCGGCCGGAAAGGGTCGGGGATGTCAGCCACGGTCCGTCGCCAGCTTTGCACCCTCTATGCCTTTGGCTGCCTACCCTGGATCAATAGCGGTAGATCGTCTCGTGGCAGACGCGGTGGCGATGGCTCTCAAACCGCGTGCGCCCGGCGATCTGTTCCGGCAACCAGCCTTTCTGCAGGCGGTCGATCGTAGGCGCCGTCTGCCGTGACGCTGCCAATCTCCTGGCCCTCCGGTATCTGGCTGAGAAGGTCGGGCAGCATCAGCGCATCGCCGGTATAGCTCCCGGTGATCTCGACGGCTCGAACCTCCAGCCTTTGCTCGTCTATCCCGAGATGGATCTTGCGCCAGACGCGCCGTTTCGGGCCACCGTGCTTGCGTGCATGCCATTCGCCTTCGCCCTCAACCTTGATGCCGGTGCTGTCGATCAGCAGGTGCAACGGCCCTCCGGAGCCGCGATACGGGATGTCCACGGCGAGCGGCGAGACTGCGTGCTGAAGTCGGGCACCGACCAGCCAAGGCCAGCCAAGCGCAACAAGCTTTCGACGAACCTGGAAACCACCCATCAGGACATCGACGCGGTCGTGGACGTGCATCTGCGCGGCGCGCTGGAGTTCTCGCGCCCGATCATCGCCCGGCAGGCCGAGACCGGCGGCGGCGCCGTCATCTTCACCGCCTCGATGGCCTCCTACATGAGCCTGCCCTATGTGATGGGCTACACGGTCGCCAAGACCGCCCTGCTGGGCGTCGTGTGCGCGCTTTCGGCCGAGTTCGCCGGCCACAACGTCCGGGTGAATGGCATCGCGCCGGGCTGGATCGACACGCCGCTTTATCGCGGGGCGACCGGCACCGATCCGGCCCGCAAGGCCAAGGCGCTCGGCCGGATCCAGATGGGCCGCATCGGCGAGGTCGAGGATGTCGGCTGGACCTGCGTCTTCCTGGCCTCGGACGCCGCCGCCTATATCACCGGCCAGTCGGTGGCCGTGGACGGCGGGGCGCTGGCCGGGTTCTGATCTTCGGGCTTGGCGGGAGACAGCGCTCGCTACCCAAGCCGCAGAGGCCTCGGTCGGAAGGGGGGTAAGGCCGCCGTAATGCACTCATCCCGCCGCGCGTGTATCCTTCAATGCAGCATCTGGGCCGGCCAAGAGGTCAATAACGAGCGGCTGCGCAATGGTGGCTGCCGATCTGACGCTGGGCAAGCTGATCCTGACGGAGGCTGCGCGGGAACCGGCAGCCACAAACCGAACAGCCCGGCGATCGGCCTGCTGCCCGTCGACTGGCTGCTGTGAAGCCCGTAGGGTGGATGGAAATCACTGATGGTGCAAGCGTGAAGGGCGGAGGCTGTGTAAAAAGCACCCGTTTTATGCTACCCTTCGGCATGGTTGGGGGGTTGCACCTCGGGTTTCATAAAGGGCGTGAATTGGGATCAGACGGCGCTTTTCCCTCTGAAGGACTGAATCGGCGAAGATCGCCCTGTCCGTGTCGTCGTCGATGATCTCGCTCTGGCCTCCCTGGGTTTCCACACCACATCCCGGCGATCCGACCGGGGCACGAACTGCTTGTATTGCCCGATAACATGGCGAAACGCCGCTCGCCCCATATTATCGAGCTTTGTAAAATGCTGCTGTTCCGCCCGTGAGGCCCGCCAGGCGGGGAAATGATTGAAAGTGCATGATCGGAGGTTCTGCCGCCTGAGAGGCTGAGAGCAGACAGACGATATTTATTCCGATACCGAATGATGCCGGGCAGCCGGTTTGTTGGCGGCTCGGAAACCGCCACAATAAATGCCTGGATCCCTGGCGGGGTGCAGCGCCTGCGAGACTATCCCCCCTCGATCCTCTGCCTGTCGATGCGATAGACCCGTGCCCTGTCCGGATCGACGCAGCGAGGCAGGCGATACTGATACGATCTCTGCTCACCGCCGGGGATCAGCAGGCCCGCATCGCCCAGAAGTTTCGCGGCCAGGCCGGCGGGCATGCCGGAGGCGATGTCCGTCCGGAAGGCCTCGATGCCGAGATAGATCCAGCGCGCATCACACCAGCCGATCGCGTCCGGATCCGGCTCGGCTCCCGGCAGGCACAGGCGGTGGCGGTTGCGGCGCAGATATCCGGCCAGGCGCACGGCCATGGCCTCGGCAGTCGAGGGCGGACGCGCCGCATGGGCTTTGTGCCAGATCACCGCGATCTCGACGAGGGCACTGGTCGCCGTGCCTTTCCGCCAGGGCAGGATGCCGAGCCGGCTGCCGATTTCGCCAGCCGCGGCGATCAGCGCCAGACGGTTCAGAACGCGCAACACCGGGCCCTCTTTCGCATCCGGGGGCAGCCCGATCGCCGCCAGCATCACGTTGCGCAGGCGCGTGATCATGGGACGCAGGGTCTCCGTCATCAGGCCGTGTTGCGCGATGATCCTTTGCACGAATGCCGGCAGGACATGTCCGTAATGCTCTCTCGCAGCAGTCTGAAGCGCCTCGGCTGTGAACCGGCGTGCAAAATTGACCCCGTAACGGGGTAATCGGCTTCCCAAAATGACCCCCCTTACGCTGATGGTCATGATGCCTCCGAGGCTATCGGGGGGCACAGTGTGGGATGCTGGTTGTGGAGACGATTGCGAAGATCCGCCGGGCGTATTTCCAGGACAAGAAGTCGATCAAGCATATCTGCCGAGAGCTGCGGGTATCGCGGAACACGGTTCGGAAGGTGATCCGGTCCGGCGCAACGGAGATGACTTACGAGCGAACCGTCCAACCGCAGCCGAAGATCGGTCCCTGGAAAGGCAAGCTCGACGAGATGCTGNGCCGAACTACCCGAATATGTGATCGCAGAGGCGCGCGCCGCGCCGGTCGCGGCGTTGCCCATCCGCGCTGCGGCGGCTAGGGTCGCTGGCGCAATCGCCGAGACATGGGCCCAAGCCGTGACCACAAGACTGATCCCCATGGCGCTGATCGCGCTGATCGCCCTGCCGCTGCCGCAGGGCGCCCTCGCCGCGCCCATGCTGGCCCAGGCCGAACAGCCCGCGCCCCCGAACGGCGAGCGGCCGGCGCACCGCCCGGCCGCGCCGGCGCCCGAGCTGCGCGGTCTTTCCGGCCCCTATCTGGCCGCGCGCATGGCGGCGATCCAGAACGACTATGCCCGCGCCGCGCATTACTATCTGCAGGCGCTGGCCCAGGATGACAGCGACGGCTATCTGCAGGACAGCGCCATGGTCGCGCTGATCTCGGCCGGAGAGATGGAGCGTGCCACCGCCCTGGCCGGCACCATGTCCGACCAGGGCCGCGCCACCGAGCTGGCCCGGCTGGTGCAGCGCGCCGAGATGGCTCGCGCCGGTCGCTGGGACGCGCTGCTGGCCGCCATCGACGCCGCCCCCCCGCCCGAGGACGAGGCCGGCGCGCCCGGCGGCGGCATGCTGGTCGACGGCATGATGCGGGCCTGGGCACTGCTGGGCGCCGGCCGGGCGGGCGAGTCGCTTTCCGCCTTTAAGAAACTGGCCGAGCTGCGCGGCGCCGAGCCGATGGTGAACTATCACCTGGCGCTGGCCAAGGCACGGGTCGGCGATTTCGAGGGCGCCGAGCTGCTGCTGGCCGATCCGGCCACAGGGGCGCATATCCTGGGCGTCGTGGCCCGCGCGCAGGTGCTGTCGCAGCTTGAGCGCAACAGGGATGCCATCGCCATGCTCGAAGCCACGCCGGGCTTCACGGAAGAGCCGCATCTGGTCGCCCTGCGCGACCGCATGGCCCGGGGCGAGACGCTGCCCTTCGATTCGATCCGCACGCCCTCGGACGGCATCGCGCAGGTCTTCCTGACCTTCGGCTCGGTTCTGGCGACCAGCGACGAACCCGACCCGCTGGCGCTGATCCATGCCCGGCTGGCCGAATATCTCGCCCCCGACCTGGGCGAGGCGCGGCTGCTGGCGGCGCAGCTCCTGCAGGGTTTCGGCCAGTTCGACCTTGCCGAGCGCGAATTCGAGAAGCTGCGCGAACTGGGCGACATGCGCCCCGTCGCCGAGCTGACCCGCATCGACGCGCTGGCCCGGGCCGAGCGGCTGGCCGATGCCGAAAAGGCCGCGCTGGCGCTGACCGCCGCCCATCCCGAGCTGGCGCAGGGCTGGATCGCGCTTGGCGACCTCTTGCGCCAGCAGGACAAGTTCGGCCAGGCGGTCCCGGCCTATGACAAGGCGCTGAGCCTCATCGGCGAGGACAATCCCGAGGCGCGCTGGTTCCCGCTCTATGCCCGCGGCATCGCGCTGGAACGCGCGGGCCAGTTCCCCAAGGCCGAGGCCGACTTCCGCGCCGCGCTGAAGATCCGCCCCGATTCCGCGCAGGTGCTGAACTATCTGGGCTACAGCCTGGTGGACCGCAACGAAAAGCTGGACGAGGCCCTGAAGCTGATCCAGCGCGCGGTCGAACTGCGGCCGGATGACGGCTATATCCTCGATTCGCTGGCCTGGGCCTATTTCCGCCTCGGCCGCTATCAGGAAGCCGTGGCGCCGATGGAGCGGGCCGTCGCAGCCATGGCCAGCGATTCGCTGGTCAACGACCATATGGGCGACATCTACTGGATGGTCGGCCGCAAGCGCGAGGCCGAGATCCAATGGCACCGCGCCCTGTCGCTGAAGCCGGAAACCGAGGCCGAGGCCAGCCGCATCCGCGCCAAGCTCGAGCGCGGGCTGGATGCGGTGCTGGAGGAGGAAAAGGCCAATGGCGGCAAGCTGCCCGAACCGCGCGCCCCCGAAACCCGCTCGCCGGACCCTGCCCGGGCCGACTGAGCCATGCCCCTGCCCCGGCGCGAGGCGGCCCCCGCCAAGCTGAACCTGACCCTGCATGTCACCGGCCGCCGCCCGGACGGCTATCACCTGCTCGATTCGCTGGTGGTGTTCCTGGAGCTGGGCGACGTGGTGACGGTCGCGCCGGGCCCCCTGTCGCTCAGCCTGACCGGCCCCTTCGCCCAGGGCCTCGCGGCCGAGCCCGACAACCTTTGCCTGCGCGCCGCGCGTCTGGCCGGGCGCGAGGCGCGGATCACCCTGGAAAAGAACCTGCCGGTGGCTTCGGGCCTCGGCGGCGGTTCGGCCGATGCGGCGGCGGTGCTGCGCGCGCTGGAGGCCGGGCCCGCGCGGCTGGAAACGCTGGGCGCCGACCTGCCCGCCTGCCTTGCCAGCCGGCCGGTGCGGATGCGGGGCCTGGGCGAGGTCCTGACGCCGCTGCCGCCCCTGCCGGCGCTTCATGTGCTGCTGGTCAATCCGGGGCGCGGCCTGCCGACCCCCGCCGTGTTCAGGGCACTGGCACGGCGCCACAATACGCCCATGCCCGAACCGCTGCCGGATTTTCCCGACGCCGGCGCGCTGATCGCCTTCCTGCAGGATTGCCGCAACGATCTCGAGGCGCCGGCCATCGCCCTGATGCCGGCAATCTCGGACTGCCTCGCCGCGATCCGGGCCGAAGGCGCGGCGCTTGCCCGCATGTCCGGCTCGGGCGCGACCTGCTTCGGGCTTTTCGCCAGCGCGGCCGCGGCCGAGGCTGCCCGCGCCCGCATCGCCGCGGCAAATCCCGGCTGGTGGGTGGCCGCATCTGGACTTGCGCCGGCAAAGCTCTAACCTGCCGTAAAAATCCGAGAGGGGAAACCATGCTGCGCCTCGGCGTCAATATCGACCACGTCGCCACCATCCGCAACGCCCGCGGCACGCCCTGGCCCGACCCGGTGCGCGCGGCGGAACTGGCCGAAGAGGCCGGCGCCGACGGCATCACCGCGCATCTGCGCGAGGATCGGCGCCATATCTCGGACGCGGATATCGACCGGCTGATGGCTGCGCTGCAACTGCCGCTGAACCTGGAAATGGCCGCGACGGCGGAAATGCAGGCCATCGCCCTGCGCCACCGCCCGCATGCCGTCTGCATCGTCCCCGAAAAGCGCGAGGAGCGCACCACCGAGGGCGGGCTCGACGTCGCCGGCAACGAAAGCTACCTGGCCGATTTCATCGCCCCCCTGCGCGAGGCGGGCTGCCGGGTGTCGCTGTTCATCGGCCACGAGCAGGAGCAGATCGAGGCCGCCGCCCGCATCGGCGCCGCGGTGGTGGAGCTGCATACCGGCGCCTATTGCGATTTCGACACCGAGGGGCGGCTGGCCGAACGCGACCTGGAACTGGAAGCCCTGCGCAAGGGCGCGGCACAGGCGTATCTTCTGGGGCTCGAGGTCCATGCCGGGCATGGCCTGACCTTCGACACGGTCGGCCCCGTCGCCGCCATCCCCGAGTTGCGCGAGCTGAACATCGGCCATTTCCTGATTGCCGAATCGGTCTTTCTCGGCCTCGGCCCGGCGATCCGCGAGATGCGCCGCCGCATGGACGCGGCCCGCCCCTGATTTCTTCGTTGCCCAAATACCCATGTCACCACAGGACCAACCAGGCGCATGATTCTCGGCATAGGCTCGGACCTCTGCAACATCGACCGCATCGCCGGGGTGCTGGACCGCCACGGCGACCGCTTCCGGCAGCGGGTCTTCACCGAGACCGAGCTGGCGCTGGCCCGCCGCCGCCGGCAGGAAGCCGCGACCCTGGCCAAACGCTGGGCCGCCAAGGAAGCCTGTTCCAAGGCGCTGGGAACCGGGCTCGCCATGGGGATCAGCTGGCGGGACATGGCGGTCAGGAACCTTTCGACCGGCCAGCCCACCATGCAGCTGACGGGCTGGGCGGCCGAGCGGCTGGCGGCGATGACGCCCTCCGGCCATCGCGCGCATGTGCATGTCACGCTGACCGACGACCACCCCTGGGCGCAGGCCTTCGTGGTGATCGAGGCGCTTCCCGACAGCGTGAAGACGACGGCATGAGGACGGGCACGGCTTGACTTTGCCGTCCCCCGCACCCCATGAACGCGCGACTTGCCGATGAAGGGAATGGCATCCATGGCGAAAAGCGTAGCCCGCAAGGATGGGGGCATCTGGGAAACCGTCAAGACCATCTTCTGGGCGCTGGTGATCGCGGGGGTGTTCCGCACCCTGTTCTTCCAGCCGTTCTGGATTCCCTCGGGCAGCATGAAGGACACGCTGCTGATCGGCGATTTCCTGTTCGTGAACAAAATGGCCTATGGCTATTCGCGGGTCTCCTGCCCCTTCGCGCTCTGCCCGATCTCGGGCCGCATCCTGGGTTCCGAACCCGAGCGCGGCGATGTCGTGGTCTTCCGCCACCCGACGCGGGGCGACGATTTCATCAAGCGGGTGATCGGCCTGCCCGGCGACCGCATCCAGATGAAGAACGGCGTGCTGTGGATCAACGGGCAGGAGGTGCCGCAGCAGCCCGCCGGCACCTTCACCGAACCCTACGCGCCGCAGGGCCCGCAGCAGACCCTGCCGAAATGCCGCAACGAGCCGGTGCCCGAGGGCGCGGCCTGCGAAAAGGACCGCCATACCGAGACGCTGCCGAACGGGCTGACGCATGACGTGCTGAACATCTTCGACAACGGTCCCGGCGACAACACGGCCGAGTTCACCGTGCCCGAGGGGAATTACTTCTTCCTGGGCGACAACCGCGACAATTCCGGCGACTCGCGCTGGCCGGCGGCGGTGGGCGGGGTCGGCATGGTGCCGGCCGAATACCTGATCGGCCGCGCCGACCGGATCATGTTCTCCTCGGCCGGGAAATCGCTTCTGTATTTCTGGACCTGGCGTCCGGACCGGTTCCTGAAGGCCGTGAACTAAGGGAAGAATTGCCGCGGCGCCCCGCGCCGTGGCAGGATCGGGACATGAAGATTTCTGCAGACCTGCGCGCATTCTCGGAACGGCTGGGGCATGAATTCTCGCGCCCCGAATTGCTGCGCCGCGCGCTGACGCATGGCTCGATCGCCAGCGCCACCCGGCCCGACAACCAGCGGCTGGAATTCCTGGGCGACCGGGTGCTGGGCCTGACCATGGCCGAGGCGCTGTTCTTGGCCGACCGCGCCGCGACCGAGGGCCAGCTGGCGCCGCGCTACAACGCGCTGGTCAAGGGTGAGACCTGCGCCGCCATCGCCCGCGAGATCGGGCTGGGCGAGGTGCTGAAGCTGGGCCGGTCCGAGATGATGTCGGGCGGCCGGCGGAAAGAGGCGCTGCTGGCCGACGCCATGGAGGCGGTGATCGCCGCCGTCTATCTGGATGCCGGCTTCGAGGCCGCGCGCAGCATGGTGCTGAGGCTCTGGTCCAGCCGGCTCAAGAACGTCGAAAGCGACGCCCGCGACGCCAAGACCGCGCTGCAGGAATGGGCGCAGGCGCAGGGCATGACCCCGCCGCGCTATCTCCAGACCGCGCGCACGGGCCCGGACCACGCCCCGGAATTCGAGATCACCGTCCGGCTGGACGACGGCCGCGAGGCCGCCGCCCGCGGCAAGGGCACCAAACGCAGCATCGAACAGGCGGCCGCCGCCGCGCTGCTCGAGCAGATCGAAAGAACGACATGAGCGAAACACGCGCGGGCTTCGTCGCCCTGATCGGCGAGCCGAATGCCGGGAAATCCACCCTGCTGAACCGCATGGTCGGGGCCAAGGTCTCGATCGTGACCCACAAGGTGCAGACCACCCGCGCCCGCATCCGCGGCATCGCCATGCGCGGCGCGAGCCAGATCGTCTTCGTCGACACGCCCGGCATCTTCCGCCCGCGCCGGCGGCTGGACCGCAGCATGGTCAAGGCGGCCTGGGGGGGCGCGGCCGATGCCGACGTGATCCTGCTCTTGATCGAGGCGCACCGCGGGCTGACCGACGGCGCGCAGGCGATCATCGACAGCCTGCGCCAGCATGCCGGCCAGACCCCGGTGGCGCTGGTCATCAACAAGATCGACCGGGTGAAGTCCGAGGCGCTGCTGGCGCTGTCGCAGCAGCTCAACACGGCTTTCGACTTCACCCGCACCTTCATGATCTCGGCCGAAAAGGGCTATGGCTGCGACGACCTGCTTGACTGGCTGGCGCAGGAAGTGCCCGAGGGGCCCTGGCTTTACCCCGAGGACCAGGTGGCCGACCTGCCGATGCGCATGATCGCCGCCGAGATCACCCGCGAGAAGCTGACCCTGCGCCTGCACGAGGAAATCCCCTATCAGCTGACGGTGGAAACCGAACGCTGGGAGGAGAAGAAGGACGGCTCGGCCCGGGTCGAGCAGGTGGTCTATGTCGCCCGCCCCGGCCACAAGGGCATCGTCCTGGGCAAGGGCGGCGAGACGATCAAGGCCGTGGGCCAGGCGGCGCGGGCCGAGCTGGCCGAGTTCATGGGCCGCCCCGTCCACCTGTTCCTGCAGGTGAAGGTGCGCGAGAACTGGCTGGACGAAGCCGAGCGCTATAACGAGATGGGCCTCGACTTCCGCGACGGCGATGCCTGAGCCGCGGCTGGCCGCCGGCATCTGGGTCGCGGCCTATCTGCGCCGGCTGGGGCTGGCCGACATCCCGGCCTATGTCGCCCGGCACGGCGACGACACCGCGGGCAGCGTGATGGTGAAATGCGCCACGCTGGACGGCCGCGCCAGCCTGTGGATCCGCGAATGGGATTTCGAGACCGACCGGCGGATCTGGCTGCAGTTGAACGAGGCCGGTGAGCCCGAGATCGACGCCGAGATCGCCCGCAACGCCGCCCGCGACCCCGACCTGTGGGTGATCGAGATCGAGAGCCGCGACGGCCGCACCCTGCTGGACGAGGACGGGCTGGCTTGAACCGCCCGAATGAGTATTTGGAAAACGGTGAAAGGGTCGGCGGACTCGTCCGGCTTGACGGGCGGCATGGGTATTCGGGGAGCAAAGAAGCCGAGGTTCGGACCGGTTCCGTGCGATGGAAGCGTGACGCCGCGCGCATGCCGCGCGAACCGCTAAATCTTGTGGCTTTCCCGTGACATTCCGTGCGGCGCACACTATAAGATGCGGGTCCAAGGCAGGATAAGAAGACAATGACCGAACCCGCCCCCCAGACCTCCGATTACGGCGCCGATTCCATCAAGGTTCTCAAGGGCCTGGAAGCGGTGCGCAAGCGTCCCGGCATGTATATCGGCGATACCGACGACGGCTCGGGCCTGCATCACATGGTCTATGAGGTCGTGGACAACGGCATCGACGAGGCGCTGGCCGGTCATGCCGATTTCGTGCGCGTGAAGATCCATGCCGACAGCAGCGTCTCGGTGCGCGACAACGGCCGTGGCATTCCGGTGGACATGCACCCGACCGAGGGCGTCTCGGCGGCCGAGGTTATCATGACCCAGCTGCATGCCGGGGGGAAGTTCGACCAGAACAGCTACAAGGTCTCGGGCGGCTTGCACGGCGTCGGCGTCTCGGTGGTGAACGCGCTGTCGGACTGGCTGGAGCTGCGCATCTGGCGGGGTGGCAAGGAACATTACGCCCGCTTCGAGAACGGCGACACGGTCGAGCACCTGCGCGTCGTCGGCGAGGCCGGGCCCGGCGAGAAGGGCACCGAGGTGCGCTTCCTCGCCTCGTCCAAGGAGGACCGGCCGGACGGCACCTTCTCGAACCGCGACTTCAGCTTCAAGGTGCTGGAGAACCGGCTGCGGGAGCTGGCCTTCCTGAACTCGGGCGTGCGCATCATCCTGGAGGATGAGCGCCATGCCGAACCGCTGCGGACCGAGCTTTACTATGAAGGCGGCGTGCGGGAATTCGTGAAGTTCATCGACCGTTCCAAGACCCCGGTCATGCCCGAGCCGATCTTCATCCAGGGCGAGAAGAACGGCATCGGCATCGAGGTGGCGATGTGGTGGAACGACAGCTATCACGAGACGGTGCTGCCCTTCACCAACAACATCCCGCAGCGCGACGGCGGCACCCATCTGGCCGGCTTCCGCGGCGCGCTGACCCGGGTCATCAACAATTACGCCCAGTCGAACGCCCAGGTCCGCAAGGAAAAGGTCGATTTCACCGGCGACGACGCGCGCGAGGGGCTGACCTGCGTGCTGTCGGTCAAGGTGCCGGACCCGAAATTCTCCAGCCAGACCAAGGACAAGCTCGTCTCCTCCGAGGTGCGCCCGGCGGTCGAGGGGCTGGTGGGCGAGAAGCTGGCCGAATGGTTCGAGGAAAACCCGGCCGAGGCCAAGTCGATCCTCGGCAAGATCATCGAGGCGGCGCTGGCCCGCGAGGCGGCGCGCAAGGCCCGCGAGCTGACCCGGCGCAAGACGGCGATGGACGTGGCCAGCCTGCCCGGCAAGCTGGCGGATTGCCAGGAAAAGGACCCGGCGCTGTCCGAGCTGTTCATCGTCGAGGGCGACTCGGCCGGCGGCTCGGCCAAGCAGGGCCGCTCGCGCCAGAACCAGGCGGTGCTGCCCCTGCGCGGCAAGATCCTGAACGTGGAACGGGCGCGCTTCGACCGGATGCTGTCCAGCGACCAGATCGGCACGCTGATCACCGCGCTGGGGACCGGCATCGGCCGGGACGAGTTCAACCTGGACAAGCTGCGCTACCACAAGATCGTCATCATGACCGATGCCGACGTGGACGGCGCGCATATCCGCACGCTTCTGCTGACCTTCTTCTTCCGGCAGATGCCGGAGCTGATCGAGGCCGGGCATCTCTATATCGCCCAGCCGCCGCTCTACAAGGTCAGCCGCGGACGGTCCGAGGTCTATCTGAAGGACGAGGCGGCGCTGGAGGATTACCTGATCGAGCAGGGCATCGACGGCGCCAGCCTGCGGCTGGGCAATGGCGAAACCCTCAGCGGCGCGGACCTGGCCCGGGTGGTCGAGGAGGCCCGCACCGCGCGGCGCGTGCTGCGCGCCTATCCGACGCATTACCCGGCGCATATCACCGAACAGGCCGCCATTGCCGGCGCGCTGGTGCAGGGCCGGGTCGATGCCGATGCGCAGGGCGTGGCCAATGCCGTGGCGCAGCGCCTGGACATGATCGCCGAGGAATACGAGCGCGGCTGGACCGGCCGCCCGACCCAGGATGCCGGCATCCGCCTGACCCGGCTGCTGCGCGGGGTCGAGGAAAGCCGCACCCTGGACGGGCCGATGCTGCGCAGCGCCGAAAGCCGCCGGCTGGGCGCCATGACCGATGCGCTGCACGAGATCTATGGCCAGACCGCGCATCTGATCCGCAAGGACCGCGACATCCCCATCCACGGACCGATCAGCCTGTTGCAGGCCATCTTCCTGGAAGGCGAGAAGGGCCTGTCCTTGCAGCGTTACAAGGGCCTGGGCGAGATGAACCCGGAACAGCTGTGGGAGACCACGCTGGACCCGGCGGCGCGGACCATGCTGCAGGTGCGAATCGAGGATCTGAGCGAGGCCGACGACATCTTCACCAAGCTGATGGGCGATGTGGTCGAACCGCGTCGCGATTTCATCCAGCAGAACGCGCTGAGCGTGGAAAATCTGGACATCTGAGTCGCACCGTCGTCAAATCGCCACAGGCGAATCATCATTTCTTGTTACAACCTATGGTTTATTGTTGCCATCATGCCGCGCATTGCGCGACAGAGTGACCCCATCGCGACGCCGTTCTTGCAGCCTGCCGGTTGCAGGGCTAGCAGTTAGGAAATTCGATGCCTCGGGACGCTGCGCCCTGCCGGCATCACCATCTATAGGAGATGTGGACATGTGCGCTGTTTGTGTTAAGACCCCTCGCGCCGCCGCCGTCGCGGCCTCGCTGGTCCTTGGCTCGGCTCTGGCTGCGAATGCGGGTGGCTATACCCCCCCGGTCGTTGACACCGGCGTCGTGGCCCCGGTCATCGAGGCCGCGCCGGTTGGCGACTGGGCCGGCGGCTATGCCGGTCTGACGCTGGGCTATGCCTTCGGCGGCGACGACGCGGTCGGCGTGGACCAGCCCGAAGTCGGCACCCCCGCTTCGCTGGAGATCAGCGGGGCGAATGCCGGCCTGCGTCTCGGCTATCGCTGGCAAAGGGACCGCTGGGTCTTCGGCCCCGAACTGGGCTATGAAGGCGGCAAGATCGAGGACAGCTTCTCGACCGGCGGCTACGAGGCCGAATCGGAGATCAAGAGCGTTCTCGCCCTGCGCGTGAAGACCGGCTATCTGACCGGCAACGACATCCTGGTCTACGGGATCGTCGGTGTCGCCCGCGCCAAGGTCGACTACCGCGTCGAGGGCGACGGGGACCATGGCCCGATCGCCGTCAACGACTCCTATTCGAAGACCGGCTACATCGTCGGCCTGGGTGCCGAGAAGAAGCTGACCGAACGCCTGTCGCTGACCGGCGAATACGAATATGCCAATTTCGGCAAGGAAACCCTGGAAGACGGCCTCGGCGCCTCGACCCGTGCCACCCCGGATTTCCACAATGTGAAACTGGGTCTGAACTTCAAGTTCTGATCCGCCGTCCTGATCCGGCTCCACGGATTGAAAGGGTCGCCTTCGGGCGGCCCTTTTTCGTCAGCGCCGGGCCAGCGGCATGGCGATGGCGCGGGCCCCGCAGGCAACGGCCAGCCCCTGCGGCACCAGCGCGCGCAGTGCCGGATCGTCATGCATCAACCCGCCGGTATAGGCGCCGAAGGCCGGCAGCAGCAGATGGTCGCGCCCGATCAGAAAGGCGCGGCGGCGCTCGCCCGCCAGCCGCACGGCGGGATGGAAATGCCCGGCGATGTCAGGCCCTTCCGCCGGCTCGTGCCGCAACGCGACGCGGCCCAGGGTCGCGCTGTCCGCCACCCGCCCCGGCATGCCCGACGGCGCGCCGGGATCGTGGTTGCCGGCGATCCACAGCCAGCCCCGCCCCTGCGCCAGCCGCGCCAGCGAAGCCGCCACCAGCGGGTCCAGCGCCTCGGCCGCCGCCAGATCGTCGAAACCGTCGCCCAGGCTGACGACGCACTGCGGCTGCAGAACCGCGATCTCGGCCGCCAGCCGCTCCAGCGTCGCCAGCCCTTCATAGGGCGGCAAAAGCGGACCGCCGCGCCGGGCCAGACGCTCGGACTTGCCCAGGTGCAGGTCGGCCACGATCAGCCAGCCACCATCGGCCCACCACAGCGCGCCCGAGGCCCGCGCCTCAAGCCGCAAGCCATGGAAATCAAAGGCGTATCCGCTCATGCGATCCCTTCCAGCCCGGCCTCGGCCATCAGCGCCTCGGCCTCGATCTGCGCCAGCCGCTCGCGCCCCTCGCCGCGGATCGGCACCCGGCCGACCTCCAGTAGCAAGGGCGCGGCCATGGGCGAGACCCGGTCGAGCATCCGATGCTCGCGCCGGGGCGAGCGGTCCAGCATTTCCTCGATCCGGCCGAAATCGACAAGGCCCCGCCCGGCCTCCTCGGCGGTGATGCGCAGCAGCAAGTGGCCGGGATCGTATTTGCGCAAGGTGTCGTAAAGGATGTCGCTGGAAAACGTCGCCTGCCGCCCGGTTTTCCGCTGCCCGGGCATGTTGCGCTGGATCAGCCCGGCGACGGTGGCGACATTGCGGAAGGTGCGCTTCATCACCGCATTCCCGCCCAGCCAGTCGCCCAGGCCCGCCCGCAACCGCGCCCGATCCAGCAGCGGCGACGGATCGCGCAGCGGATCCAGCGACCAGACCAGCAGCGCGTAATCGGTGGACAGGAAACCCAGGGGACCCAGCCCCTCCTCCTCCATCTCGCGGGTCAGCAGCAGGCCCAGCGTCTGCAGGGCATTGCGGCCGGCGAAACCGTAAAGCGCGAAATGCCACAGCCCGGCATGGGGAAAGCTTTCCGACAGCAGCCCCGGCTCGGGCAGGGCCGAGACCCGGGCCTGCAGATCCAGCCAGTCGCGGGTCTGCTCCGGCAAGGCGCCATGCCGCGCCGGATCGCCGATCAGCGCCAGCACGCGATGCGAAAGCTGCGTGGACATGGCCAGCTTGACGCCGGAATAGACCGCGATCTTGGGCTGCCGGGTGGGGTCTGGCGTGACCTCGATCACCATCTCGCGCATCGCGTCCATGCGCACCACCCGGCCGCCGATCAGGAAGCTGTCGCCGGGGGTCAGGCTGGCGGCGAAGCCCTCCTCGACCTCGCCCAGCGGCACGCCGCCGCGGCCGCGCAGCCGGACCTTCACCATCTCGGCCTCGACGATGGTGCCGACATTCATCCGCAGCAACTTCGCCGCCCGCGGGTCGCGCAGCTGCCACAACCCGTCCCGCAGCATCAGCCGCTGCCAGCGGTCATAGGCACGCAAGGCATAGCCTCCGGTCGCGGCGAAATCCAGGCAGGCATCGAAATCCGGCCGCGTCAGGCCGCGATAGGGGCCGGCCGTCACCACCTCGGCATAAAGCGCATCGGCGTCGAAGGGCGCAGCGCAGGCGGTCAGAAGGATATGCTGGCACAGCACGTCCAACGGCCCCGGTCCGCGCGGATCGCCATCCAGGTCGCGTTCGCGCACCGCCTCCAGCGCCGCGACGCATTCGATCTGCTCGAAGCGGTTCGCCGGCACGATCCGCGCCTTCGAGGGCGCGTTGTAGCGGTGGTTCGCCCGGCCGATGCGCTGCACCAGCCGCTTGACGTTCTTGGGCGCGCCGACCTGGATCACCAGATCGACGGCGCCCCAGTCGATGCCCAGGTCCAGGCTGCCGGTCGCGACCACGGCGCGCAACTCGCCCGCCGCCATGGCCGCCTCGACCCGGGCCCGCTGTTCGCGTGCCAGACTGCCATGGTGCAAGCCGATGGGCAGGTTCTCGTCATTCTGGGCCCAGAGCGCCTGGAAGAACAGCTCGGCCTGGGCGCGGGTGTTGATAAAAATGATGGTGGTGCGGGCCTCGCGGATCGCCGCCAGCACCTCGGGGATGGCATGATGCCCGCCGCCGCCCGACCAGGGCGCGGGCCGGGCGGTGGGCAGCATGGCGATGTCGGGATCGGGGCCGGGATCGGCCTCGACCACCGACACCGGCTGCGCGCCCGCCATGAACCCCCCCAAAGCCTGCGGATCCTCGACCGTCGCCGACAACCCCGTGACCCGCAGCCCCGGCGCCAAGGTCCGCAGCCGCGCCAGCCCCAGCATCAGCTGGTCGCCGCGCTTGCTTTCCGCCAAGGCATGCAATTCGTCCAGGACCACCCGGCGCAAGCCGCCGAAGATCGCCGGCGCCTCGGGATAGCTCAGCATCAGCGCCAGGCTCTCGGGCGTGGTCAGCAGGATCTCGGGCGGATCGACGCGCTGCCGGCGGCGCTGGCTCTGGCCGGTATCGCCCGTCCGGTCCTCGACCCGCACCCCCAGCCCCAGCTCCGCCACCGGCCGCGCCAGGTTGCGGCCGATATCGGCGGTCAGCGCCTTCAGCGGCGAGACATAGAGCGTATGCAGGCCCTTTCGGCCTTCTCTGTTTTCCAAATACCCATCCGGCCGCGCCGCCTGCGCCAGTTCCACCAGCGAGGGCAGGAACCCCGCCAGCGTCTTGCCGCCGCCGGTCGGCGCGATCAGCAGGCTGTCCCCCTCGGCGGCCAGCAGCGCCAGCTGATGCGGATGCGGCTGCCAGCCCTGGCGGGCGAACCAGTCCTGGAACGCGGCCGGCAGGATCACAGCATCGCCTCGAGCGTTTCCAAATGGTCCGCCTCGGCTGCCGGCTTGTCCCAGCGGATGCGGCTGATGCGCGGAAAGCGCATCGCCACGCCCGAGCGGTGCCGGGTCGAGCGGTTCAGCCCCTCGAAGGCCACCTCGACCACCAGCTTCGGCGCCAGCGCCCGGACGGGCCCGTAACGCTCGACGGTGTTCTGGCGCACGAAACGGTCCAGCTCGCGCAGCTCGGCATCGGTAAAGCCGAAATAGGCCTTGCCGACCGGCACCAGCTCGCCGCCATCCCACAGGCCGAAGGTGAAATCGGAATGAAAGCCCGAGCGCTTGCCATGGCCCCGCTGCGCATAGATCAGCACCGCATCGACCACCATCGGGTCGCGCTTCCACTTGAACCAGGGCCCGCGCAGCCGGCCGGCGACATAGGCGCTGTCGCGGCGCTTGATCATCACCCCCTCGATCACCGCGGCGGGCGGATCGGCACGCAGCGCGGCCAGATCCTCCCAAGTGGCGAAATCCAGCAGCGGCGAGATGTCGATGCGGGTGCCGAAATCCACCGCCTCCAGCACCGCGCGGCGCATCTCCAGCGGCTCGGCCCGCAGGTCGCGGCCCTCCCACAGCAGCAGGTCGTAAAGCCGCAAGCCCGCCGGATGGCTGGACAGCAGGCCCTTGCCGACGGTCTTGCGGTTCAGCCGCTTCTGCAGCTCGCCGAAGGGCGCGACCTCGCCCTCGCGGCGCACGATCAGCTCGCCATCCGCGCTGCCCTCGAACTCCATCGCCTCGATGACGTCGGGAAAGGCATGCGAGATGTCCTCGCCGGTGCGGGAATACAGCCGCCGCATGCCGCCTTCGCTGACCGCCTGCACGCGGATGCCGTCCCATTTCCATTCCGCAAAATACGCGCCGGGGTCCAGCGCGCGCAGCTCGTCCAGATCGGTCGGCGTGGACAGCATCACCGGGCGGAACGGCGCCAGCGCCGCGCTGTCCGGCCGCGTCCCGCCGCCCAGCCAGCCGAACAGGGCCGCATAGGGCGGCGCGAGCCCGTGCCAGATCTCCTCGATCTCGGGGACCGAGGGGGCGCCCATCCCCGCCAGCGCCATCCGCGCCATGCGGGCCGAGACGCCGACGCGCAGGTTGCCGGTGGCGAGCTTCAGGAAGGCCAGCCGCTCGGACGGGCCCAGCCGGTCCAGCATCGCGGCAATGGCGCCGGGCAGCGCCGCCTTGCCGGTGCCCTGCAGCAGCGCCACCGCCTGGGACAGCGAAGGATCATCCTCGGCGCCCTCGGGCCAGATCAGCGCGATGGTCTCGGCCAGGTCGCCGACGAAATCATAGCTCAGCGCCAGAAGCTGGTCGTCGACCCGCTCGGCCGCCAGCCCGCGCAGAAGCGAGGGCGTGACCCGGCGCAGTTCCAGATCGCCGGTCAGCGCCGCCAGGGCCCAGCCGCGATCCGGGTCCGGCGTGCGTTCCAGATAGTGCTGCAAAAGCTGCAGCTTGGCATTGCGCGCCGGCGTGAAGGCCAGCCGTTCCAGCAGGGCGGCAAAGGCCTTCATTCCGCCTCGTCCTCGTAACCCACCAGCCGCAGCGGCCGGGCGGGGATCTGCGCCAGCTCGCACCAGCGGATCACGCCGTCCTCGGCGCCATGCGTGACCCAGACCTCGGCGGGCGCCAGTTCCGCCAGCGTGCTGGTCAGCGCCGGCCAATCGACATGATCGCTGATGACCAGCGGCAGCTCCACCCCGCGCTGCCGCGCCCGCGCCCGCACCGCCATCCAGCCCGAGGCGAAGCCGATCACCGGGTCGCGGAACCGCTGCACCCAGGGGCTGGCAAAGGCCGAGGGCGGCGCGATCACCAGCTGCGCCGCCACATCCTCGGCGGTGGCCGGCACCAGTTCGCCCAGATCGACGCCGCGGGCTGCATAGAAATCGCACAGCACCTTCAACGCGCCATGGATGGCGATGGGCGCGTCATAGCCGGCCTCTCGCATCAGGGCGATGACATGCTGCGCCTTACCCAGCGCATAGGCGCCGACCAGATGCGGGCGGTCGGGAAACTCGGCCATGCTGGAGAGCAGCTTTTCCACCTGCGTCGCCGGGTCGGGAAAGCGGAACACCGGCAAGCCGAAGGTCGCCTCGGTCACGAAGACGTCGCAGGGCACCGGCTGGAACGGCGCGCAGGTCGGGTTCGGCTGGCGCGCGTAATCGCCCGAGACGACGACGCGGCAGCCCCCCGCCTCGACGGCGATCTGGCTTGAGCCCAGCACATGCCCGGCCGGGTGGAATCCCACGGTGACGCCGCCGATGCGGGTTTCCCCTTCAGCCGCCTGGACCGAGCCCGCGAAGCCGTCGCCCATGCGCAGCCGCATGATCTCCAGCGTTTCGGCCGTGGCCATGACCGCGCCATGGCCGAAGCGGGCATGGTCGGAATGGCCGTGGGTGATCAGCGCGCGCTCGACCGGCTTCAGCGGGTCGATATGAAAGCCGCCTTCTGGGCAGAAAAGGCCGGCTTCGGTCGGGAACAGGATGGAATCGGCGCGCATGATCCGAAGATGTAGAACATTTCGTGAAAATCAAGCCGGGGACAGCGGTCGGCCCTCGAAGATCGTCTCCATCGAGAAAACGCCGGTGACGCGTTCCAGATCCATATCGGCGATCAGTTGCTTGTAAAGCGCGTCATAGCCCGCCATGCCGCCCACCACCGCCTTGGCCATGTAGTCCCATTCGCCGCCGATGCGGTGGAACTCGGTGATCTGCGGCAGCGACTCGATCCGGGCGCGAAAGCGCCGCGCCCAGGCGTCGTCGTGATGGCGGGTGCGGACCATGATGAACACCGTCAGCCCCAGCCCCAGCGCCGCGGCGTCGATGACCGCGCGGCTGCCTTGCAGCACCCCGGCCTCGGTCAGCCGCTGCAAACGCCGCCAGCAGGCGTTCTGCGACAGGCCCACCCGCTCGGCCAGTTCGCGCTGGGACAGGCTGGCATCGCGCTGCAGCAGCGCCAGCAGGCGGTTGTCGATTTCATCAATTATGAGAGTTTTATCGTTCATTTGACAATCAAAACACAGGATATCGGCTGATATTAAGAATGATTCCTCGGCTATTGCGGGTCAAGATGCGCGCATGAAGATGAGGAACCCGATGCCGCCTTTCGACAGCTACCTCGCCCAGCTGGGCGACGATCCGATGCAGGTGATCCATGACGGCGTGATCGGCCGCGACGCGGTGATCGACGGCCCCTTCGGGCCGCGGCGGATGATCTATGCCGATTACATCGCCTCGGGCCGGGCGCTGCGGCCCATCGAGGACTGGGTGATGGAAAACCTCCTGCCCTGGTATGCCAACAGCCATACCGAGGCCAGCCATTGCGGCGGCACCATGACCCGGATGCGCCGCGCCGCGCGCGAGGCGATCGGCGCGATCACCCATGCCGGGGCAGAGCATGCGGTGATCTTCACCGGCGCGGGCGCGACGCAGGGCATCAACCGGCTGGTGCACCTGCTGGGCGCGGGGCCCGGCACGACCGTGCTGATCGGACCTTACGAGCATCACTCGAACATCCTGCCCTGGCGCGAAAGCGGCGCCGAGGTCGTGACGATCCCCGAAGCCGCCACCGGCGGGCCGGATCTGGCGGCTTTGCAGCAGGCGCTGGCGCGGGCCGAGGGGCCGGTGATCGGCAGCTTCTCGGCCGCCTCGAATGTCACCGGCACGCTGACCGACGTGGCTGAGGTCACGCGCATCCTGAAGGCGGCTGGGGCCAAGGTGGCCTGGGACCATGCCGGCGGCGCGCCCTATCTGCCCATCGACATGCGGCTGGGCATGGATGCGGTGGTGATCTCGCCGCACAAGTTCATCGGCGGGCCGGGCGCTTCGGGCGTGATGATCCTGCGCCGCGAGGCGGTGGTCGCCGACCGCCCCAGCCTGCCCGGCGGCGGCACGGTGCGTTTCGTCTCGCCCGAGAGCCACGACTATGCCCTGTCGCTGGAGGCGCGCGAGGAAGGCGGCACCCCGAACGTGATCGGCGACATCCGCGCCGCGCTGGTCTTCCTGACCAAGGCCGCCGTGGGTCAGGACGCCATCGACGCGCGCAATGCCGAATGGCTGGCGCTGGGGATGGCGCGGCTGCGGAACCATCCGAGGATCGAGTTGCTGGGCAATCCGGACGCGCCGCGCCTGCCCTTCTTCAGCTTCCGCATCCGCGACGGGCGGGGCGGCTTTGTCCATCAGCAATTGGCGACGCGGATGCTGTCGGACCTTTACGGCGTGCAGGCGCGCGGCGGTTGCGCCTGCGCCGGGCCTTACGTCCATCACCTGCTGGGGCTGGGCCCCGAGGATTCGGCCCGGCTGCGCGCCGCCATCCTGGCCGGGGACGAGATCGAGAAGCCCGGTTTCGTGCGGCTGAACCTGTGCTGGGCCGCCCCGCTTGCCGAAATCGAGGCGATCCTGGACGCCGTCTGCGACCTGGCCGAACGCGCGCCGGATCACCTGGCGCATTACCGCTGCGACCGCGCCACGGCGATCTTCACCCCGGTGGCGGCGGAGTAGCGCGGCAGGCGACATAGTCGCGCACCAGGGCCACGCGGCGGGGCCGGAAGCTTTCGCCGCCCGGCCGCATGGCCCGGATGCGCGGGATGTGGAAGGTGCGGAAATCCTGCCGCAGCCGGCAATGCGCCAGCAGCATCATGTGATTGTCGCTGTAGGACATGCCCAGCGGCCAGATCTCGCGCGTGCTGGCCCGGCCCTGCAGGTCCAGATAGTCGATGATCAGGCTGCGCTCTTCCCACAAAGCCTGACGCAGCAGGGCCATGTCCACCTGCGGACTGGGACGCTGCGCCGGCTCGCGGAACAGCCGCATGGTGGCGTGCATGGCATGGCGGCCCTGGCTTTCCGGCAGGGTGGCGATGATGCGGGCCATGGCATCCTCGCCCGCGCGGGTCAGTTCGGGATCGCCCAGCGTGCGCAGGCCCGAGATGGCGAGCAGCAGCGCCTCGATCTCCAGCCGCGAGAAGCTTTGCGGCGGCAGGGCGGGGTCCTCGGTCAGCGTATAGCCCAGCCCCGCCTCGCCGTCGATCAGCGCGCCGCCGGCGCGCAGCGTGGCGATGTCGCGATAGAGCTGGCGGAGGGAGACGCCGGTCTCCTCGGCCAGCCGCGCGGCGGTCACCGGCGCGGGCAGGCGGCGCATCGCGTCCATCAGGCGCATCAGCCGGTCGGTGCGGGACATGCTGTCACCTTCTGTCAGGGGGCCGGCCCCATCATGCCCCCGCAACCAAAGGAGGCCAAGATGCTGACCCTATACCATGCCCCGAAAAGCCGCTCTTCCAGCATCCTCGTGCTGCTGGACGAATTGGGGATCAGGGACAAGGTGGATATCCGCACCGTCACCATCCCGCGCCAGGACGGCTCGGGCGGGCGCGATCCGGCCAATCCGCATCCCGAGGGCAAGGTGCCCTATCTGGTCAACGGCGAGGACTGGGTGCGCGAGCGCGGCGCCGTCGTGCTTTACCTGACCGACATGTTCCCCGAGGCCGGGCTGGGCCCGCTGCCGGGCGACCCGAGGCGCGGCCAGTATCTCAGCTGGCTCAGCTGGTATCAGGGCGTGCTGGAACCGGTCGCGATCCTGAGCTTCTTCAGGATCGAGCATCCGGCCTTGACCGCGACCCTGCGCGACTACGACACCGCCCTGCAGCGGCTGGACGAGGTGCTGTCGGGGCAGCCCTACCTGCTGGGCGGCGATTTCTCGGCCGCCGACCTGCTGGTCGCAGGCCTGTTCCTGTATTTCGGCGAAAGCATGCCGCGCACGCCCGCCGTCGACGCCTGGGCGCGGCGGATTCAGTCCCGCCCCTCGATGGCACGCGCGGCCGAGGGCGACGGCTGAGGCGCAGCCGCGGCGGGCAGCTTGGCCAGCTGCACCATCAGGATGCCCGCCGCCACGATCATCGCGCCGATCACGTCCGAGGCGCCGAATCGCTCGCCCAGCATCACCGCGGCGATGGCGACGCCGAAGATCGGCGACAGGAAGTGAAAGGTCGCCGCCCGCACCGCGCCGATGCGGTTCACCAGCCGGAACCACAGCAAGGTCGCGCCGATGCCCGGCACGGCCACGGTATAGGCAAAGGCCCAGAGCAGGCCCGCGCTCCACGCCACGGGGCGACCCCATTCCATCAGCACCGCCGGGACCAGCAGCAGGACGGCGCCCACCGCCATCTGCAGGCCCACCATCATCATCATGTTGCGGCTGCCCCCGGCCCCGCGCGCCGCCAGCGTGGCGAAGGTCAGCGCCACCATGCCGATCAGGCACAGGATCACCCCGGGCACGTCCAGCCCGTGCTGCAGCCGCACCCCCATGATCAGCGTGACACCGGCCACGCCCGCGACCAGCCCGGCCACGGCGATGGGGCGCAGCCGCTCGGCATAGAGCAGCCAGCCCAGGAAGGCGACGACCAGCGGCATCATCGAGGCGATGATGGCCGAGACCGAGGCCTCGACATATTGCATGGCGACCCAGCTGAACCCGAGGTAGAGCGCGTTCTGGCACAGGCCGAACAGGATCACCGTGCGCCATTCGCCGCGGCTCAGCCGCCAGCTCTGGCCCATGGCGCGGGCCAGCGGGATCGCCACCAGGGCGGACAGGCTGAACCGGATCACCAGCGCGGTCAGCGGCGGCGCGGCCGTGACGATCATGCGTGTCGAGGTGAAGGCCGAGGCCCAGAGGACCGCGAAGCCGAAACCCATCAGAATGGCCCTGAAATCCATCTCGCCCCCCTACCCTTGCCCCCCATGGGCTAGCAGATGGGCCGGCGGGCGCAAGGGCCCGGACCGGATCGGCGCCGGATCGGCGCCGGATCAGCGGCCGGAAACGAAAGAAGCCGCGCAGGTCATGCGCGGCCCCTTATGCGGCGAAAGCCGAAACTCAGGCGTTCACGCTGTCCTTCAGCGCCTTGGCGATGGTGACCTTGACCACCTTGTCGGCCGGCTTGGTCATCATTTCCTGGGTCTGCGGGTTGCGGACCTGACGCTCGGGGCGGGCGCGGCAGGCGACCTTGCCGATGCCCGGCAGGGTGACGGCGCCACCTTCGGCAACGGTGCGCGACACGACGGCCGAAAGCGCGTCAAGAGCCGCGGCGGCGGTCTTCTTGTCGCTGCCCATTTCATCGGCCAGCGTGGCGACGAGCTGAGTCTTGGTCATCGGTTTCGAAGCGGCCTGGGCCATATTCTGTCTCCTCGTTGTTCCCCGTTCGGGAAATTTTCGGACGCCACCTTGGCGGCACGCCTGCCGCTACACAAGCTTTTTCGGCGCAGATCAAGCTTTTTCGGCGGTTTTCCCCAGCAAACGCTGCGAAATTCGCCGCCAAAGCGCGGTTCTAGAGGAAGGCCGTCTCGTTGAAGGACCTCAACTTGCGCGAGTGGATGCGTTCCAGGGGTGTCGCGCGCAGCTTTTCCATGGCGCGGATGCCGATCAGCAGGTGGTTCGCGACCTGGGTGCGATAGAAATCCGTGGCCATGCCGGGCAGCTTCAGCTCTCCATGCAGCGGCTTGTCGCTGACGCAAAGCAGCGTGCCATAGGGCACCCGGAAGCGGAAGCCGTTCGCGGCGATGGTGGCGCTTTCCATGTCCAGTGCGATGGCGCGCGACTGCGACAGGCGCTGCACCGGGCCGGACTGGTCGCGCAATTCCCAGTTGCGGTTGTCGATGGTGGCCACCGTGCCGGTGCGCATGATGCGCTTGAGCTCGTAGCCGTCCAGCTGCGTGACCTCGGCCACCGCCTCCTGCAGGGCGACCTGCACCTCGGCCAGGGCGGGGATCGGCACCCAGACCGGCAAATCGTCGTCCAGCACGTGATCCTCGCGCAGATAGGCATGGGCGAGCACGAAATCGCCCAGGGACTGGCTGTTGCGAAGACCGGCGCAATGGCCGACCATCAGCCAGGCATGCGGGCGCAGCACGGCGATGTGGTCGGTCGCGGTCTTGGCGTTGGACGGTCCCACGCCGATATTGACCAGCGTGATGCCGTCGCCGTCCGGGCGCTTGAGGTGATAGGCCGGCATCTGCGGCATCTTGGCGCCGGTGGCGATGATATCCTCGGGGCGTTCCAGGATCTGGTTTCCCGGCGCGACGAAGCCCGTATAGCCCGAATCCGGATCGGCCAGCGCGCGGCGGGCGAAGGCCTCGAACTCGTCCACATAGAACTGGTAGTTGGTGAACATCACGAAATTCTGGAAATGCTCGGGCAGGGTCGCGGTGTAATGCGCCAGCCGGGCCAGCGAATAGTCGACGCGCTGCGCGGTAAAGGGCGCCAGCGGGTGGCTGCCGTCCGGGTTCGGCCCCGCGGTGCCGTTGACGATATCGTCGTTCATGGTGTTCAGGTCCGGCACGTCGAAGACGTCGCGCAGCGAATAGTCCAGCACGCCTTCCTGCGGGACGTTCAGGTCGCTTTGCGTCGCCACGGCGAAATGCACCGGCATCGGCGTGCCGCTGTCGCCGATCGCCACCGCCACGCCGTGATTGCGCATCAGCAGGCCGATCTGCTCGGTCAGGTAGCCGCGGAACAGGTCGGGCCGGGTGATCGAGGCCGAATAGGTGCCGGGCAGCGCGACATGGCCGAAGGACAGGCGCGAATCCGTCTTGGAATGCACCGGCACGGTCATGCGCAGTTCCGGGTAGAAGGCGCGATAGCGCGCCGCTGGCCGGCCGCCCTGCAGCGTGGCCAGGAACCGGTCCAGCAGGAAATGCGACGCCCGCTCGTAAAGCGCGATCAGCTGGGCCACGGCGGCGGCCGGGTCGTCGAAATAGACCCGCTCGGCAGGCTCGGGCGTTTCGATGGGAAGTCTCCGGCGGTCGGTCATCATGCGCGCTCTCCAGTTTCGGCGGAGAGTGCCAGCGCCGCCGCGGGCTGGCAAGCCGGCAGCGGAGGCCTTATCTGACAGGGGCAAAGGAGTGATCCGCATGGAATTTTCCATTCTCGACCTGGCGGTGGTGGCCGAAGGCTCGGACGCGCGGCAGGCCATCGCCAATTCCGTCGCGCTCGCGCAAGCCGCCGAAGGCTGGGGTTACAGCCGTTTCTGGCTGGCCGAACATCACAACATGCCCGGCATCGCCAGCGCCGCCACCGCGGTGCTGATCGGCCATGTCGCCGATCATACGCAAACCATCCGCGTCGGCGCCGGCGGGGTCATGCTGCCGAACCACGCGCCGCTGGCCATTGCCGAGCAGTTCGGCACGCTGGCGACGATCCACGGCGACCGCATCGATCTGGGCCTTGGCCGCGCGCCGGGCGGCGACGGCGCGGTGATGCATGCGCTGCGCCGTTCGATGCAGCGCAACGAGGATTTCCCCAACGACGTGGTCGAGCTGCTGCGCTATCTGGGCCCGCCGCGCCCCGGCGCCCCGGTCGCGGCGCATCCGGGCGAAGGCACGAACGTGCCGGTCTGGATCCTCGGTTCGTCGCTCTATGGCGCCAGCCTTGCCGCTGCGCTTGGCCTGCCCTATGCCTTTGCCAGCCATTTCGCGCCGGGCGATCTCGACCAGGCCGTGCAGCTTTACCGCGACCGCTTCGAGCCGACCGAATTCGGCACCCGGCCGCGCTTCATGCTGGCGGTGAACGTCATCGCGGCCGAGACCGATGCCGAGGCGCAGCGCCTGCGCACAAGCCAGATGATCAGCTTCGCCCGGCTGCGGCTGGGCATGCCCGGCCTGCTGCCGCCGCCGGTCGAGGACGTGCTGGACGCGATCCCGGTGCGCATCCTGCCCGCCGTCGAGCATGCGCTTTCGGTCAGCGCGGTCGGCGCGCCGGAAACCGTCGCGGCCCGGCTGGAGGAGCTGATCGCCCGCCACCGCCCCGACGAGCTGATCCTCGTCGGCAATATCCACGACCAGGCCGCGCGGCACCGTTCCTTTGCCATCGCGGCCGAGATCCTGCGGGGGCGCGCATGAGGATGCTGGTCTTCGGTCACGGCTATTCGGCCGGTTTCCTGACGCCCTTGCTGCTGGCCGAGGGCTGGCAGGTCACGGGCACCACCCGGGAGGCGACGGATCGCGTCGCGCCGACCGGGGCCGAGCCGCTGCGCTGGCCGGGGCAGGAGGAGGCGCTGCGCGAGGCCATCGCCCAAGCCGACGCGATCCTGGTCTCGGTCGGGCCGGACCGGGGCGCGGACCCGGTTCTGGCAGCTTTCGGCGCCGAGATCGCCGCGGCGCGGCCGCGCTGGCTGGGCTATCTTTCCACCACCGGCGTCTATGGCGACCGCGAGGGCGGCTGGGTCGACGAGGAAACGCCCTGCGCCCCCTCGACCCGGCGCGGGCGCGAACGGGTCGCGGCCGAGCAGGGCTGGCAGCGGCTGGCCGCCCAGCATGGGCTGCCGCTGCATATCTTCCGCCTCGCCGGGATCTACGGGCCGGGGCGCGGCCCCTTCGCCAAGGTCCGTGCGGGCACGGCGCGGCGCATCGTCAAGCCGGGACAGGTGTTTTCCCGCATCCATGCCGAGGACATCGCGCAAGTGCTGCTGGCCTCGATCCGCGCCCCCCGGCCGGGGGCGATCTACAATGTCTGCGACGACGACCCGGCCCCGCCCGAGGCGGTGATCGCTCATGCGGCGGAACTGCTGGGCCTGCCCCTGCCGCCCGCCGAGGATTACGCCAAAGCCGAGATGACCCCCATGGCGCGCAGCTTCTATGCCGAGAACAAGCGCGTCGCGAACGACCGCATCAAGCGCGAGCTGGGCGTGAGGCTGCGCTATCCCGACTATCGCGCCGGGCTGGCCGCGCTGGCCCGCGCCGAGGGGACCCCCGCCTAGCGGGCGATCGTGCAGCAGCCCGTCAGCATGCGCGAGGGCTGCTCCTGCCCGTCCAGGATCACGCTGACCGCCAGCGCATGGCCGCGGTCCGACATGCCATCCGAACATTGCTCGGGCCGCAGGAAGGCGGTGAGCCGGCCCTTGTCGTCGCCGGCAATGATGCCGCGCGTCGGCTCCCCCTCGATGCCGCGATCCATGACCTTGCGCAGCGAAAGCTGGCGCTCGGGCTGGTCGGGCTCGCTGAAGACCAGCCCCTTCTGCACCGTCTTGACCGACCAGAAGGGCTCGGTCCCGCTGCATTGCAGCGACAGCGGCAGCTCGGCTGGCTTCCAGGCCGTGGCCTGCGGCTTGAGAAAGCGCAATGCCACCCAGCCCGTGGTCTCGCCCACGTTCACGAGGCCCCATTTGCCCGATGCGTCGCGGTCCAGCAGCTCGACCCCCTTGGCGGTCGAGGCGAGCCGGCCGATGATCTTGGCCTGTCCATGCGGCGCCTCGCGCACGTTCAGCTTGTCCCAAGTCTCGACCACGGTGACGTCGAACAGGTTCGGAAGATAGTCCTGCGCCTGCACCGCCAGCGGGGCGGCAAGCACGAGGCCGGTCAGAAGGATACGCAGCATCGGTCTGCTCATGCGGGGCGAAGCCTCCAATCAGTCTACATCAAAGAAGTTAGCGTCAATCGAGCGTAACACATAGGTCCTGTCGATCCTGACACCGACGCCATGGTCGATCATCAGCCGGGCCAGCCGGGCACCGTCGATCAGCACGACACGCTGCTGCACGCGGCGCACGTAATCCCGCGCCTCGCGCGAAAAGGACGAGGTGGTCACGAACACGCCCTTGGTCGCGCTTTCGCCGGTCATCGACCCGATGAAAGCTTGCAGAGCCGGGCGCCCGACGACATTGTCCAGGGCATACCGCTTGGCTTGGATATAGACGGCGTCGAGACCCAGCTTGTCCTCGTTCACCACACCGTCAATGCCGCCGTCGCCCGAACGTCCGATAGCCTGCCCCATCTCGGCCCGACCATCGCCGTAGCCCATGGCAAGCAGAAGCTCGACGATCAGCTGCTCGAATCGGGCGGGGGAAAGGGTAAGAACCTGGTCAAGAAGGTCTTCGGTAAGGGCAGCATCCAGTTGTGCATACGCAGTCTCGATATGCTCTTCGGGCGTGGCAGCGTTGAGAGGCTCGACCACCGCGGCCGCTTCGCCGGCTCCGTCCTGCTGTTGTGAACGCCAGGCTTGATAGAGCGGGAACCGCTCCAGCACGGATTTGTCGATCCGCGCGCACCGTTGCGCCAAGAGCTGTTCACCCAGCGGTGTTATACGATAGCGCCCGCGCGATACCGCTTCGACAAGGCCAGCATGCTTCATGTAGTTCCGCGCCCAATGGGTGCGATTACTCATGGTGGTCTGCTTGCCGCTAGGCAGCAGTTCTTCCATCTGTTCATCTGTCAGGCCGAAGCGGGCCTGAAGGGCGGGAAGGCAGTCCGACACAGTCTGGCTTCCTGCCTGAATAAGCTCCAATACCGGCAACATGAGGTCTTCGAATTTCGGCAGATCGGCCCCACTCACGCCCGCTTTTCCCCAAGATGCGCCACGCCCAGAACCTCCAGCACCTTGGCCTCGATATCGGGGGCGGACATGCGGGCGCAGCGATACATGGCCTCGGGGCTGGCATGGTCGATGAATGTGTCGGGCAGCACCATCTGGCGGAAGCGCAGCCCGCCGTCGAAGACGCCCTCGTCGGCAAGCAGCTGCGCGACCAGGCTGCCGAAACCGCCGACCGCGCCCTCTTCGATGGTGATCAGCGCCTCATGCGTGCGGGCAAGGCGCAGGATCAGGTCGCGGTCCAGCGGCTTGGCAAAACGGGCATCGACCACCGTGGGCGTGATCCCGCGCGCCAGCAGCGCCTCGCGCGCCCGCATGACCTCGGCCAGCCGGGTGCCGAAGGACAGGATGGCGACGCGCTTGCCCTCGGCCATGACGCGGGCCTTGCCGATCTCCAGCACCTCGCCGCGTTCGGGCATCTCGACCCCGGTGCCCTCGCCCCTGGGATAGCGGAAGGCGATGGGGCCTTCGTCATGGGCGGCGGCGGTGGCGACCATATGCACCAGCTCCGCCTCGTCGGCGGCGGCCATGACCACGAAGCCGGGCAGGTTCGCAAGGAAGGCAATGTCATAGGCGCCGGCATGGGTGGCGCCGTCGGCCCCGACCAGACCGGCGCGGTCGATGGCAAAGCGCACCGGCAGGCGCTGGATCGCCACGTCATGGACGACCTGATCGTAGCCGCGCTGCAGGAAGGTCGAATAAAGCGCGCAGAACGGTTTCATCCCCCCCGCCGCCAGCCCGGCCGAGAAGGTCACGGCATGCTGCTCGGCAATGCCCACGTCGAAGCAGCGGCGCGGAAAACGCTCGGCGAAGAGGTTCAGCCCGGTGCCGTCCGGCATGGCGGCGGTGACGGCGACGATGCGGGCGTCGCGGCTGGCCTGATCGACCAGCGCCCGGGCAAAGACCGAGGTATAGCTGGGCGCGTTCGACTTGGCCTTGGCCTGCGCGCCGGTCTCGACATCGAATTTCGCCGTGGCATGGCCCTTGTCGGCGGCGCGTTCGGCCGGGCCGTAGCCCTTGCCCTTCTTCGTCACGGCATGGATCAGCACCGGCCCGGTGGCCCGTGCCTTGACGGTGCGCAAGAGCGGCAGAAGCTGGTCGAGGTCGTGGCCGTCGACCGGGCCGATATAGGAAAAGCCCAGCTCCTCGAACAGGGTGCCGCCGACGGTCATGCCCTTCAGCATCTCCTTGGCGCGGCGCGCCCCCTCCTGCAGCGAGGGTGGCAGGAAACCCACGGCGCCCTTGGCCACGGCCTTCAGGTCCTGGAACGGCCCCTCGGCGTAAAGCCGGGTCAGATAGCGCGACAGCGCCCCGGTGGGCGGCGCGATGGACATCTCGTTGTCGTTCAGCACCACGAACAGCCGCTTGCCCAGGTCGCCCGCATTGTTCAGCGCCTCGAAGGCCATGCCCGCGCTCATCGCGCCGTCGCCGATCACCGCGATGGCGTCGCCCGGATCGCCGCCGAGTTCGCGCGCCATGGCGAAACCCAGCGCCGCGCTGATCGAGGTCGAGCTGTGCCCGGCCCCGAACGGGTCATAGGGGCTTTCCGACCGCTTGGTGAAACCGGAAAGGCCGTTTTCCATACGCAGCGTGCGGATGCGGTCGCGGCGCCCGGTCAGGATCTTGTGCGGATAGCACTGATGGCCCACGTCCCAGATGATCTTGTCGCGCGGCGCGTCAAAGACCGCATGCAGCGCCACGGTCAGCTCGACCACGCCCAGCCCGGCGCCCAGATGGCCCCCGGTGACGGAAACGGCGCTGATCGTCTCGGCCCGCAGCTCGTCGGCAAGCTGCCGCAGTTCGCGATCCGACAGATCCTTCAGGTCGGACGGCAAGGCCACCCGGTCCAGGATCGGCGTCGAAGGGCGGTCGGAAGTCTCATGGGTCATGGCTTGCCCCTCTCCGGGCGGGCTGTCAGGCGTCGCGCTCGATAACGAAACGCGCGAGCTGCCGCAAGTTTCCTGCGGCCTCGCCATAGGGATCAAGGGCGGTTTCGGCATCGCGGACCAGCTGGCGCGCCTGGTCCTGCGCGCCCTGCAGGCCCAGCAGCGACACGAAGGTCGCCTTGTTGGCGGTGCCGTCCTTGCCGGTGCGCTTGCCCGTCTCGGCCTCGGTGCCGGTCACGTCGAGAATGTCGTCCTGGATCTGGAAGGCAAGGCCCAGACGGCGGGCATAATCCGCCAGCGGGCCGGGATCCTCGCCGGCCATGACCGCGCCGGCGGTGGCCGAGAACTGGATCAGCGCGCCGGTCTTGGCCTGCTGCAGCCGCGTGATGGCAGCAAGGTCCAAGGGCTCGGCGGCGGTCTCGGCGGCGATGTCCAGCGCCTGGCCCCAGACCATGCCGCCCCCGCCGACCGCCTCGGCGAAGCCGCGCACCAGCGCCAGCCGCCTTTCGGGCGCGCCGATCCGCGGATCGGCCAGCAGGCCGAAGGCCAGGCCTTGCAGCGCGTCGCCGGCCAGGATCGCGGTCGCCTCGGACCAACGCAAATGCACGGTGGGCAGGCCGCGCCGCAGATCGTCGTCGTCCATCGAGGGCAGATCGTCATGGACCAGGCTATAGGCATGCAGCGCCTCGACCGCCGCCGCGACGGGCAGCGCCGCCGGGTCGGCCAAGCCGAACAGCCGCGCCGATTCCATCACCAGGAAGGCGCGGATGCGCTTGCCGCCGGTGCAGGCATAGCGCATCGCATCGGTCAGCTCGCCCTCGGGCAGGCCGGCCATGGCCACGTCCAGCGCGGTCTGGACCTGCGCCTTCACCTCGGCAAGGCGGTCCCGCATCACAGCCCCTCGGCCGGAACGGTCCCGTCGGGCTGGCCGTTGGCCGCCAAAGTGATCTTTTCCACCCGCTCCTCGGCCTCGCGCAGGCGCTTGTCGCAATGCGCCCGCAGGGCCGCACCGCGCTCGTAGAGCTTGATCGATTCCTCCAGCGTCGCCTCGCCGTGCTCCAGCCGGCCGACCGTCGCCTCAAGCTCTTTCATCGCCTCCTCGAAGGACATGTTCTCGATCTCGGTCACGCGGCAGTCTCCCTCAGCACATCGACATGGGCGCGCGCCGAGCGGCCCAGAGCGGCAAGATCATAACCGCCTTCCAGCGCCGATACCACCGGGGCCGAACAGGCCGCCGCCGTGTCGCAGATCATCCGGGTGATGGCGGTGAAATCCGCCTCGCGCCACATCAGCGCGGCGAGGGGATCGTCGGCATGGGCGTCGAACCCGGCCGAGACCAGCACCAGCTGCGGCCGCCAGGCCGCGACCCGGTCGCAGATCGCCCGCCAGGCCGCGCGCGCCTCGTCCCCGCCGCTGCCCGGCGCCAGCGGCATGTTGACGATCTGGCCATGCGCACCCCGCTCCGAGGCCGCGCCGGTGCCGGGATAAAGCGGAAACTGATGCGTCGAGGCGAAGAGCGCGCGTTTCTCCTCCCACAGCACGTCCTGGGTGCCGTTGCCGTGATGCACGTCGAAATCCAGCACCGCCACGCGGTCCAGCCCGTGATGGTCCAGCGCCCGCAAGGCCCCGATGGCGACCGAGGAAAAGATGCAGAAGCCCATGGCCCGCGCCCGCTCGGCATGATGTCCCGGCGGGCGCATGGCGACGAAGGCGTTGGGCGCCTCGCCCGCCAGCACCGAATCGACCGCCGCGCAAACCCCGCCGACGGCATGGCGCGCGGCTTCCAGGCTGCCGGGCGACAGATAGGTGTCGGAATCCAGCATCATCCAGCCCTCGGCCGGCGATTTCCGGCGCAGCCCGGACAGGTATTCCGGCGGATGGGCGCGCAGGATGTCCGCCTCCGCCGCCTCCGGCGCCTCGCCCCGGACCAGGTCGAGCCCGCCCAATGCGTCCAGGACGGTATCCAGCCGCGCCACCTGTTCGGGATGGCTGGGCGGCGTCACATGCAAGAGCCCCGAGGGGTGCGTATAAAGCAAGGTCATCGGCCAAGGATTATGTGCGGCTTTCCCGCGCGGCAAGCCAATCTTGCGCAACCGGCCCGATCCCATGGCGACCACCCCGCCGGAAACCCCGTCCTTCTCCGTTTTACAAATACCCTCGGGGGTCCGGGGGCAGACAGCCCCCGGCGCAACGGCGAAGGATCAGACCGTCAGCCGCTGACCGTCATGGCCGGCGATGCGCAGCTCCATCAGCGTGCCCTCGGGCATGTCGCGCTGGAAAGCCACCTCGGTGAAATGCTCCGTCCGGCCCAGCCGCGGCCCCTCGGTCAGCACCATGCGCATCTCTCCGACCTGCGCGGCCAGATGCCGGGCCAGCGCCGCATCGCCCGCCGCGCGCAGCCGCGCCGCACGTTCCTTGATCGCCGGGCCCGGCACGCGCGGCATCCGCGCCGCCGGGGTGCCCTTGCGCGCCGAATAGGGAAACACATGCAGGAAGGTCAGGCCGCAATCCTCGACCAGTTTCAGGCTGTTTTCGAACATCGCCTCGGTCTCGGTCGGGAAACCGGCGATGATGTCGGCGCCGAAGACGATTCCCGGCCGCAGCTTGCGCGCATCCTCGCAGAAGCGGATGGCGTCGTCGCGCAGGTGGCGGCGCTTCATCCGCTTCAGGATCATGTCGTCGCCGGCCTGCAGCGACAGGTGCAGATGCGGCATCAGCCGCGGCTCGCTGGCGATGGCCAGCATCAGGTTCTCATCCGCCTCGATCGAATCGATCGAGCTGATGCGCAGCCGCGGCAGGTCCGGCACCAGCCGCAGGATGCGCATGACCAGATCGCCCAGCCGCGGCGTCCCCGGCAGGTCGGCCCCCCAAGAGGTCAGGTCGACACCGGTCAGCACCACCTCGTTGAAGCCGCGGTCCCGCAGCCGCTTGATCTGGTCCACCACCACCCCCGCGGGCACGGAGCGCGAATTGCCGCGGCCATAGGGAATGATGCAGAAGGTGCAGCGATGATCGCAGCCGTTCTGCACCTGCACATAGGCGCGGTGCCGGCCGAAGCCGTCGATCAGATGGCCCGCCGTCTCGCGCACGGACATGATGTCGTCGACCTGTACTTTCTCGGTCTCGCCGATCAGGTCGGGGGCCTGCATCGCGGCCCAGGTCGCCGGCTGCATCTTTTCATGGTTGCCGATGACGCGGCTGACCTCGGCCATGGCGGCGAAGGTCTCGGGCTCGGTCTGGGCGGCGCAGCCGGTGACGATGACCGGGGCGCCGGGGTTCTCGCGCGCCAGCCGCCGGATCTCCTGCCGGGCCTTGCGCACCGCCTCGGCGGTCACCGCGCAGGTGTTCACGATCACCGCGCCTTGCAGCCCGGCGGCCTCGGCCATCTCGCGCATCGCCTCGGTCTCATAGGCGTTCAGCCGGCAGCCGAGGGTCGCGAAAACGGGCGGCTTCAGGTCCTTCATCCCCGCCAGACCCCGTCGAAGACATGCGCGGTCGGCCCGGTCATCCAGACCCCGTCCTCGCGCCAGTCGATCTCCAGCACGCCGCCCGGCACGTTGACCTTGACCCGCCGCCCGGTCAGCCCGCGCCGCGCCGCCGCGACCACCGCCGCGCAGGAGCACGAGCCCGAGGCCAGCGTGATGCCGGTGCCGCGTTCCCAGATGCGCAGCACGATCTCGCTGTCCGAGACGACCTGCACCAGCTCGACATTGCTGCGTTGCGGGTAAAGCGGATGATGTTCGTGCAGGGGGCCGAAGCGTTCCAGGTCGACCGCCGCGGCGTCGGGCACAAAGAAGGTCATGTGCGGATTGCCCATCCCCGTCGCCACCGGATCGCCTTCGATGGGCAGGTGCAGCGTATCGACATCCTCGGCCAGCGGGATCCGCGCCCAGTCTAGGACCGGCGCGCCCATATTGACGCGAGTCAGGCGATTGCCCGCATCCTCGGCCGCAAGCACGGCATGGTCGGTGGCGAGCCGCAGGGCCGAGGCGCCCGATTCGTCCATCAGGAAGCGGGCCACGCAGCGCGTGGCATTGCCGCAGGCGGCCGAAAGCGAGCCGTCGGCGTTGAAGAACACCAGCCGCGCATCGGCATTCTCGCCGGGCAGGATGACGGCCATCTGGTCGAAGCCGACGCCGCGATGGCGGTCGGCGATGGCGGCCACGGTCGCGGCATCGGGCAGCGCGCCCGAGCGGCGGCCGTCGATCACCACGAAGTCGTTGCCGAGCCCGTGCATCTTCATGAAGGGCAGAGGGGCGCTCTGGCCGGGGTTTTGCTGGTGTTCCATGGCGGTGACATACTCCTGCCGGAAAGATTCTGCCAGAGGCGGCGATTTTTCCGCTTGACCCTGTCCGCCGCCGACCGTAGTTAGCCCCCCGTGCGATGGGCCCGTAGCTCAGTTGGTAGAGCAACTGACTTTTAATCAGTGGGTCACAGGTTCGAATCCTGTCGGGCTCACCACTTTCCAGATTGTCAAGTGTCAAGCGACACTAGTAAGTATCGCAAACGACAGGGAAACTATCTCAAACGACACGCAAGATTATCTCAATCGGTGAGATCGCCGATTTTAAGGTGGTTTTCGCGGACATGGAAAAGCCCGCCGAACCGGTCGACGGGGCGCATGGTTCTGCGCGAGCGCGGCTCAGATCGAGATGATGGGCGCCGCCTCCCGACGCAGATAGATCTTGCTGCAACGTTCCGGCAACGGGATTGGCCAGACTTCCGCATCGTCCAGACGGACGGCGACATGCTTCGCCTGTGTTCCCAGCTCATATGCCATCAGACCAAGCGGGAGGTAGCGGTCAAGGAACCGCTCCACCTCTTCCGGCGCAACCAGCGACATGGGTTGGCGCGTCCGCGGGTAACGGGCTTCGGTGCTGGCGATCACGCCCTTCCCCATGAAAAGGGCGACAGTCGAGCAGTTGATATGCAGCCGCTTTCGCAGATCGTCGCGGCTCAGGCCCATCAGCGGGGCGGCCTCGAATCTGTCCAGAACTTCGGCCAGATCCAGATGCAGTGCTGCCAGTCCACGGATACCGCGCAGCCGCCAGACCTTTGCCAGCCTGCCGTCGATCACGGCACGGAGCAGGTCATTATACGGCAAGGTGGCCTTCTGGGCGATGGTCCGAAGCGGAAAGGCCCCCGTAGGTACCTCACCCGCCAGTCCAGCATTGGCAAAGACTGACACAAGAAAGCTGTCGAGGTCCTCGTGAAGAAACAGCTTGTCCATATGCGGTAAGGCCAAGGCATGTTTGATAAGCCTGAACTCGACAAGCTTGTCGATCGTGGCAGGATGAACGTTCAGATGCCGGCTCGCCTGCTTCCGGTCGAGGCCGGTCGAAAGAATCGTGAGCTCGACATCATGGCGACCGGGCGCAACACGCCGAAGATCGTCACCAGCGAGGCCGACAGCGCGCTGGAACCCCGCGATACGACCCGCCGTCAAACCATATCTCCGTCCGATCTCCGCCCAGGAAAACCATCGCCGCTGAGAACAGACCCGCCCAAGCACCTTTTGTCCGGGCGCCAAAGGATAGCTTTCCAGAATAAGGTCCCGGAAATGGTCAAGGATCGGTCGATAGCGATCCGGTTGCGTCAGCCGCTGGAGCCAGCGGGTGTAGAAGCCGAAGTCGGCGTAGAAGCCGCCCTTCGTACTGCGTGAACTGCGCCGGATGCCATCATAGGCCTCTCGCAGCGCATCGGGTCCCTGGACGCAGGCCGCGAATCCCGATGCACCAACCGCAACCAGATCCTTGCGGTTCAGCGACCCTGGACGGGCTTCCGGACCAACATTAATCAGGGTACCAATATTTTCGCACAGGCGCGCGACCACCTCGATGGGCAAAGCATCGAGCCATGAGTGGCGTGCGCTTTGGCGTGGGGCATGCAGCCGATCGGAAAGCATGCGCGCATACCGCACGGCCTCGTCCCCTGCCTCGACAGCGGCTTCACCGACCAGCACCCGATTATCGGCAAGGCGACCGGCAAAATCATGCGGACAGCGAGGATAGTCCGGCGGGTCCAATCTTCCCAACAGCACGTCGTGATCCGGACAGACATGCAACGAATCGATCTGCCACAGGGCGCGTCCCCGTGTCCGGCCATGATTGTCCTGATCGGCTTTGATGCAGATAGGGCAGAACTTCAGCGCTGAGCGGTCAAGAAAGGACCGGGGCAGATTGCTGCCTTGCAAGCGGAAAGAGCTGTCACCGATCGGGGCAAAACTGTTCTTCGCAAGTCGCTCTGTATCGGTTCCCGTCAGATCGGCCAGTTGCTGAACCGTATCTGGATCAAGCTGCAATATCCGCCGCCAGGACAGATCCATATCCTGCACGAAGTCCTGCACATGGCGCGACCCCTTCTTCCGCGCGACATGCGAGACGAAGGACGGCAGAGTTTCCTGCGGCAGAATGGGCAGGCTAAGGCCGAGTCTCATTTCCGTCTCCCCCGATCTCCGGGCCCGGATTCGAGCTGCAACAACTTGCGTACATCCAGAGCCAGAAAATCTACGACCACGAAGGGATTGAGGCCTTCCGGACAGCCGGATCGCCGGGCAAAACAAGCTGCGAAGGATTTGGAGGAAAGCGTATTTTCGGGCGACAGCAGCGCCTCGCCGATGGCCTCACAGGTCATTTCGACCAGAATGCCGAAGCAATGATCGGCGGCATGGACAAGCCGTCTGACAAACCGCGGCTTGCGAAGCTTGTCGTCCACAGGGACATGCGCAATTGCCGCATATTGCCTGATGGCGGCAACGATCATGCCGCCATCCACGCTGGTCTTGAGCGGGCGGTGCTCCACCGGCTTCAGCCGACGCGCCAGCTGAGGGTCCATATTCACCAGCTCCAGCAGTTCCGGCATGCCGCTGAGGATCAACCCCACCGGCCATTGCGGTGACTGCATCAGCGATTTCAGCGTATTGACCACCGCATGCTGGTCGTTGCGATTATTGTGCCGGCTGAAGTCCTGCGCCTCGTCCAGATGCAGGAACAGCACCTGCCGCTCTGCGAACTGAGCCTTGACCGATTGCCAGATGATATGGGCCGAGCGGTCCCGGCGCAGCGGATAGCCAAGGGCCTCCAGCACGCTGAGACCGACCCCTTTCGGCGTCGCGGGCGACGGCACCGCCATGCTGACCACGTCGGCCCGCTCCTCTTCGCCGGTCAGCGTGCACAGACCTGAAGGGTGCTGATGCAGAGCGCTCCGGACAAGCGTGGTCTTGCCCGCCATGGGTGTAGTGCGCACGCAGAACTTCACAGCTAAAGTGATTGCCGAAGACAAGCACGCCCTGCTTCCCAAGCTTGACGTCGATATCAACACCGAGCGCCGCGCAACGGGTCAGGCGATCGACAGGTGGCTGCAGAGAACCGGGCCTCCTTCTCCAGGTCAACCCACTTCGACACCGGCATCTGGCCGCCCAGCCCGCCATGCGGGTTGCGGTGGTATTCATCGACCACAAAGCAAACCAGAATCCGGATCAGGTCATCATCGTCGAGACAGGCATTGGCACGTGGGTCGTAATCGCCGCATTTTACCGGATCGGGCTGCGTATGACCGGGCAGCCGGGGCATCAGCATCCGCCCAAACGTGCCAAAGAGCCGCTCATCGGTACCGCGCAGTTCGGCGCATTTCACCGGGGCATATTCCATGGCCGCTCCCATATCATTGGCCCGCTCGATGGATCCGGTCGCGATGACGCTGGAACCGGTATCGGTGGCGATGGTCATCGGGCGACCACACTGATGCCATGCCCCCTGAGCACCGCAGGCGCGCGCCAGAGCGGACTTGTCGGAAACGACCATTTCCAGCAGTTTCCTGAACTCTTCCGCCGATGGTGCGGCAGCGATCCGCAGGCCGAGGATGCATCCCGAAGCAACATCAATGGCGACGCAAACCCACTCACCTCCAACGTTTCCCGCGGTTGATCGGGCGACGGCAGCTTCCGCGTCAAGGCCAGCCCTGAAGCCGCCGCCCGCAGAAGCAGGAAAACAGCCGCCCAGCCATCACCCGCCAACCATATTCTCAAGATGGGGCAGTTCTCGAAAGCCGGGTCGCCTCTCAGGGGAAATCACCAGGCAAAGGCCCGGTCCTGGTTCCGAATCGCCTGCATCGTTAATTTACGGAAAACTCGCTAGTTTTTATCGTGTAAAAATCGCTTGGAATCCGCTATGATGAATTCGTCGCGCAGCCCACGCGCTGCCGGTTTCGGAGGATCTGAAATGACTAGCAAGCCAGACAGAAGCCAAGTGAAACAGGCGGTGTTTGACGAGCGCCGCCAGCTCAGGGGGGCGGCCAATATGCTGGACGACAGCGCCGCCATCGACGAACGTCAGGAACTGGCCGTCCTGCGCCTGACGGAAACCTGGGAGCGTCGCTATGACGCGCTGGGCAGGTGACAAGGCTCCGCGAAAGCCTTCTCGGCGGGGGCGCCACGCCCCTGCCAACAACAGTGAGGGCGCGCCGCGACGATCATTCCAGCTACCCGGCCCGCCGGCTGCATCGGTTCCGGCCCAGCAGGCAGCGCAATCCGGTGCGGATCGCTCCGCCGGAAGCCATAAGCCTTGCAGCGGACCGGGTGGCCTTGGCACGCTGACGGTCAAAGGCGTGAAGCGGCGGCCCATCGGGAGATGGAGCAACCGCGCAAAATTCCTGGGGCAGATGCTCTGCATCGGCCGTCCTGCGCATCGCCCGAGTCCTGACGGACGCCAAGGAACACCTCGACCGCTTCCATTGCAAGGCCGCCCATAAGTTCACCCGGCCAGCGCGGAAATTGGAGAAGAGCGGGCAAGACCGGAAGGCCCATCGAAAACCCTCTGGCGATCTGGAAGGAAAGCAATGGTAGGCCCGGAGGGACTCGAACCCCCAACCAAGGCGTTATGAGCGCCCTGCTCTGACCATTGAGCTACAGGCCCTGACCGGCGACACCATTGATCGAGCCGGCCGCCCGCGTCAAGGATCGGATCGCCCCGGCCAGCCGGAAAATGCCGCAACCCGCGCCTTCGGCAACCCCCTTGATCCGGCGCAGCACCTGTGGGCTGATAGCGCATGAAGCCGCAAGCCGCGGCCCGCCCGCAGCACGAAACCGGAGTTCCGATCATGTCAAGAACCACGCCGCTGTCCCTGCTCGCCCTTGCCCTGGCCGCCACGCCCGCCCTGGCCGAGGACCCCGCCAGCTGCCGCACGGTCCGCTTCTCGGATCCGGGCTGGACCGACATCACCGCCACCAATGGCGTCGCCACCGCCCTGCTGCAGGGACTGGGCTACCGGCCCGATATCCGCACGCTCTCGGTGCCCGTGGGCTATGAGGCGCTGAAGAACGGCGATACCGATGTCTTCCTGGGCAACTGGATGCCGGCTCAGCAGAGGTTCCGCGACGACCTCGAAGCCTCGGGCAAGACCGAAGAGCTGGTGCAGAACCTGGAAGGCGCCAAGTTCACCCTGGCGGTGACCGATGCCGCCGCCGAGCTGGGCGTCGCGGATTTCGCCGATCTCGATGCGCATAGGGAGGCCTTCCAGGGCAAGATCTACGGCATCGAACCCGGCGCGCCTGCCAACCAGACCATCCAGGCCATGATCGAAGCCGACAAGTTCGGCCTCGGCGACTGGGAGCTGGTCGAATCCAGCGAACAGGGCATGCTTGCCCAGGTGCAGCGCAACGATGCCGCCAGGACGCCCTCGGTCTTCCTGGCCTGGGCGCCGCATCCGATGAATGTCACGCTGAACATCACCTACCTGTCGGGCGGCGACGAGGAGTTCGGCCCGGATTACGGCGGCGCCACCGTCCACACCCTGGCCCGCAAGGAATGGATCGCCGCCTGCCCCAATGCGGCGAAGCTGTTCAGCCAGCTGGTCTTTACCGTCGATCAGGAAAACATGCTGATGGCCAAGATCCTCGACGAGGGCGCGGATGCCACCGCAGCCGCAAAGGACTGGATCAGCCAAAATGCCGAGACGGTGGCGAAATGGCTTGACGGCGTGACCACGCTGGACGGAAAACCCGGTGCGGAAGCAGTCATGGCATCGGTGAACTGATTGAAGAAACCTAATATTCTGGTCGTCATGGCCGATCAGCTGTCGGGGGTGCTGTTCCCCGACGGCCCGGCCGAATTCCTGCATGTGCCGCATCTGCGCCGGCTGGCGGAGCGTTCGACACGCTATGCCAACTGCTACACCGGCAGCCCGCTTTGCGCGCCCGGACGCGCCAGCTTCATGTCCGGGCAGTTGCCGCGCCGCACCCGGGTCTATGACAACGCGGCCGAGTTCTGCTCGGACATCCCGACCTATGCCCATCACCTGCGCCGGGCCGGCTATCACACCTGCCTGTCGGGCAAGATGCATTTCGTCGGCCCTGACCAGCTGCACGGTTTCGAGGAACGACTGACCACCGACATCTACCCGGCCGATTTCGGCTGGACCCCGGATTACCGCAAGCCGGGCGAGCGCATCGACTGGTGGTATCACAATCTGGGTTCCGTGACCGGCGCCGGCGTGGCCGAGATCACCAACCAATATGAATATGACGACGAGGTCGCCTATCACGCGACGCGCAAGCTCTACGACCTCGCGCGCGGCGGCGACGACCGGCCCTGGTGCCTGACCGTCAGCTTCACCCATCCGCACGACCCCTTCGTCGCCCGGCGCAAATATTGGGATCTCTATGAGGGCATCCCGGAACTGGAACCGCCCGAGGCGATCCCCTACGAGCGGATGGACCCGCATTCGCAGCGGCTGATGGATGCCAGCGACTGGCGCGGCCTCGAGGTCACGCCCGAGCATGTCCGCCGCGCCCGCCAGGGCTATTTCGCCAACATCTCCTATATCGACGACAAGCTGGGCGAGATCCTGGACGTGCTGGAGCGCACCCGGCAGGAGGCGATCGTGGTCTTCCTCTCCGACCATGGCGAGATGCTGGGCAGCCGCGGCATGTGGTTCAAGATGAGCTTCTTCGAGGGCTCGGCGCGGGTGCCCTTGATGATCGCGGCCCCTGCCATGGCACCCGGCCGCGTGGACACGCCGGTCTCGACCATCGACGTTCTGCCGACGATCTGCGACCTCGCGGGGATCTCGATGGCCGAGGTCGCGCCCTGGACCGACGGCCGCTCGCTGGCGCGGGGCGCCGAGGGGCGCGGGGCGGTGGCGATGGAATACGCGGCCGAGGGCAGCATCGCTCCGCTGGTCTGCCTGCGCGACGGCGACTGGAAATACATCGCCTGCGCCGCCGACCCGGAAATGCTCTACAACCTGGCCGAGGATCCCGAGGAACGGCAGAACCGCGCCACCGACCCGGCGGCGGCCGAGGTGCTGGCACGGATGCGCGCTATGGCCGGCGAACGCTGGGACCTCGCCGCCTATGACGCCGAGGTGCGCGAAAGCCAGGCCCGGCGCTGGGTGGTCTATGAGGCGCTGCGCAACGGCGCCTATTTCCCCTGGGATTACCAGCCGCTGATGAAGGCTTCGGAACGCTACATGCGCAACCACATGGACCTGAACGTGCTTGAGGAATCCAAGCGATTCCCGCGGGGCGAATGATGGTCCCGCTCTCCTCCGGCCGCTATGCCACGATCCGCCTGCGGCCGGGCGAGGACCCGCTGGCGGCCCTGCGCGCCCTGCAGCGCCGGATCGGGGCGCCGGCCATGGCGCTGGTCACCTGCGTCGGCAGCCTGACCCGCGCCATGATCCGCCACGCCAACCGGCCGGGAGGCACCTGCCACCAGGGCCATTTCGAGATCACCGCGCTGACCGGCACCATCGACCCGGCCGGCCAGCACCTGCACCTGACCATCGCCGACGGCGAGGGGCGGGCTTTCGGCGGCCACCTCCTGCCGGGCTCGGCGGTCCATACCACGGCCGAGATCGTGGTGCTGGTCCTCGACGACCTCACTTTCAGCCGCGCGCCCTGCCCGCTTTCCGGCCATGACGAGCTGGTCATCCGGCCGGCCGCCGGACAGGAATAGCCGCCGCGGGCCAGGACCCCGGCATGGCTGCGCTTCTTTCTTGAGAAATATCCTCGGGGGTCCGGGGGCAGACGGCCCCCGGACCGGCGGTTCAGGCAAGGACGCGGGCGAAATCCTGGCGCAGCAGATTCTTCTGCACCTCGCCCTTGCTGTTGCGCGGCAGTTCCACGCCCGGCCAGCAGCGCCATCAGGGCACCCTAAAGCGGAATGCCCATTACCGGCTTCCTCCCTGCCTGTCCGCCCCCCCCCGTTCCGGCCAAGGCCCGCGCGTAAGGCCGTTTCGTGACCCCGCGTCGCGGCGGGAACCCGCCAGCCCGCGCCGGCGTTGCGCCCCGTCATCAGTCAACAAGGATCCCGCTATGTCCGACCTGCTTGTCATCGCCTTCGACGACGAGGCGACCGGCTTCGAGCTGCGCACCGAACTGGTCAAGATGCAGAAGGAATACCTCATCGAGCTCGAGGACGCGGTGGTTGTCACCCGCCCCTCGGCCGAGGACATCCAGCTGCATCAGGCCGTGAACCTGACCGCCGCGGGCGCGCTTGGCGGCGGCTTCTGGGGCACGCTGGTCGGGCTGATCTTCCTCAATCCGCTCTTGGGCGCCGCGGTGGGCGCGGGCGCCGGCGCCATCGCCGGCAAGCTCTCGGATATCGGCATCAACGACGATTTCATGCGCGATCTGGGCCAGTCCATCCCGCCGGGCGGCTCGGCCGTGTTCATCCTGGTGCGCAAGATGACCGCCGACAAGGTGCTGGCGCGGCTGGAAGGCTTCCACCTGCGCGGCCGGGTGCTGCAGACCTCGCTGCCCGAGGCCGAGGAAGAGCGCCTGCGCGAGGCCTTCGCGGGCGGCAGGCTGGGCGCGGCGCTCGGCGTGCCGCAGATCGATCATCCCGCGCCTGCGGGCACGACGGCGCCCCCGGGCTCGGCCTGACGCTTGACGCAAGGGGCATGGGCGTGACAGGACGCCCCCATGCCCCGACGCATGGAAACCCTTGACGACCCCGAGGCGCTGACCGAGCCGCCGACGACCCGCGCCCGCCGGCGCTGGCGGCCGCTGCGCCGCGCGGCGCTGTGGCTGGGGTCCTGGCTGCGCTGGATCGGCTTGCGGCTTCTGGGGCTGATGGCCGTGCTGGTGCTGCTGTTCTCCTTCGTCAACCCGCCGACCACCTGGACCATCATCCAGGGCCAGCGCGAGTTTCCCGGCCGGGCGGCGCGGCAATGGGTCGATCTGGGCCGCATCTCGCCCCATATGGTGCGCGCCGTGGTCGCCGCCGAGGATGCCAATTTCTGCAACCACTGGGGTTTCGACATGGTCGAGATCCGCCGGGTCATCGCCTCGGGCTCGTCGCGCGGCGCCTCGACCATCACCCAGCAGACGGCCAAGAACGTGTTCTTGTGGCAGGGGCGCAGCTGGCCGCGCAAGGTGATGGAGACGGTCTACACACCGATGATCGAGGCGCTCTGGTCCAAGCGCCGCATCGTCGAGGTCTATCTGAACATCGCCGAATTCGGCCGCGGCGTCTTCGGCATCAAGGCGGCGGCCGAGCATTACTTCCAGACCACGCCCGACAAGCTGACCCTGCGCCAGTCGGCGGCCTTGGCCTCGATCCTGCCGGCGCCGCGCACGCGCAACCCGCAGACCGGCTCGGCCCGCACCCGCTCGATCGTCAGCGGCGCCGAGACGATCCGGGCGGATGGCCGCGATTTCTGCCTGAGGTTGCCGCGCTGATCCGCCCATGCCCGCCATGGCGGTTGAAACCGGGCGCCCCGGGGCGTATCAACCGGAAGCCCGAGAACGAACCGGTTTTCCCCTGATGAACACGCCCTCGCCCAGTTCCACGATCCGCCTTTACCATGTCGCCCTGTCGCCCTTTTGCCGCAAGGTCCGGCTGGTGCTGGCCGAAAAGCGCATCGAGGTCGAACTGGTCGAGGACCGTTTCTGGGAACCGGGCTCGGAAATCATGCGCCGCAACCCGGCCGGCAAGCTGCCGGTCCTGCGCATGGACGGGCGGCTTCTGGCGGAAAGCCAGGCGATCTGCGAATACCTGGACGAGATCCAGCCGCAGCCCTCGCTGATGCCGTCCCTGCCGGCCGAGCGTTACGAGGTGCGCCGGCTCTGCGCCTGGTTCGACGACAAGTTCAACGCCGAGGTGACCCGCCCGGTGATGACCGAACGGGTCTGGAAGAAGGTCATGCGCCTGGGCTACCCGGACAGCCGCACCGTCAAGGCCGGCCTGTCGGCGATCCGCTATCATCTCGACTACATGAAAAGCCTGCTGGAACACCGCCGCTGGCTGGCGGGCGACGTGATGACGCTGGCCGATTTCGCCGCCGCGGCGCATCTGTCCTGCCTCGACTACATCTCGGACGTGGACTGGACCCATTCGGCCGAGGTGCAGGAATGGTATGCCAAGATCAAGTCGCGGCCGGCCTTCCGCAGCCTGCTGGCCGACCACCTGCCGGGCGTCCACCCGGCGCCGCATTATGCGCTGCTCGACTTCTAGGCCGACCGACCCGGCGGAGATCCGTTCCCGGCTGGAACAGCAGGCGCGGGCCGAGGGTTTCTCGGCCCTTGGCATTTGCGTCCCCGACGCCAACCCGCAACTGCCCGAGCGGCTGGCCGCATTCCTGGAACGGGGCCGGCACGGCCAGATGGGCTGGATGGCCGAGCGCGCGCATTGGCGCGCCTCGCCCGCCAGCCTCTGGCCCGAGGCGCGCTCGGTCGTCATGCTGGCCGAGCTCTACACGCCCGAGCACGACCCGATGGAGGCCATCCGCCGCAAGGATCGCGGCGCGGTCAGCGTCTATGCCCAGGGCAAGGATTATCACGACCTGGTCAAGAAGCGGCTGAAGCGCCTTGGCGGCTGGCTGGTCGGGCTGACCGGCTGCGAGATCAAGGTCTTCGTCGACACCGCCCCGGTAATGGAAAAGCCGCTGGCGCAGGCGGCAGGGCTGGGCTGGCAGGGCAAGCACACCAACCTGCTGTCGCGCGAGCTGGGCAGCTGGTTCTTCCTGGGCGCGATCTTCACCACGCTGGACCTGCCGAAGGATGCGGCGGAACGCTCGCATTGCGGCTCGTGCCGGGCCTGCCTCGACGCCTGCCCGACCGGGGCCTTTCCGGCACCCTATCAGCTGGACGCGCGGCGCTGCATCTCCTACCTGACCATCGAGCACAAGGGGCCGGTGGACCCCGAGCTGCGCCCGATGCTCGGGAACCGCATCTATGGCTGCGACGATTGCCTGGCCGCCTGCCCCTGGAACAAGTTCGCCCAGGCCGCGACCGAGCTGCGCTATCACGGCCCGCACGGCGCCCCGGCGCTGGCCGAGCTGGCGCAGCTTGACGATGCGGGCTTCCGCGAGCGTTTCTCGGGCAGCCCGATCAAGCGCATCGGCCGCGACCGCATGGTGCGCAATGTTCTTTACGCCATCGGCAATTCGGGGCTTGCGCATCTGCGGCCGCTGGCCGAATCCTTGCAGCATGACCCCGACCCCGCCGTTGCCGATGCGGCACGCTGGGCCTGCGAACGATTGCCATGATCCACACGCACCCAAGCCCGCTGCGCGGCATCCTGCTCAAATGCCTTAGCGTGCTGGTCTTCACCATCATGGCCTCGATCGTCAAGGCGACCGCCGAGGGCGGCTTGGGCGTGCCGCCGGGCCAGCAGGTCTTCTTCCGCTCGTTCTTCGCTATTCCGGTGATCCTGCTCTGGCTGGCCTTCCGGCATGAGCTGGGCGTGGGGCTGAAGACCTTTCGGCCGATGGGGCATTTCTATCGCGGCATCATCGGCACCGCCGCGATGGGGCTGGGCTTCTGGGCGCTGGCGCTGCTGCCCTTCCCCGAGGTCACGGCCATCGGCTATGCCGCGCCGCTGCTGACGGTGATCTTCGCCGCCATGTTCCTGGGCGAGGACGTGCGGCTGTTCCGCCTGTCCATGGTGGTGCTGGGACTGGTCGGCGTGGTCATCGTGCTATCGCCCCGGCTGAGCTTCGGCGCCGACATGGGCTACAAGGAAAGCCTGGGCGCCATGGTGACGCTCTCCGGCGCCGCCTGCGCGGCGCTGGCGCAGATCTTCGTGCGCAAGCTGGTGCAGGAGGAGCGGACCTCGGCCATCGTCTTCTGGTTCTCGGTCACATCGACGCTGCTCGGACTGCTGACCATTCCCTTCGGCTGGGTGATGCCGGATGCCGGGACGGCGGCGCTGCTGGTGACCATCGGCCTTCTGGGCGGGCTGGGGCAGATCCTGCTGACCTCGGCCTATCGCTATGCCGACGCCTCGCTGGTGGCGCCCTTCGAATATGCCTCGATGCTGCTGGCGCTGCTGATCGGCTGGTCCATCTTCGACGAGGCGCCGACGCTGGTCATGCTGGCGGGCGCGGCGCTGGTCATCACCGCCGGCATCCTGATCATCTGGCGCGAGCGGCAGCTGGGGCTGGAGCGCAACCGCCAGCGCAAGGCCATGACCCCGCAGGGCTGATCAGGGCGGGGCCGGGTCAGGGCGGGGCCGGGTCAGGGTTGGCCGCCGAAGCCGAAGGCGACGTAATCGCGCAGATAGGCCTTCTTCGCCGCGCCGCGCAATTCCTGCTCGTTCAGGAAGTCCGGGAAGGGCTCCGGGTCGGGAAAATCGGCCGGTGCCTTGATCCCGGCGCTGGCGGCAAGCCAGGACAGGTCGCGCGGCAGGTCCGATTCGCGCAGCAGCATGTCGGGGGCGCCGAAGCGTGCGAAACCCGCCAGCACCTCGGACTGGCTGGCCCAGCCGGGAAAGGTCGGCAGCGTGGTCTGGCCGTTCAGGTTGCGGCGCAGGAAGTCCAGGAAGGCCGCAAACAGCTCGGCCTTGCGGCTCTGGTCCAGCGCGCCCAGCTCCGGATCCGGCGGCAGGGCGACGCGATGGATCTGCCGCATCAGCTGGCGCAGCTCGGCATTGCGGCCGCCGATCAGCGATTCGAAGGCCGCCCAGGCGCGCAGCAGCGGGTGGCGCAGCACGGTGAAGCTGCGATGGCCGACATGCTGGCGCTTCCATTGCCGCAGGCTGTTCTGGTTGAAGTCGCCGACGACCTCGCCCATGGCGCGCAGCCAGCGCGTCACGCTGTCCGCAGGCCCGCCCTTGACCGGCATGAAGATCAGCCCCCTGCCCGCCTCGGCCCCCAGGAACGAGGGCACCGCCGGGCCCTTCCTCGGCTCGAAATTCGGGATCTTGCGCAGCATGAACGGGTCGAGCCGCGCCAGTTCCGCCTGCATCTCGTCGAAATTCTCGACCTTCTCGGACAGTTCGCGCGGGTTCTGCGGCACCTGGTCGCTGGCCGGCTCGACCCGTTTCAGGTCGGTGCGGCCCAGCCAATGCAACAGGCCGGTCATCACCTCGGCATCGCGCAGGTCCTCGTAGCCCAGCCAGAAACCGGCCTGGCCGGTCACCTGCAGCCGGTGCATGACCTTCAGCTGGAACTCCTCGATCTCGCCCGCCACCTGCCGGAACTCGGCGCCGTCGAAGCGCACGGCGGCGGGAATCGGCGTCTCGGTCTCGTTCAGCTTCCACTGGTTGGTGGCCCGCGCCAGCGCGGTCGAGACATAGCTGTCCACCGGGTTGCGGGTCAGGATGATCTTGGCGCAGGCCCGGTCCTCGATGATCGCGTCGAAGACCCGCGGGTCGTGGTCGTGGAAATAGCGGAACCCCGGCAGGTGGTTCGGCTTGTCGAAGATCGCCGCCAGCAGCCGGTGCGGATCGGCCTCGCGCTCGGCCATGGTGATGCCCTTGAGCTCATCCTTGTCGGGCCAGCCCATCATGTAGGGGTTGAAGGCCTCGCCGAAGCAGGTGACGCGCTTGATGGCGTTCAGCGTCGCCTCGAGCAGGTTCGAGCCGGTGCGCATCTCGGCGAAGATCACGAAGCTGCGGAAAGACTGGGTCATGGCGCGGTTCTTTCATGGACGGCGGCGGTCGGCGGGTCGGGATCGGTGGCGGGGAAATCCCCCATCAGCTGCGGGCGCAGCCCGGCATTGCGCAGCCTTTGCAGGAACCGCCCCATGCCGGCGATGTCGCGCATCGGCGGCAGGTCGGCCGCGGCCTCGGGCTCGCCGCCCAGCCGCTGCAGGATGCTGCCCAGCACGGCCGAGGGCCGGGCGCAGAAATCGGCCAGGTCCCAGATCTGCGTCTGCGCCTTGAGCCAGACCGAATTCAGCGCCTCCATCTGCGCCAGTTCGGTGCGCTGCAGGATGGCCGCGACGCGGCGGATGTCGTCAAAGGGCATGTCGGAATGCAGAAGCGGCACCGCCCAAGCACCGGTGACCACGAAGATGCGCGCATTGGGATCGGTGGCGAGGAACCAGTTCATCTCCTGCCCGTCGCGCGGGCTGAACTGCCAGACCTGCATGCGCGTGGCGATGCGGATCAGGTTGGCCAGAAAGCCGCGCTGGTCCAGGTCGCGCAGCGGGGCGCTGTCCGAAAGCGCGCCCGGCCCGATCGGCCGGCGGCCGGCGAATTCCACGCCATGCACCGCGAAAAGATGGCCATGCACATCGGCGTCGATCCGGCTGGCCAGCCAGGTTTCGAAGCCGGGGAACAGGTCGGTGAAGCCCTGGAACATGGCATAGGGTGCCGAGGTCTTGCCGTTCTCGCGGTCCTTCAGCGGAAAGCGGCTCTGCATGTAAAGCCCGGGCCGGCCCAGCCGGCGGCGCGCGACTGCATGGCTGATGATGCGGTCCACCCGCTCGGGGCGCGGCTCGGCGGCGGACGGTTGCGCGCCGTCGCCATGGGGGAAATGGTCGTGCAGCCGCCCGGCGCCGCGCCAGATCTTGCGGGCGACGAAGCAGCGCGATTGCTGCAGGATCTCCAGGTGGTCGTCGTAGAAGATATAGGGCTTGCCCTGGTTGTCGAACTTGGCCAGCGTCAGCGAGCGGCTTTCGATCCTCATCGAATGCCGCCGGGCAAGGGTCTGGAAATAGCTCTCGTCCGGGATCCAGACCCGGGCGAAATAGCGGTCGAACTCGGCCCGGCGCGGGTCGGTCAGGATGGCCTGCAGCGTGGCGCGGGTCAGGCACCACCATTGCGAGCCCAGATGCGGCACCAGCCCCTGCGGGATGCGCCGCCTGTAGCCCAGCCGGCGCTGCAATTCGACATAGCGGTCGAACAGCTTGCGCCGGCGGCGGAACGAGAAGGGAAAGCGCAGGGTGAAGCGTTCCTCGTTCAGCCCGCCGACGGTCCAGCCGACATCCTCGGCGGTGACGCTTTCGATGAAGTCGCGCGTCGGATGCAGCGCCAGATAGGCGCAAAGATCCTGCACCGGCCGCAGGGGCAGGCAGGCGCCCGAGACGACCAGCACATGCGTGACCTCGCGGAACCTGTCCAGCAGCAGGCCGGCGGCGTCCTGGGTGGCGCGCACAAGGCTGAAGGTGCCCCATTCGCAGGGATGGCGCCGGCTGAACAGCACCTGCCGCAGGTCGGCAAGGTCGGCCTGCATGGTCTCGACCGCGTCCGCGGGCGCCTTGGCATCGACATGGACCGCGACCGCCGCCCCGCCCTGGGCCCAGACCCGGGCCATGCGCGCAGCGATGGGCAATTCGTCATGGCACAGCATGACCACGCCCAGCCTGACCGGCCCGCCGCTCATGCCCAGTTCCCCTTGGAGATCAGCCCCAGATCCTCGAGCTGGCGCCAGTCCTGCAGCTCGCAGGATTCCTCGCACCAGAAATCCGGGTCGTCCCGCAGCCCGGCGTGATAGGCCAGGTATTCCTGGCTGTTGGCGTAATGCTGGCGCCGGGTCAGTTCCTCGGCGGATTTCTCGACGAAGGTCGACAGGAACTTGGCGTGCAGCAGGCAGCCCGAGGCCTTTTCGCCGCCATTCTCGTCATAGACCATGTTCAGCGAGCGCGGCAGCAGCATATGGGTCGAGCTGACATAGGCATGCCCCCTTTCCCAGCGGACCAGCGGGATCTTGTTCAGCGCCGGGGCGCTTTCGGGGTCGTCCCGGAAGAAAGCCCGCGCCCGCGGCCCGCCCTGGATCCAGAGATTGCCGTATTCGCCGTTCTTGCGGATGGCGTAATTGGCCGGATCGAACCAGCGCGCGATCTGGAACGGGTCCTGCCCGGCGCGATAGGGCTGCGCGGCCAGCGAGCCCTTGGGATACATGTCCAGCAGCATGGCCGAGAACGAGCGGATGTTGCTGGCATCCAGCCAGTCGGTCAGCGCCTGCAGGGGCCGGGTGTCGTGATGCGGATAGACCAGGAACTCGTCGGGATCGACGGTCAGGCACCAATGCCCGCTGCCATGCCGGCGCAGCAGCCCGTTCATCCAGTCCATGCCGAAGCGCGAGGCCTTGTAGCTGGCGCGGGTCAGCCAGACCGAGACATCCTCCTGCTGGCCCAGATAGTCGCGCCCGCCATCCTCCGAGCCGTTGTCGACCACTAGGAAATGCCGGACACCCATCGCCCGGTAGTAGTCCAGGAACCAGGGCAGGCGCGGCGCCTCGTTGCGCATGACCATGAACAGCAGGATATCGCCCGGCCGGATGCGCGCGGTGCGGTCCCATACCGGCCGCAGCCGGCGGCGACGGCGAATCGCGCGCCCCAGCAGCCATTGACGGCGGGCGCGAAGCATCAGCTTTCGCCTGATAATCCTGAACGGGCGCGGCACGGACCTTCTTTACCTTTTACCGGCGTCACATAGCGGCAACGGTCAGGTCGCGCAATGTGTGACACAACCCAGCGTAGCAAAGCCGGAAATGCCCTTGCCAGTCCGGCACCGGCAGGGGCGGCAGCCGCCGGGCCGGCGCGCCGGCCAGCCGCGCCACCTCGGCCGCCCAGTCGGCCGGAGCGTCCGGGGACAGCCAGGTCGCGTAATCGCCCAGCATTTCGCGCGCCGCCGGCAGGGGGCTGGCCAGGACCGGCACGCCGCGGCCGGCGGCCTCGGTCAGGGGCAGGCCGAAGCCCTCGGCCCGGCTGGGCATCAGCAGCCCGTGGCTGCGGCCGATCAGCGCGGCCACCGCGCCGTCGTCCAGGTCGCGCAGCTCGCGCACCGGGCCGCCGGGCGGCAGGCGGTCGAGCCGGGCAAAGACCTCGCGGTTCTCCCAGCCGCGGCGGCCGATGATGAACAGCTGCGGCGGCCGCGCCTGCATCTGCCAGGCGTCCAGCAGCAGCGCGTGGTTCTTGCGCGGCTCGATGGTGCCCAAGGTGACGAAGAACGGGCGCGACAAGTCCAGATCCGCCGGCAGCCCGGCGGGGTCGGGCGCCGCCAGCCGGGTGCCGATGGGCGCGGCGATGATCTCCGCGTGCCCCGGCAGCCCCAGCCGCTCGCGCCAGCGCAGCACGTCGGCGCGCGTCGCCGCCGAGACGGTCAGGATCAGTTCGGCCTGTTCCAGCGCGGCGGTGAAGCGGGCGCGGAACTTCTCTGCCTGCCCGGCGCGGGTGAATTCAGGATGATCAAGCGGGATGGTGTCGTGGATCAGCACCGCCCGCCGCAGAGGGCGCAGGTTCGCAAGCAGGCCCGGCAGCAGATTGGCATGGCCGACATTCGCATAGGCGGCCGGCCCCAGATGCGCCTGCGCCGCGCGGCCAAGGCCCCTGCCCTGGCGCCCGGCCCGCACCAGCGCCATCCGGCGCAGCGCCGCCTCGGCCCGCGCGGGCAGGGTGCGCCGGCCGCGCAGCCGGTCCAGCAGGTCCGGCGGCGGCAGGTCGTCCAGCGCCCCGCCCAGCCAGCGCAGGATCGCCGCGCCGGCGCGGGGCGGCAGCAGCAGCTGGCCGCGCCGCACCCGGCACAGCAGCAGATGCGGGCGGTCCTGCAGATGGGCCAGCCATTCGGCCTCTACCCGGTCGATGCCCGTCGCCGGGCCGCCGCCAAGCCGCGAGATCAGCCGCGAGACATCCAGCACGATCGCCGGATCAGGCCTCATATCCGCCGTTCTGGTGCCAGCGCCAGGCGTCGCCGATCATCTGCGGCAGGGTCGAGCGCGCCGGGTTCCAGCCCAGCACCGAGACCGCCTTCTCGCTGCCCGAGACCAGCTTGACCGCATCGCCGCCGCGGCGCGGCCCCTCGGTCAGCGGCACCGCGCGGTTGGTGACATGCCGGGAATGGTCGATCACCTCGCGCACCGAAAAGCCGTTGCCGGTGCCCAGGCAGAACACCTCCTGCCCGCCATCGGCGACCTTGCCGTCCAGCAGGTATTGCAGCCCCAGCACATGCGCGTCCACAAGGTCCATCACATGCACATAGTCGCGGATGCAGGTGCCGTCCGGCGTCGGGTAGTCGGTGCCGTGGATGGTCAGCGCCGCGCGCTTGCCGTCGATGGCGTCGAGGATCAGCGGGATCAGATGCGTCTCGGGCTGGTGGAACTCGCCCACCTCGGCATCCGGGTCGGCGCCGGCCACGTTGAAATAGCGGAAGATGACCGAGCGCAGCCCGTCCGAGGCGCCGAAATCCTTCAGCATGTCCTCGATGGCGCGCTTGGAGGCGCCATAGGCGTTAAGCGGCGTCTGGGGCGTCGTCTCGTCCAGCACCACGCCGTCATGGTCGCCATAGGTGGCGCAGGTCGAGGAAAAGACGAAGTTCCGCACCCCCGCCGCCAGCGCCGCCTCGATCAGGTTGAGCGAGGCGCAGACATTGCCGCGCCAATACCTGCCCGGCTCGCGCATGGCCTCGCCGACCTGGCTCAGCGCCGCGAAATGCATCACGGCGACAGGGTTGTGACGGGCCAGAACCTCGTCCAGCCGGGCACGGTCCAGCAGGTCGCCCTGCTCGAAAGGCCCGAACTTCACCGCCTGGCGCCAGCCGGTGCAGAGATTGTCGTAGGTCACAGGCTCGAAGCCCGCCGCCCGCAACGCCTTGCAGGCGTGCGAGCCGATATAGCCCGCGCCGCCCGTCACCAGAACCCTGTCGGCCATTCGGGTTATTCCGCCGCCTTGCGCATCGCCAGGACGTCGGAAAGATAATCCGCGAATTCACCCTTGAGGTCGTCGCGCGCCAGGCCGAAGGCCACGGTCGCCTGCAGGAAGCCGGCCTTCGAGCCGCAGTCGAACCGCTGGCCGCGGAAGCGCAGGCCATAGACGTCGCGGCCCTCGGCGATCTCGTCGGCGATGGCGTCGGTCAGCTGGATCTCGCCGCCCGAGCCCTGCTTGAGCTTGTTGAGGTTGGCCAGCACCGACGGCGCCAGGATGTAGCGGCCGATCACCGCAAGGTTCGAGGGCGGGTTTTCCTTGGGCTTTTCCACCATGCCGCGGGCGCGGACGATGGCGCCCATGTCCTCGGCCACGTCCAGAACGCCATAGGCCTGGGTCTTTTCGGCCGGCACTTCCATGGTGGCGACCATGCTGCCGCCGGTTTCCTGATAGGCCTCGATCATCTGCTGCAGGCAGGGCGGCTCGCCCATGATGACGTCGTCGGTCAGGATGACGGCGAAGGGCTCGTCCCCGACCAGACGGCGGGCGCACCAGACGGCATGGCCAAGACCCAGCGCCTTGTGCTGGCGCACATAGGCGATGGCGCCCGAATCCATGTTGGTCGAGCGCAGGATGTCCAGAAGCTCGGTCTTGCCGGATTTCTTCAGGCTCGATTCCAGCTCATGGGCATGGTCGAAATAATCCTCGAGCGCGCCCTTGCCGCGCGAGGTGACAAAGATGAACTCCTCGATCCCCGCGGCGCGCGCCTCGTCGATGGCGTATTGGATCAACGGGCGATCCACCAAGGTCATGATCTCCTTGGGAATGCTCTTCGTGGCGGGTAGAAAGCGGGTGCCCAGTCCAGCCACGGGGAAGATGGCCTTGGTGACTTTGCGCGTCATGAATTCGGTCTCCTGATTTCTGCGCCAACGGCTCGGAGGTTATCCCTCTTTGTCGACGCCTGCGCAACAAGCGCCTGGTTGGCCCAGTCGTTCCTAAAAAATGTTAAAGCGAGTCAATTCTGCCGTTTGCGGCAATATTCTGCTTGTTCACCCCCGGCGTCTAGGCAAATTTCCCCGCTCGCGCAAAATGCGCGCGGTCTTGCTCAGAAATATGACAGGCGAATCTCCGGGGCGCGACGCCCCCCAAAGCCCGCCGCGCTGCTCCCACCAGCCGCCCGGGACCAGAGTCAGCCGATGCGGCAGGAAACTGGGCGTCAGCAGCAGCAGCGCCGCCAGCCGCCCCTCGGCCACCGCCCGCGCCGCGCGGGCACGCAGGGCGCGGGCCTGCCAGTGCCAACCGGCCAGGAACAGCGGCTCCTCCGCCAGGCCCGCCGCCACGCGGGGCATCGGCCGGAAGGCCGGCGGCGCGGCCCGGTCCCAGACCGGCGGCGCGGGCGCCGGCCCCTGCCCCTCGGCCAGGCCGCGATCCAGCGTCGCCAGGATCGTCCGCACCCTGAAGGGATCGAGCCGCCCCGCCACCATATGCCGCAGCAGCCGCCGCCGCTGGCTGTCGCGCAGCCAGCCCGGATCGCCGCCATGCCGCGCGGCGAAAATCGCGGCAGAGCGGCCGATGGCGGTCAGGTCGCACGGCACGCCCGCCTCGCCCCGGTCCGCGCCGGGCGCGACGCCATGGATCACCTGCGCCGCCGGGACCACCGCCGTCAGCCCCTGCGGAAAGCGCGCCGCCATGCGCAGGTTCACGTCGCTTTCGTCCAGATGATAGGCAAAGGCCGGGTCGAAGCCGCCGATGGCGACCAGCGCCTCGCGGCGAAAGCCGCAATTGGTGCCGATGGTGCTGACCGGGCAGCCGTCCTTCGGCCCGAGCAGGGCGGTTCCGGCAACTTCCAGCGGCAGGGCGCGGCCCGAGGGCGCGATCCGTTCGGCCCGGACCTGCCAGCGCAGGCCGTCGGGGCCGCGGGTGAAGCCGGTGGCGGCGATCACGCGCGGATCGGCAAGGGGCGCGGCCAACGCCTCGGCCCAGCCCGGCTCGGCCAGCGCGTCGTCGTCGATGAACAGCACCGCTTCGCCCGCCGCCAGCGCCAGCCCCTCGTTGCGGGCCGCCGAAACATTGGCGCGGTCGAAGGCCAGCCGCTTCAGCGGCAGGTCGGGGCGGATGCCGGCCGCGGCCGGATCGGCCACCAGCACGATCTCGAAATCCGGGTGGGTCTGGCCCGCCAGCGCGGTCAGGCAACGCTCCAGCGCCTGCGGCCGGTGGCGCGAGACGACGACGATGCTGGTCCTGGGCGCCCGGCCGGGCCGCTGCGGCATCAGGCGATGCCCATGCGGCTCATCATCGCCTCCAGCTTGGGCACGTCCGAGGGGTTGTTCAGCTCCCAGAACTCGCGGCCCTTCGCCTCGACCTCGACGCAAAGGATCCGGCGGCCGCGCTCCAGGAAGCGCAGTTGCTCCAGCCCTTCCAGCGCCTCCAGCCGGCCCTCCTCCCAGGTCGGGTATTCGGCCAGCGCCCCGGGGCGATAGGCGTAGACGCCGACATGGTGATAGACCGGCGTCGGGTCGCTGGGACCAAAATCCGCGCCGGCATAGGGGATCACTTCCTTCGAGAAATACAGCGCCCGGCGGTCATGGCCGAAGACCGCGGTGGTGCCGCCGACGCGGCCCGCCACCCGGTCGGCGATCAGATCCGAGCGCATGGCTCCCGAGCAGCGCAGCACCGGGGTCGCCACGTCGGCGCCGGGATCGGCCTTGAGCCCGGCCACCAGCTCCTCGACGAACCAGGCGGGGGTCAGCGGGGCATCGCCCTGCAGGTTCACCACGATCTCATGCGTCAGCCCCAGCTTCGCCACCGCCTCGGCGCAGCGTTCCGTGCCGTTGCGGGCGGCGGTCGAGGTCATGGCGACCTCGGCCCCGAAGCCCTCGGCATGGTCGCGGATGCGCTCATCATCGGTGGCGACGATCACCCGGTCGATGCCCCGGACGGCGCGCGCCGCCTCCCAGCTGCGGCGGATGAGTGACTGCCCCTCGCCGGTGGCACCGCGCAGCTCGACCAGCGGCTTGCCGGGATAGCGCGTCGAGGCGTGGCGGGCGGGAATGACGATGACGACCGACATGGGGATCAGTCCTTGACCAGCAGCACGCCGGGGGCGAAGGCGATGAAGAACGGGTTCTCGAAGCCGGGCTTGCCGTATTTCAGCGCCGTGTGGTCGTCGAAGCGCACCACCTCGCCGCCCGCGCCGCGCAGCACCGCGTCGCCGGCGGCGGTGTCCCATTCCATGGTGCGGCCGAGCCGCGGGTAGAGGTCGGCCTCGCCCGTCGCCACCAGGCAAAATTTCAGCGAGCTGCCCGCCGAGGTCATGTCGCGCACCCCGTAGCGGGCGATATAGTCGTCGGTCGCGGCGTCGCGATGCGATTTGGAGGCGACGACCATCAGCGCCCGGTTGTCGGGCGTCGAGTTGACGCCGATCGGCGTGACCTCGCCCGGCTCGTCGCCGAAGGGACCATGCTCCTCGACCGAGCCGCCCTCGGCATTGGTATAGAACAGCCGGCCTTTGGCCGGGGCATAGACGACGCCAAGCCGCGGCACGCCGTCCTGGACATAGGCGATGTTGACGGTGAAGTCGCCGCGGCGCTGCACGAATTCCTTGGTGCCGTCCAGCGGATCGACGATCAGGAAGGTGGACAGGCTCTGGCCGTGGGTCTCGGCCTGCTCCTCGGTCACCAGCGGGATGTCGGGAAAGGCGGCGCGCAGCCCGGCCGAGATCAGAGCGTCGGCGGCCTCGTCGGCCTGGGTCACCGGCGAGGCGTCGGATTTCGCGCGCACGTCGAAATCCTCGGCGCCATAGACCTGCATGATCTCGTCGCCGGCCCGCAGAGCGAGGCGGCGCATTTCGGCAATCATTCGATCGAATTGCATGGTTTTTCCTTTCCGTCCCGAAGCCTCGGGGATGCGGCGCCGATTGAATACGGCTGTCGGCTTCCTTATGATGCGGCGGATCGCGCAGGGCAAGCGCCCCGCGAAAGCCGCAACAGAAACCCCCGGGCCCCTAACCCCTGGGCAGGAACCGACCCGCCGATGTTCACCCAGCGCCGCAACCGCAACATGGTCGAGGCCGCGTTCACCACGCTGTCGCTGATCTATCATGTCACGGTGAACAACCTGCGCAAGGGCCAGCGCAACGCGGTGGTCGGCCTGATCATGACCGTCACCCAGGCCATCGCCATGATCGCGGGCTTCTACCTGATCTTCGCCATGATGGGGGTGCGCCGGGCGCCGATCCGGGGCGACTATATCGTCTATATCATGTCCGGCATCTTCATGTTCATGGCCCATTCCCAGGCCATCGGCGCGGTGGCGGGGGCGGGCAGCCCCAGCAACCAGATGATGAAGCACGGGCCGATGAACACCGCGGTGATGATCTCGGCCGCGGCGCTGGCCTCGCTTTACCGGCAGACCTTCTCCAGCATCGTGGTGCTGACCGGCTATCACTACCTGATCCAGCCGATCCAGATCGACCGGCCGCTGGCCTGCTATGCCATGCTGCTGCTGGCCTGGTTCTCGGGCTGCTGCATCGGGCTGATCTTCCTGTCGATCCGGCCGTGGTGGCCGCAGGCGGCGCAGGTGCTGACCCAGTTCTACCAGCGCATCAACATGGTGTTCTCGGGCAAGATGTTCGTGGCCAACATGATGCCGACGGTGATGCTGCACATGTTCTCGTGGAACCCGCTGTTCCATGTCATCGACCAGACGCGCGGCTTCGCCTTCATCAACTACTCGCCGCGCAACTCGTCGCTGGACTATCCGCTCTATGCCACGCTGACGCTGCTGATGATCGGGCTGATGGCGGAATTCGTGACCCGCAAGGCGGTCTCGATCAGCTGGTCGGCCGGCCGGTGAGCGTGTCCCGCCCCCCGCCCCCTCTGTGCCCGCGCGCGGCGTTCCGCCCGCCCTGGCGCAGGCATGCCAAGCGCAGGCGCAGGCGGGATGTTTTCTGCCATCCGGTCTGCTTGCAGCCCGCCAGACCCCTTCCTATATAGGCCCATGAAGCTCGGAGGGCCCTGAACAGGGTCCCTTCGGTCAATCCAGGGATCGGGCTTTCGGGGGCCGATTGAGGACCCAAGGCCCAGAATATCGCCGCAAGAAAGGTTATTGCATGTCCAAAGTCATCGGCATCGACCTCGGAACCACCAACAGCTGCGTCGCCATCATGGATGGCAGCCAGCCCAAGGTCATCGAGAATTCGGAAGGCGCGCGCACCACGCCCTCGATCGTTGCCTTCACCGACAGCGAGCGTCTGGTCGGCCAGCCCGCCAAGCGCCAGGCGGTGACCAACCCCTCGAACACCATCTTTGCCGTCAAGCGCCTGATCGGCCGCCGCACCACCGACGCGGAAGTCGAGAAGGACAAGAAGCTCGTCCCCTATGCCATCGTCGACGGCGGCAATGGCGACGCCTGGGTCGAGGTCCGGGGCGACAAGTATTCGCCCAGCCAGATTTCCGCTTTCATCCTGCAGAAGATGAAGGAAACCGCAGAATCCTACCTGGGCGAACCGGTCACCCAGGCGGTGATCACGGTGCCCGCCTATTTCAACGACGCCCAGCGTCAGGCCACCAAGGACGCCGGCAAGATCGCCGGGCTGGAAGTGCTGCGCATCATCAACGAGCCGACCGCGGCTGCGCTGGCCTATGGCCTGGACAAGAAGGACAGCAAGACCATCGCGGTCTATGACCTTGGCGGTGGCACCTTCGACATCACCATCCTGGAAATCGACGACGGCCTCTTCGAGGTGAAATCCACCAACGGGGACACGTTCCTGGGCGGTGAAGACTTCGACATGCGCATCGTCAACTACCTAGCCGATGAGTTCAAGAAAGAGCATGGCGTCGACCTGACCAAGGACAAGATGGCGCTGCAGCGGCTCAAGGAAGCCGCCGAGAAGGCCAAGATCGAGCTGTCGAGCTCCAGCCAGACCGAGATCAACCAGCCGTTCATCTCGATGGACAAGGACTCGGGCACGCCGCTGCACATGGTGATGAAGCTGACCCGCGCCAAGCTGGAAAGCCTGGTCGCCGACCTGATCAAGCGCACCATGAAGCCCGTCCAGGACGCGCTGAAGGATGCCGGCATGTCGAAAGGCGACATCGACGAGATCGTGCTGGTCGGCGGCATGACCCGGATGCCCAAGGTGGTCGAGGAGGTGACCGCCTTCTTCGGCAAGGAGCCGCATAAGGGCGTGAACCCGGACGAGGTCGTGGCGCTTGGCGCCGCCATCCAGGCCGGCGTGCTGCAGGGCGACGTCAAGGACGTGGTGCTGCTGGACGTGACGCCGCTGTCCCTGGGCATCGAGACGCTGGGCGGCGTGTTCACCCGGCTGATCGACCGCAACACCACCATCCCGACCAAGAAGTCGCAGATCTTCTCGACCGCCGAGGACAACCAGAACGCCGTGACCATCCGGGTCTTCCAGGGTGAGCGCGAGATGGCCGCCGACAACAAGCTGCTGGGCCAGTTCAACCTGGAAAACATCCCGCCGGCGCCGCGCGGCATGCCGCAGATCGAGGTGACCTTCGACATCGACGCCAACGGCATCGTCTCGGTCTCGGCCAAGGACAAGGGCACCGGGAAAGAGCAGAAGATCACCATCCAGGCCTCGGGCGGGCTGTCGGACGACGAGATCGAGAAGATGGTCAAGGACGCCGAGGCCAATGCCGAGGCCGACAAGAAGCGCAAGGAACTGGTCGAGGCCAAGAACCAGGCCGAAAGCCTGATCCACACCACCAAGAAATCGCTGGAAGAGCATGGCGACAAGGTGGACGGCTCGACCGTCGAGGCGATCGAGCTGGCGGTCGGCGCGCTGGAAGAAGCCGTCAAGTCCGAGGATGCCGGCAAGATCAAGGGCGGCATCCAGAACCTGATGGACGCCTCGATGAAGCTGGGCGAGGCCATCTACAAGGCCAGCCAGGCCGAGGCGGGCGCCGGCGATGCCGAGCGCGAAGCCGGTCCGCGCGACGTGGATGACGAGATCGTCGATGCCGATTTCGAGGATCTCGGCGAAGACAAGCGCAAGTGAGCGCGATGTAAACCCACCGGCCGGCCCGCTGCAGACCCGCACGGGCCGGTCCTGTCTTGAAAGACCCCGGACGCGATCGACATGGCGAAACGTGACTATTACGAGGTGCTGGGCGTTGCACGGGGCGCCTCGGCCGACGAGATCAAGAAGGCCTACCGCGCCAAGGCAAAGCAGCTGCACCCCGACCGCAACAAGGATTGCAAGGTCTCGGAGGCGGCGTTCAAGGAAGTGAACGAGGCCTATGACTGCCTGAAGGACGACCAGAAGAAGGCCGCCTATGACCGCTTCGGCCATGCCGCCTTCGAGAATGGCGGCGGCGGCTTCGGGCGCGGCGGCAACGGTCATGGCGATTTCGGCTCGGCCTTCGCCGATGTGTTCGAGGACCTGTTCGGCGACATGATGGGCCGCCGGCCCGGCGCGGGCGGCCGCTCGCGCGCCAGCCGCGGCCAGGACCTGCGCTACAACCTGCGCGTCTCGCTGGAAGAGGCCTATGGCGGCGTGCAGAAGACCATCACCGTGCCCGGCTCGGTCGCCTGCGGCGCCTGCAACGGCACCGGCGCCGAAGGCGCGGTCGAGCCCGCCACCTGCCCCACCTGTTCCGGCATGGGCAAGGTCCGCGCCACCCAGGGCTTCTTCACCGTCGAGCGCACCTGCCCGACCTGCAACGGCCATGGCCAGATCGTCAAGAATCCCTGCCAGGAATGCCGTGGCGCCGGTCGCGTCCAGAAAGAACGCACCCTGTCGGTGAACATCCCCGCCGGCGTCGAGACCGGCACCCGCATCCGCCTGGCCGGCGAGGGCGAGGCCGGGATGCGCGGCGGCCCGGCGGGCGATCTCTACATCTTCATCGAGGTCAAGGAACACCCGATCTTCCTGCGCGACGGCCGGATGCTGGCCTGCCAGGTGCCGGTCAGCATGGCCACCGCCGCGCTGGGAGGCGAGATCGAGGTGCCGACCATCGACGGCGGCCGCTCGCGCGTCAAGGTTCCGCCGGGCACGCAATCCGGCAAGCAGCTGCGGCTGCGCGGCAAGGGCATGCCGCCGCTGCGCCACGGGCCGGGGATGAACGGCGAATCGGGCGACATGCTGATCGAGCTGACGGTCGAGACGCCGGTGAACCTGACCGCGCGGCAGAAAGATCTTTTGCGCGAATTCGAGGCGATCAGCGCCGACAACAACCCGCAGACCCAGGGCTTCTTTCACAAGATCAAGGGCTTCTGGGACGAGATGAAGGGCTGAACCGGCCAGGGCGGCGCCCCTGGCCACCTTGGGATCTGGGTATTTGGACAACAGAGAAGGCCGAGGAGGGCGGGGTCGCGCGCGTTAACCCGGTCTTTACCCCTGCTGTGCCAGTCTGGCGGCATGGAACCGAATCGCGCCTTTCACGAAGCACCGCTGCCGCTTTTCGCCCCCGCCCCGACCGCCGCGGGGGACGAGGCGCCGCTCGCCGGGACCGCCTGCCCGGCGCGCGGCAACCGCCTTCCCAGCTACATTGCCGATCACCGCGCCCGGCTGCGCGACCGCTTCATGCAGGGCGGCGCCGGGGCGATGCCGGATTACGAACTGCTGGAACTGGTGCTGTTCCGCGCCATTCCCCGGCAGGACGTGAAGCCGCTGGCGCGGCGGCTGCTCGACCGTTTCGGCGATTTCAATCGCGTGCTCTCGGCCCCGCCCGCCCGGCTGGCCGAGGTTCCGGGCGTCGGCCCCGCCGTGGTGCAGGAGCTGAAGATCGTCGAGGCCGCGGCGCAGCGGCTGGCGCGCTCGCGCGTCATGCACCGCCCGGTGCTGACCAGCTGGGACGCGCTGCTGGACTATTGCCACACCGCGATGGCGCATCGCGAGATCGAACAGTTCCGCGTGCTCTATCTCGACCGCAAGAACGTGCTGATCGCGGATGAGGAGCAGGCGCGCGGCACTGTCGACCACGTCCCGGTCTATCCGCGCGAGATCATGCGCCGGGCGCTGGAGCTGACGGCGAGCGCACTGATTCTGGTCCACAACCACCCGTCGGGCGACCCGACCCCCTCGCAGGCCGATATCGGCATGACCGCCCGCATCGTCGCCGCGGCCGAGGTGATGGGAATCGCGGTCCACGATCACCTGATCATCGGCCGGTCGCGCGAGCTCAGCTTTCGCAGCGAGGGGCTGCTTTAGCGCAATCACCCGAAAAGGCGCCTCTAATCGCGCAGCCAAAATCCCACACCTGCGGCGATTTGCGGCGCGCGGCCGCGCCGGGCCCGCTGGACTGACGGGGATTTGATCGCTAGAACCGCCCGGCGAGGGCTGTGCAACGACACGGCCCGTTCCGTCGTATCGCCCCGATTCCGGGGCATAAATGGAGATCAGACCCGTGTCCCACGCAGACGAACACGCAGGCGATCACGGCGCCACCCGGAGGGACTTCCTCTATTACGCGACGGCCGGAGCCGGCACCGTCGCGGCCGGGGCCGCCGCCTGGACCCTTGTCAACCAGATGAACCCCTCGGCCGACGTCCAGGCGCTCGCCTCGATCCAGGTCGATGTCAGCGGCGTCGAAACCGGCACCCAGCTGACGGTGAAATGGCTCGGCAAGCCCGTGTTCATCCGCCGCCGCACCGAGGACGAGATCGCCGCGGCGCGCGAGGTGCAGCTTGGCGAGCTCATCGACCAGAACGCCGAGAACGCCAACAAGCCGGGCGAGCCCGCCACCGACGAAAACCGCAGCCTGGACGAGGCCGGCGAATGGCTGGTGATGATCGGCGTCTGCACCCATCTGGGCTGCGTGCCGATCGGCGACGGCGCCGGCGATTTCGGCGGCTGGTTCTGCCCCTGCCACGGCTCGCATTACGACACTTCGGGCCGCATCCGCAGAGGGCCGGCGCCGCAGAACCTGCACATTCCCGTTGCCGAATTCGTCAACGAAACCACCATCAAGCTGGGCTGAGGAGGCGCACATGGCCGGTATTCCCCACGACCATTACGAGCCCAAGACGGGCTTCGAGCGCTGGCTGCATCGCCGCCTGCCCATCGTCAGCCTGCTTTACGACACCCTGATGATCCCCACCCCCAAGAACCTGAACTGGTGGTGGATCTGGGGCATCGTGCTGGCCTTCTGCCTGGTGCTGCAGATCGCGACCGGCATCGTGCTGGTCATGCATTACACGCCGCATGTCGACCTGGCCTTCGCCTCGGTCGAGCATATCATGCGCGACGTGAACGGCGGCTACATGCTGCGCTACCTGCATGCGAACGGCGCCTCGCTGTTCTTCTTCGCCGTCTATATCCACATCTTCCGCGGCCTCTATTACGGCTCCTACAAGGCCCCGCGCGAGGTGACCTGGATCGTCGGCATGCTGATCTATCTGATGATGATGGGCACCGCCTTCATGGGCTACGTGCTGCCCTGGGGCCAGATGTCCTTCTGGGGCGCCACCGTGATCACCGGCCTGTTCGGCGCCATCCCGGGGGTCGGCGAAGCGATCCAGACCTGGCTGCTGGGCGGCCCGGCCGTGGACAACGCGACGCTGAACCGCTTCTTCTCGCTGCATTACCTGCTGCCCTTCGTCATCGCCGCGCTGGTGATCGTCCATATCTGGGCCTTCCACACCACCGGCAACAACAACCCGACCGGCGTCGAGGTCCGCCGCGGCTCGAAGGAAGAGGCGCAAAGGGACACCCTGCCCTTCTGGCCCTATTTCGTGATCAAGGACCTGTTCGCGCTGGCCGTGGTGCTGGTGGTGTTCTTCGCCGTCGTCGGCTTCATGCCGAACTATCTCGGCCACCCCGACAACTATATCGAGGCGAACCCGCTGGCGACCCCGGCCCATATCGTGCCGGAATGGTATTTCCTGCCCTTCTACGCCATCCTGCGCGCCTTCACCGCCGATGTCTGGCTGGTGCAGCTGGTGAACTGGCTGTCCTTCCGCATCATCGACGCCAAGTTCTTCGGCGTGATCGCGATGTTCGGCGCCATTCTGGTCATGGCGCTGGTGCCGTGGCTGGACACCTCGCGCGTGCGGTCGGGCCAGTATCGGCCGCAGTTCAAGTGGTGGTTCTGGCTGCTGGCGGTGGACTTCGTGGTCCTGATGTGGGTGGGCGCCATGCCGGCCGAGGGGATCTATCCCTATATCGCGCTGGCCGGCTCGGCCTATTGGTTCGCCTATTTCCTCGTGATCCTGCCGCTGCTGGGCATCATCGAAAAGCCCGATCCGATGCCGCAGACCATCGAGGAAGACTTCAACGCCCATTACGGGCCCGAAACCCATCCTGCCGAGTAAGGAGAGGCAACAATGACCCTGAGAAACGCATCGCTCACGGCTGTTGCGGCCCTGACCGTTGCCCTGGCAGGCGGCGCCGTGGCGCAGGACGCAAGCACCGCGCCCGGCACCACAGCCCCTGCGGGCTCGAGCTATCAAGCGAACGACACGGCCGCCCCGGCGGCCGATGCGGCCCCGGCGGCTGAAACCGCCGCCGAACCGGCCGACGAGCCGGCCGCCACCGAGGCCGAGCCGGCCGAGGGCGAGGCCGAACCCGCGGCCGAGGCGACGGAAGAACCGGCCGCGGAGCAACCCGCGGCAGAGGAGCCGGCGGCAGAGGATCCCGCGGCCGCAGAGGAACCCGCTGCGGAAGAACCTGCTGCGGAGGAACCGGCGGAGGAGGCTGCTCCGGCCGCCGACGAGCCGGCCGCAGTCGAGCCTGCGGCGGAAGAAGCCGCCGCCCCGGCCGAGGAAGAGCCGGCCGCCGAGGAACCGGAAGCCGCCGAGGAAGAAGCCCCGGCGGAGGACGCGGCAGCCGAGGAAGCCCCGGCCGAGGAGGCGCCCGTCGAGGAGGCCGAGGCCGCCGCCGAAGAAGGCCACGGCGATGCCGCGGCCGAAGAGGCCGGCGACAGCCATGCCGCCGGGCATATCGAGGACATCTCGTTCAGCTTCGAGGGTCCCTTCGGCAAGTTCGACCAGTTCCAGCTGCAGCGCGGCTTGCAGGTTTATACCGAGGTCTGCGCCGCCTGCCACGGCCTGCGCTACGTGCCGCTGCGCACCCTGGCGGACGAGGGCGGCCCGCAGCTGCCCGAGGATCAGGTCCGCGCCTATGCCGCGAATTTCGACATCACCGATGCGGAAACCGGCGAGGATCGTCCGCGCGTTCCGACCGACCATTTCCCGACCGTCTCGGGCGAGGGCATGGGTCCGGACCTGTCGCTGATGGCCAAGGCGCGCGCCGGCTTCCACGGGCCCTATGGCACCGGCATCTCGCAGCTGTTCAACGGCATCGGCGGCCCGGAATACATCCATGCCATCCTGGCCGGCTATGACGGCGAGGAAAAGGAAGAGGCGGGCGCGGTGCTCTATCACAACACCGCCTTCCCGGGCGGCTGGATCCAGATGCCGCCGCCGCTCAGCGACGACCAGGTCACCTATGAGGACGGCACCGAGGCGACCGTCGACCAGATGGCCCGCGATGTGGCCGCCTTCCTGATGTGGACCGCCGAGCCGAAGATGATGGACCGCAAGCAGGTCGGCTTCGTCTCGGTGCTTTTCCTGATCGTGCTGACGGTGCTGCTCTACCTGACCAACAAGAAGCTGTGGTGGCCGATAAAGCATCGGCGCAAGCCGGACTGATCCGCCGGACCTGAACTTGAAGCGCGCCCCCCGGGGCGCGTTTTTCGTTCGCGGCCGCCGGTTTTGCCGCGCCCGATATGGACAAGCCGGCCGCGCCCCGCTCAGATGGGCGGAACAGGACGGGGACGGACATGACGATCTACAATCTCGGCTCGATCAACATCGACCATGTCTACCGCCTGCCGGCCCTGCCCCGCGCCGGCGAGACGCTGCACGCGCGATCCCATGCCCTGGGCCTGGGCGGCAAGGGCGCCAACCAGTCGGTCGCCGCCGCCCGCGCCGGGGCCAGCGTCGTGCATCTGGGCGCCATGGGCATGGGCGACGACTGGGTGCTGGAGCGGCTGGCCGCCGCCGGCGTGCAGACCGGCGGCATTCTTCGGCTGCCGGAGGTGGCTACCGGCCATGCCATCATCCTGGTCGATGCCGACGGCGAGAACTCGATCGTGCTGCATGGCGGCGCGAACCTGGCCCTGCCGCCCGAGCTGGCGGAGCGGGCGGATTTCCGCCCCCGCGACATCCTGCTGATGCAGAACGAAACCAGCCTGCAGGCCAAGACGGCGGCGCTGGCCCGCAAGGCCGGGGCGCGGGTGATCTATTCCGCCGCGCCCTTCAGCATCGCCGCGCTGCGCGAGGTCCTGCCGCAGGTCTCGATCCTGGCGGTGAACGCGATCGAGGCCCGCGATACCTTCGCTGCCTTGGGCGAGGACCTGCCGGTCGAGGCGCTGCTGATCACCCGCGGCGCCGATGGCGCCGAGTTCCGCGACCTGCGCGGCGGCCAGGTCTGGCGCCAGCCGGCCTTCGCGGTGCAGGCAGTGGACACGACCGGCGCCGGGGATTGCTTTGCCGGCTGGTTCGCCGCCGGGCTGGCGCGGGGCGAGGACGCGCCGACCGCGCTGCGCCACGCCGCTGCCGCCGCCGCGCTGCAGGTCACCCGCCGGGGCGCCGGCGATGCCATGCCCGACCGCGCCGAGGTGCTGGCCTTTCTGAAAGCCCGCGGCTGAGAGCTTGCCCGCAGCCCCGCATCCGCCTATCTGGAGCCCATGAGAATTCCATTCATGAACCGCCCGGCCACCGTCGCCGTCCTGCGCCTGCAAGGCGCCATCGGGGTTGCCGGCCGCGGCGGCCCCGGCCTGTCCGATGCCGCGCTGGCGCCGCTGCTGGAACGCGCCTTCAAGCGGCGCAAGCCCGCCGCCGTGGCGCTGGCGTTGAACTCGCCCGGCGGCTCGCCCGTCCAGTCCAGCCTGATCGGCGCCCGCATCCGCCGCCTCGCCGAAGAGCGCGAGATCCCGGTCCATGCCTTCGTCGAGGATGTGGCGGCCTCGGGCGGCTACTGGCTGGCGACGGCGGCGGATTACATCTGGGCCGACGACAGTTCGGTGCTGGGCTCGATCGGGGTGATTTCCTCGGGCTTCGGCTTCGTCGAGCTGATCCAGCGCCACGGCATCGAGCGCCGCGTGCATACCGCCGGCCGCTCGAAATCGATGCTGGACCCGTTCCGGCCCCAGACCCCCGAGGATATCGAGCGGCTGAACCGCTTGCTGGGCCCGATCCACGAGGCCTTCAAGGAACAGGTGCGCACCCGCCGCGGCAGCCGCCTGCCCGAGGATCGCGACCTGTTCACCGGCGAGATCTGGACCGGCCGCGAGGCGGTCGGGCTGGGGCTGGCGGACGGCATCGCCCATCTGGTGCCGAAGATGCGCGAACTTTACGGCGACAAGGTGCGCTTCCTGACCTATGGCCAGCGCGTGCCGCTGCTGCGCCGCTTCGGCCTGTCCGCCGATGATTTCATCGACGGCATCGAGGAACGCGCCGCCTTTGCGCGTTTCGGGGCGGGACGCGGATGATCAAGGTCGTCATCCTGTGCCTGCTCATCATCTGCGCGCTGGCTTTGGCCGCCGGACCCGGGGTGCGGCGGATCATCGCCAGGCTGCTGGGGATCGGGCGGAAATGACGGCGCTGGTAACCGGAGGCGCCCGCCGCCTGGGGCGGGCCATCACCCTGTATCTGGCGCGGCGCGGGCTGGATGTGGCGATCCATTACCAAAGCTCGGAGGCGGAGGCCCGGGCCACCGCGGCCGAAGCCCGCGCCCTGGGCGTCCGGGCCGAGATCTTCGGCGCCAACCTTCTGGATCTGGACCAGAGCGAGGCGCTGGTGGATCGCGCCCATGCCGCCCTGGGGCCGCTGACGCTGCTGGTGAACAACGCCTCGATCTTCGAATACGACAATATCGCCACGGCGACGCGCGACAGCTGGGACCGGCATATGGGCTCGAACCTGCGGGCGCCCTTCCTGCTGACCCAAGCCTTCGCGCGCCAGGCGCCCAAGGCGGACCGCAGCGGCGCCGAGCCGGTGGCCCGCGGCCTGATCGTCAACATGATCGACCAGCGGGTGCTGAAGCCGACGCCGGAATTCATGACCTATTCCCTGGCCAAGGCCGGGCTGTGGTGGCTGACGCGCACCTCGGCCCAAGCGCTGGCGCCGGACATCCGCGTCAACGCCATCGGCCCCGGCCCGACCATGCAGGGCATCCGCCAGTCCGACAGCCATTTCGCCAATCAGCGCGCCGCGACCATCCTGCAACGCGGCGCCGGGCCCGAGGATGTCTGCGCCGCGCTTGGCTATCTGATCGACGCGCCCTCGGTCACCGGGCAGCTGATCTGCGTGGACGGAGGCCAGCATCTGGCCTGGCGCACCCCCGACGTGCTGGGCGTCGAATAGAGCAAAAAACCGCCGGTCCCCGCCAAGTTGTCCACCTTGCGCAAGGCGTTCACGCAATCTTCACGATTCTGGCAAGAAATTCAGGGGATTGCGCAAGAGAGAAAAAATATCTCCTGCAATCAACACCTTGCAATACTGCCTAGAATTTGTGCAAAGCAATGAAACCCCAAGAAACGCTAATTGAACGCGTGATACTCCCAAGCTGATTCACAGAGTTATCCACAGATTCCGTGGACAGGATTCAGCTTGAACTTTCGCGTCCGAACTTGCAGCCGAGCCCGAGAATCATTTCGTTAGCAGCATGACCGACTCCACCCCAGAAAAGCGGCCCGCCAAGACGGGCCATGCGCTGATCCAGGACTATCTGAAGACGCTCGACGGCTCGCCGGGGGTCTATCGGATGCTGGATGCGCAAGGGGCGGTGCTTTACGTCGGCAAGGCGCGGAACCTGCGGGCGCGGGTCTCGAACTATGCGCGCGGCAGCGGGCATTCGGCGCGCATCGCGCGGATGATCCGCGAGACCTGCTCGATGATGTTCCTGACCACGCGCACCGAGACCGAGGCGCTGCTGCTGGAGCAGAACCTGATCAAGCAGCTCAAGCCGCGCTACAACGTGCTCTTGCGCGACGACAAGAGCTTTCCGAACATCCTGGTCGCCAAGTCGCATCCCTTTGCGCAGATCAAGAAGCATCGCGGCGCCAAGGCGGAAAAGGGCGATTATTACGGCCCCTTCGCCAGCGCCGGGGCGGTGAACCGGACGCTGAACCAGCTGCAGCGGGTGTTCCTGCTGCGCAGCTGCACGGACGCGACCTTCTCCAGCCGGACGCGGCCCTGCCTGCTTTACCAGATCAAGCGATGCAGCGCGCCCTGCGTCGGCCGCATCGGGCTGGAGGAATACAACAGCCTGGTCGCCGATGCCGAGCTGTTCCTGCAGGGCAAGACCACCCGTATCCAGGCCGACCTGGCGCGCGAGATGGCCGAGGCGGCCGAGGCGATGGAATACGAACGCGCCGCCGCCCTTCGCGACCGCATCAAGGCGCTGACCGCCGTGCAATCGGTGCAGGCGATCAACCCGCGCGGCGTGCCCGAGGCTGACGTGATCGCGCTGCACATGGAGGGCGGGCAGGCCTGCGTGCAGGTCTTCTTCATCCGCGGCAACCAGAGCTGGGGCAACCGCGATTTCTATCCCAAGCTCAACGGCGTTGAATCGGCCGACGAGGTGATGCAGGCCTTCCTGGCGCAGTTCTACGACGGCAAGGTGCCGCCGCGGCTGATCCTGCTGTCGCATGGCATCGAGGATCCCGACCTGATGACCGAGGCGCTGTCGGAAAAGGCCGGGCGCAAGGTCACGCTGGGCGTGCCCCGGCGCGGCGAAAAGGCCGAGCTGGTCGAAAACGCCCTGCGCAACGCCCGCGAAAGCCTGGCGCGCCGCATGTCGGAAAGCGCGGCGCAGCAGCGTCTGCTGGAGGGGCTGGCCGAGGCCCTGGACCTGCCCGCCGTGCCGCAGCGCATCGAGGTCTATGACAACAGCCATATCCAGGGCACCAATGCCGTCGGCGGCATGGTCGTGGCCGGCCCCGAGGGCTGGATCAAGAGCCAGTATCGCAAGTTCAACATCAAGGGCACCGAGATCACGCCGGGCGACGATTTCGGCATGATGAAGGAAGTGCTGACCCGCCGCTTCTCGCGCCTGCTGAAAGAGGACCCGGACCGCCAGACCGACACCTGGCCCGACCTTCTGCTGATCGACGGCGGCGCCGGGCAGGTCTCGGCCGTGCACGAGATCATGGCCGAGATGGGGGTCGAGGACATCCCCATGGTCGGCGTCGCCAAGGGCGAGGACCGCGACCACGGCAAGGAAGAGTTCCACCGCTACGGCCAGCGGCCCTTCGCCCTGCGGATGAACGACCCGGTGCTGTATTTCGTCCAGCGCCTGCGGGACGAGGCGCATCGCTGGGCCATCGGCACCCATCGCGCCAAGCGGGCCAAGGCCGTGATGGCCAATCCGCTGGACGAGATCCCCGGCATCGGCGCCGCCCGCAAGCGCGCGCTGCTGCAGCATTTCGGCAGCGCCAAGGCGGTCAGCCGCGCCGGGCTCGCCGATCTGGTCGCGGTCGAGGGCATCAGCGAATCCATGGCGCAGAAGATCGTCGACCATTTCCACAAGGGCTGACAGGAGGGAGGCATGGAGGACATCATTCGCGCATTCTTCGCCCGCTACGAGCAACTGTTCGCGCAGGCGCTGGCCGGCGAGGCGGATATGGAGGAGGTCGCCGCGCTCTACGCCCCGGAATTCATCGCCGCCTCTCCGGCCGGGGTGAATGCGGGGCGCAACGACGACGCCTTCCGGCAGGCCATGGCCCAGGGTTATGCGCATTACCGCGCCATCGGCACCAGGAACATAACGATCCGCGAGATCCGGCTGTCGCCGATGGACGCGCTGCATTGCCTTGCGCATGTCGGCTGGACCGCGACCTATGACCGGGGCGACGCGCCCGAAATCGCGATCGGGTTCGAGGTGCATTACCTCGTGCAGGTCCTCGACGGCACGCCCAGGGTCTTTGGCTGGGTGGCGGGGGACGAGCAGGCGCTGCTGAAGCAGCACGGCATCATCTGACCCGCCGCGGTCACAGGCAGGACTCGAACAGCGCGTGGGTGTTCTGGCGCGTCATCGCGACCGGGTTGCCGGCGCAGGACGGGTCCTCCAGCGCCATGGCCGTCAGCTCGTCCAGCCGGTCGCGCCCGACGCCCAAGGCGGTCAGGGTCTCGGGAATGCCCAGCAGGGCGCGCAGTTCGATCACCCGGGCGCGGAACCCGTCGAAGCCGCCCCCGATGCCAAGATAGGCGGCGGCGCGGGCCAGCCGGTCCTCGATGGCCGGTCGGTTGAAGTCCAGCACCATGGGCATGACCACGGCATTGGTGGTGCCGTGATGGGTGCCATAGACCGCACCGACCGGATGGCTGAGGCTGTGGATCGCCCCCAGCCCCTTCTGGAAGGCGACGGCACCCATGGCGGCGGCGCTCATCACCTGCGCGCGGGCGTCCAGATCGTCCGGCACGGCATAGGCGCGCGGCAGGTATTCGTTGACCAGCCGCAGCCCCTCCAGCGCGATGCCCTGGCTCATCGGATGGTAATGGGGCGAGCAGAAGGCTTCGAGGCAATGGGCAAAGGCGTCCATGCCGGTGCCGGCGGTGATGGACCTCGGCATGCCCACGGTAAGTTCGGGATCGCAGATCGTGACCGTGGGCATCAGCTTGGGATGGAAGATGATCTTCTTGCGATGGGTCCGGGCATCGGTCAGCACCCCGGCGCGCCCGACCTCGGAGCCCGTGCCGGCCGTGGTCGGCACGGCAATGATGGGCGCGATCCTGTCGGCATCCGCGCGGGTCCACGAGTCGCCGATGTCTTCCAGATCCCAAACCGATACGGTCTGGTCCGCCATCAGCGCGATCATCTTGCCCAAATCCAGCGCCGAGCCGCCGCCAAAGCCGATCACCCCGTCATGCCCGCCGGCTTTGTAGGCGGCGATGCCGGCCTCCATATTGCCTTCGTGCGGGTTCGGATCGACCTCGGAAAAGACCGCGCGGCCCAGCCCGCCGGCCTTGAGGATATCCAGGGCCCGCGCGGTGATCGGCAGGCCGGCCAGCGCCTTGTCGGTCACAAGCAGGGGACGCGCGATGCCCGCGGCCCTGCAATGCTCGGCCAGTTCGGTGACGCGGCCCGCGCCGAATTTGATGGTGGTCGGATAGGACCAGTTCCCGCGAAGCGTCATTTCTGCACCTTTCGCAGATGATAGGATTTCGGTCGGGTCACGGCCAGATAGCCCAGCCCGGACAGCGCCGCGCCGCGGCCGGTATCCTTGCAGCCGGTCCAGCACAAAGCCGGGTCCAGATAGTCGCAGCGGTTCATGAACACCGTGCCGGTTTCCAGCCGCGCGCCGATGGCCATGGCGGCATCGGCATCGGCGGTCCAGATCGAGGCGGTCAGCCCGTAGTCGCAATCGTTCATCAGCGCCACCGCCTCGTCGTCGTCGCGAACGGGCATGATGCCGACGACGGGGCCGAAGCTTTCCTCGCGCATCACCCGCATGTCATGGGTCACGCCGACCAGAAGCTGCGGCGCCAGATAGGCGCCGCCGTCGTCCTGCGGAAAGGCGGCCGGGTCGATCAGCGGCCGCGCGCCCTGCGCCACCGCCTCGGCGATCTGGCCGCGCACCGCATCGGCGAAACGGCGCTGCGCCATCGGGCCCAGCGTGGTGCCGGGCTCGTAGGGATCGCCCAGCCTTTGCCGCAGCACCCAGTCCACCGCCCGCCTGACGAAGGCGTCGAACAGCGAGGCATGGACATAGATCCGCTCGATCCCGCAGCAGCATTGCCCCGAGTTGAACATGGCGCCGTCCATCAGCCCCTCGACCGCCGCATCCAGATCGGCATCGGCGCGGACATAGCCGGGGTCCTTGCCGCCCAGCTCCAGCCCGATGGCGGTGAAGGTGCCGGCGGCGGCGCGCTCGATGGCCCGCCCGCCCCGGACGGAGCCGGTGAAGTTGACGAAGCCGAAACGGCGCTCGGCGATCAGCGCCTCGGTGGTGGGGTGGTCCAGCACCAGGTTCTGGAACACGTCGGCGGGCACGCCGCCCCACGCCATGGCCTCGGCCAGCCGCTCGCCGGCCAGCAGGGTCTGGCTGGCATGTTTCAGCACCACCGCATTGCCGGCGATCAGCGCCGGGACGATGGTGTTGATCGCGGTGAGATAGGGATAGTTCCAGGGCGCGACGACCAGCACCACGCCCAGCGGATCGCGCCGGATCTCGCGGCGGAAGCGGTCGCTGTCCTCGATCTCGGTCGGGGCCAGCGCCTCGGACGCGATCCGGGCCATGTAATCCGCGCGCTCGTTCACGCCCGACAGCTCGCCGCCATAGCGCACCGGGCGGCCGATCTGCCCGGCAAGCTCGGCCACGATCCGGTCCTGCATCGCGTTCAGCGCCTCGATCCCGGCCCGGACCCGGGCGATGCGCTCGGCCAGCGGACGGCGGGCCCATGCGGGCTGCGCGGCCCGGGCGCGGGTCACGGCGGCGCGGGCCTCTTCGCCAGAGAGCAGCGGCCTTTCGGCAAAGACCGCGCCGTCCACGGGGGAAATCAGCCGGATGGTCTGGGTCATCTGCTCCTCTCTGGGCTGTCAGGCGCGTTCGAAGCCGCGGGCGAGCTCCCAATCGGTGACGACGCGATTCTGTTCCTCAAGCTCCCACGCGGCGGCGTGCAGGTAATGCTCGATCACCGCATCGCCGAAGGCCGCGCGCAGCATGGCCGACGCGTCCAGCGCCCTTGCCGCATCGCCCAGCGTGCGGGGGACCCCGGGCAGGTCCCGCGCCGCATAGGCGTCGCCGGCAAAGGCGGGGCCCAGCTCCAGCTGGCGCTCGACCCCGTCCAGCCCGGCCGCCAGCAGCGCCGCGCAGGCCAGATAGGGGTTCAGGTCCGCCCCGCCAATGCGGCATTCGATGCGGATGGCGCCGCTGCCCGCGCCGCAGACGCGAAAACCGGCGGTGCGGTTGTCCAGCGCCCAGACTGCCCTGGTCGGAGCGAACAGCCCGGTCACGAACCGCTTGTAGCTGTTGACATAGGGCGCCAGGAAATAGGTCAGCGCCCCGGCATGGGCAAGCTGGCCGGCCAGATAGTGCCGCATCAGCGCCGACATGCCATGCTCGGCCCCCGGATCGTGGAAGGCGTTGAGCCCGTCGCGGAACAGCGACTGGTGCACATGGCTGGAGGAGCCGGCGCGGCCATGGGCGTATTTCGCCATGAAGGTCGCGGACCGCCCATGCGCCTGCGCGATTTCCTTGGTGGCGGCCTTGACCAGCACATGCATGTCGGCGGTGTCCAGCGCGTCGGAATAGCGGACATTGATCTCGTGCTGGCCCGCCTCGGCCTCGCCCTTGGAATTCTCGACCGGGATGCCGGCGCCGTGAAGCCCGTTGCGCAAGGCCCGCATCACCGGCTCGTCGGCGGCGGTGCCGGTCAGGGCATAGTCGATATTGTGCCGCGCCGTGGGCACCAGGCCGCGATAGCCGGCATCGTGCAGCTGCCGGTAATCGCCCTCGAACAGAAAGAACTCCAGCTCGGTCGCCATCATCGGCTGGAAACCCAGGGCGGCGGCGCGCGCGATCTGGCGGCGCAGGATGTTGCGCGGCGCATGCGGCACCGGCTGGTGGCCATCATGGTCGCAGGGATCGGCCATGCACAGCGCGGTTCCCGGTGCCCAGGGCAGGCGCCGCAGGGTCGAAAGGTCGGGCTTCAGGGCGTAATCGCCATAGCCCGCGGCCCAGCCCGTGGCGCGATAGCCCTGCACCGTCGCCATCTCCAGATCGGTGGCCAGCAGATAGTTGCAGCAATGCGTTTCGCCCGGATTCTCCAGAAAATGCGCGGCGTGGAAGCGCTTGCCCATCAGCCGGCCCTGCATGTCCGCCAGCGCCACGATCACAGTGTCGATCTCGCCGGACAGCACGGCGGTTTCCAGGGCCTCGAAAGTCAGGTTCGCGGGCATGGCCTACTCCGGCAGGACGGGCGGTCCCTGCGCGCCCTGTGATCACAGGCTGCGGCAAGGTGCTGGATTCTGTCAATAATATTCCGCCATGGACGCAGCCTGCCGCAATGGTTACCACTTCGCAGAAACAATGCGGGAGGGGGGACGGGCAGATGCCGCAGCAATCGGCCGCGCCAGAGATGATCGAGGACCGCCTGGCGCAGCGGTTCGAGGCCCTGACCCCTTCCGAGCGGCTGCTGGCCGGCCACCTGACCCGGCACTACCCGGTGGCGGGCCTGGGGTCGATGCCGCAACTGGCGAAAGAGGCCGGGGTCTCGACCCCCACGGTGCTGCGGCTGGTGCAGAAGCTGGGCTTTCGCGGCTATCCCGACTTCCAGACCCAGCTGCGCGCCGAGGTCGAGGCGCGGCTGGAATCGCCGCTGTCGAAACAAGCGCGCTGGACCCAGGGCGTGCCGCGGACCCATATCCTGAACCGCTTTGCCGATGCGGTGCTGACCAACCTGTCGGTGACGCTGGGGCGGATCGACCATGCCGAATTCGACGCCTGCGCCGCGCTTCTGGCCGATCCGGCGCGGCGCGTGCTGGTCATCGGCGGCCGCATCACCCATGCGCTGGCGGATTATCTGGTCACGCAGCTGGGCATCGTGCGCCCGGGCGTCACGGCGCTGCCCGTCCTCTCCAGCGCCTGGCCGCCGGCGCTGCTGGAGCTGCGGCCGGGCGACGTGCTGATCGTCTTCGACATCCGCCGCTATGAAGGCGCCATCCTGCAGCTGGCGGAACTGGCCGCCGAGCAGGGCGCCGAGATCGTGCTGATCACCGATCCCTGGGTCAGCCCGGTTTCGGCCCATGCCCGCTTCCGCTTCTCGGCGCAGGTCGAGGTGCCCTCGCCCTGGGACAGCACGTTGGCGGCCCTCTTGCTGGTCGAGACGCTGCTGGCCGCGGTTCTGGAACATACCTGGCCCGAGACCGAGCCGCGCATGAAGCGGCTGGAAGAGCTTTACGACCGCGCCAGCCTGTTCCGCCGCGGCCGTCCCTCCGAGGCGCGGCGGCCCTAGCGGCAGCGCGCCGGGTTCACGCCCACCGCGCGCAGCCCCCAATCGGTCATCTGCGCGACAAGCTGCTGGCCGGCCGCGTCGAAGGCCGGGACCAGATCCGCGGTCCGGGTGGTCGGCGCCTGGGCCGTGGCGGCGAAATGCCCGCGCGCCACCACGCGGGCGTCCATCTCGCGCACCATCTGGGCATCGACCGTCAGCTTGATGATCGCGCCCTTGCCCGCCACCTCGGCGTTGAAGTCGTTGATCTCGCTGATCAGCGCGTAATCGCCCGCCGTGCCCAGCGGCGCGCGGCCGACATGGGTGAAGGCGTCATAGACCCCGAAGCCGCGCACCAGCAGCGTCTGCAGCGTCACCGGCACCGTGTCGCCCCAGCGCGCATCGGGCAGGTATTGCGTCTGCAACTCGTTCGGCCGGATCATGATGCGGTCGGTGTCCAGCGTGCCGCGCGCCTTGGGCGGCTCGATCACCAGCTCGGCCAGCCGGCCGCGGCCGCAGCTCCGCGGCACGTCCGAGGGCGGGCGCAGCTCGAAGACGTCGCGGTCGGGCTCGCCCTCCAGCACCCGCAGCGCGGCGCAACCCGGCAGGGTCAGGGTCAGGGCAAGCAGGGCGGCGGTGATGCGCATCATGGACTCCCTCAGCGGCGGAACTCGGGCACGCGCGGGCCCGAGAGGACTTGCGACGGGTTGCGCCTCAGCGCCGAGACCAGCTCGTTCACATTGCCCACCAGCCCGCGCAGATCGCTGGCCATGCGGGTGAATTGCGGCAGCCCCTCGCGGGTGAAAGCCTGCACCGGGGCGCGGGCGCTGTCCAGCATGCCGCGCAGGCTGGCAAAGGCGGTATCGGCGCTGTCGGCGGCATTGCGCAGGCGATCGGTGATCTCGGGCAGGTCGGCGACCACGCGGTCGATGGCCTCGTTCGCCTTGCCCAGCGTCACGCGCAGGTCGGCCACCACCGGCTCGACATTGCTGTTGATGACCCGGTCGGCGCCGTCGAAGGCCCGCTCGGCCGAGGCCAGCGTCCGCTGCCCGACCGCGAGCGCGGCGTCGAGATTGTCGAGGCTCTGGTCCGCGCGCCCGGCCAGCCGGGTCAGGTCGGATTCCAGCGTGGCGGCGGTCTGGTCCAGCCGCTGCGTCAGCGCCTTCAGGTCGCCCGAGACATAGGCGCGCACCTCGTCCAGCGTCGCGGTGCCGGAATCCAGCGCCGTGTCGACCTTGGCGGCGCTTTCGTTGAATTTGGCCAGCGCCGTGTCGGCATTGCCCAGCGTCGCCTCGGCCGCGGCGCTGAGCCCGTCCAGCCGCTCGCCGAAACCCGAGATGTCCGAAGCGGCCGAGGCGATGGATTCGGTGGCCGTGGTCACGTCGGCCAGCGCCTTGTCCAGATTGGCGCTGGAGCGTTCGACATTGTCCAGGATGTTGCGCACCCGGCTCTGGTTCTCGTCGCCCAGAAGCTGGGTCAGCTGCTCGGCCACGGTGTTCAGCCGCGACAGCATCTCGGGGCCCTGATCCGACAGCGTCTGCAGGGCCGAGCGGCTGGCGGCGATCACCGGGATCGAATCCGGGTCGGCATCGCGCAGCAGCGGCGAATCCGGCCGGCCGGCAGAGATCGCCACGTTCGAGACGCCGGTGACGCCCTGGATCTCGATCGCGGCGCGGGAATCGGTGCGCACCGGCGTGTCCTCGGCCAGCTCGACCCGCACCCGCACGGCGCCGTTGATGCTGGGCGACAGCTGCATATCCACGACCCGCCCGACGGGAAGCCCGGCGAACAGCACCTCGGAAGACACGCCCAGCCCCGACACTTCCGGGAAATAGATGTCGTAATAGGCGAATTGCCGGTTCAGCTGAAGCTTGGCGAACCACATCAGGAACAGCAGCATCCCCAGGAAGCCGGCGATGGTGAAGGCTCCGATCAGGACGTAATTGGCCTTGGTCTCCATAGGGCTACTCCTTGGCGCGGCCGGTGGTCATGGCGGCGCGGGCGCGCGGGCCGTGGAAATATTCATGCACCCAAGGGTGATCGACCTGAAGCATCTCGGCCATGGTGCCGGTCACCAGCACCCGATTTTCCGCCAGCACCGCGATGCGGTCGCAACAGGCATGCAGCGTATCCAGGTCATGCGTGACCAGGAACACCGACAGGTCCAGCGCATCGCGCAGCTCGACGATCAGCCGGTCGAAGGCGTCGGCGCCGATGGGATCGAGCCCGGCGGTAGGTTCGTCCAGGAACACGATCTCGGGGTCCAGCGCCAGCGCCCGCGCCAGACCGGCGCGCTTTCTCATGCCGCCCGACAGGTCCGAGGGGTATTTGTCATTCGCGCTCCACGGCAGCCCGGCCATCGAGACCTTCAGCTCGGCCAGCCCCTGCCGCGCCTCGGGCGAAAGATCCGGCACGGCGCGCAGCGGCACCTCGACATTCTCGCGCACGGTCAGCGAGGAAAACAGCGCGCCCCCCTGGAACATCACACCCCAGCGCCGCTCCAGCGCCTCGCGCGCCGGGCCGGTCAGCGCGCCGACGTCCTGGCCGAAGACCCGCACCGTCCCGGCAGTCGGCCGGTTCAGCCCGACGATGGTGCGCAGCAGCACCGATTTCCCGGTGCCCGAGCCGCCGACCACGCCCAGGATCTCGCCCCGCCGCAGGTCGAGGTCCAGCCCGTCATGCACGACATGGCGGCCGAACTGGGTGCGCAACCCCCTGACCTCGATGAGGTTTTCGCTCACAGCCCCACCTCGGCGAAGAAGACCGAGAACAGCGCATCGACCACGATCACCGCGAAAATGGCGTTGACCACGGCGCGCGAGGTCTCGGCGCCCAGCGATTCGGCGTCCTTGCCGACCTTCATCCCGGCATGGCAGCCGATGACGCCGATGATCAGCGCAAAGACCGGCGCCTTGGACAGGCCGACGATGACATGGTCGACGCTGGTATCCGCCAAGAGCCGATAGCGGAACATCGAGGGCGAGATGCCCAGCTCGATCCAGGACATCAATGCGCCGCCGACCAGCCCGGCAAGATTGGCGACCAGCCCCAGGATCGGCAATGTGATCACAAGCGCCAGCACCCGCGGCAGGATCAGCACCATGTCCGGGTCCAGCCCCAGGGTGCGCATGGCGTCGATTTCCTCGTTCATCTTCATCGAGCCGATCGAGGCGGTCAGGGCCGAGGCGGTGCGTCCGGCGACGATGATCGCGGTCAGAAGGATGCCCAGCTCGCGCAGGATCGAGATGGCGATCAGGTCGATGACAAAGACCTCGGCCCCGAACTGGCGCAGCTGCGCCGCGCCCTGGAAGGCCAGCACCACGCCGATCAGAAAGGACATCAGCGCCACGATGGGCACGGCGCGCAGCCCGGTTTCCTGGCAATGATACACCAGCGAGGTGAAGCGGAAATCGCGCGGATGCAGCAGGCCGCGCGCCAGGGCGGCCAGGAAGCGGCCCAGATACTCGGCGATCTCGCGCAGGAACACCAGCGCGGCGGCCACGCGGCGGCCGGTCTGTTCCAGCATCAGCCGCCAGCCCGCGGGCCCCCCGGCCTCGGCATCGCGGCGGGGCAGCGCCTGCCGCACGGTGTCCAGCAGCCGGGCCTGCGCCTCGGTCAGCCCGTCCAGCCGCGCGCCCTCGCGCTCGCGCCCGGTCAGATACCAGGCGGCGGCGGTGTCCAGCCGGGTCAACCCCGACAGCTCCAGCCGGGGCGCGGTCCTGGCCTCGGGCGGCAGCTGGCCCAGCGTCCAGACGCTGAACTCTCCCGACAGCCGCAGCACGCCGTCCGAAACGGTGGCGCTGAGCTTGGGGTCGTCGGGAAGGCTGGCCATGACGGTCCTGATCGCAACGGATGAATCGGATTCATCCGGCGATTGCGGGGGTTTGTCAAATCCGCGCAGCATTTCCGCCCCGCCGCTGTGGCGGATCGGCCCCGCGCCGCAACATGCGGGCCGAGCTGAAGGCCCGCTGCCGGAACCCGGAGGGCGGGCGGATTTACAACGATTTTTGTTACAGATTTTCGCATTGGATATATTGACCAAATGCACGTTAAGGTTTAGTTAGCCACGCATTGCTTCTTCATGCAGGAATGGCGGCAGCCATCCCGGGCAGGCCGGCCCGGAAACCGCTTCGGATACGCATCCTGGCGCGCGTCGTGATGAAGAAAATCGCTTGCGGCATGGCCCGGTCAAGGCCCTGCCGGGGGAAGGACTCCTCGGGATCTGGCTCAAAGAGTGCCGTTGTAACGATGGTCCCGAGGATGACCGCCCCCTGCGCCGCCGCGTTCAGCCCTGCGCCAACGCCCGCATCATCCTGACCGGCTCGGTCCGGGCCAGGCGCAGCACATGCGCCATATAGGGCTGCTGCAGATCCTCGGTGCGCAGCGCGGCGTAAAGCCGGCGCAGCATGCCCTGCCGGCCCAGCGGCAGCAGCGCCAGCTCGGGATTGCCGGCCTGGGCGCGCAGCACCCAGTCGGGCATCACCGCCACCCCGCGCCCCGAGGCGATCAGCATCAGGGCGATGGCCGTCTGCTCGACCTGCCGGACATGGGCGGGCTCGACCCCGGCGGGATCGAGGAATTGCGAGAACACGTCCAGCCGCGCCCGGTCCATCGGATAGGTGATCAGCGTCTCGCCCGCCAGATCCGCCGGCTCGGCATAGCCCTTGGCAACCAGCGGATGGCCGGCGCCGACCACCATGGTCGGGGCATAGTCGAAAAGCGGCTGGAAGGTGATGCCGGCAATCTCCTCGGGGTCAGAGGAAATCACCATATCGACCTGGCCCCGCTCCAGCGCCGGCAGCGCCTTCAGCGCCAGGCTGGAGCGGATGTCCAGATCGACCTCGGGCCAGGCGCGGCGGAACTGGTCCAGCACCGGCAGAAGCCAGTCGAAACAGTGATGGCATTCCATCGCCATATGCAGCCGGCCGGCGCGGCCCAGCTCGACGGCGCGGAACTCGGCCTCGGCGGCCTCGACCAGCGGCAGCACCTGCTCGGCGGTGCGCAAGAGCCGCATGCCCGCCGCCGAAAGCCGCAAGGGCTTGGTCTTGCGCAGGAAAAGCTCGACCCCCGCCTGCTCTTCCAGCGCCTTGATCTGATGGGACAGCGCCGATTGCGTCAGGTTCAGCACCTCGGCGGCGCGGGCCAGGCCGCCCTGCTCATGGATGGCGCGCAGGCTGCGCAGGTGGCGAAGCTCGAGGTGCATCTTGATTGGCGCTCATCACGATCTTGAAGATTATGAATTTGTCTCACGTCGCGGCGCATGTCACAAGTCCTGCGACAAAAGGATGAGTGCCATGCCCGTGCCCGCGACCAGCTTCGAATTCTTTCCGCCCCGGAACCTGGACCAGTCGTTCCGACTGTGGGAAACGGCGCGCGCGCTTGCCCCCCTGGGTCCCGATTTCGTTTCGGTCACCTACGGCGCCGGCGGCACCACCCGGCAGCTGACGCATGAGGCGGTGACGGCGCTGGCCAGCCATTACGGGCTGAACGTGGCCGCGCATCTGACCTGCGTCGACGCCACGCGCGAGGAGACGCTGCAGATCGTCCAGGAATATGCGGCCGCCGGCGTGCATGAGATCGTGGCGCTGCGCGGCGACGCGCCCCAGGGGCAAGAGCGGTTCACCCCCCATGCCGACGGTTTCGCCAATTCGGTCGAGCTGATCGAGGCCATCGCGGCCCGCGGCGACATGACCATTCGCTGCGGCGCCTATCCCGAGCCGCATCCGGAAAGCCCCGACACCGCCGCCGACGTGGCCTGGCTCAAGCGCAAGGTGGATGCCGGCGCGAGCTCGGCAATGACGCAGTTCTTCTTCGACGCCGAGACCTATTTCCGCTTTCGCGACGCCTGTGTCGCGGCGGGGATCGAGGCGCCGATCATCCCCGGCATCCTGCCGATCCAGAGCTGGGCCGGCACCCGCCGCTTTGCCGAACGCTGCGGCACCTCGGTCCCGCAATGGGCCGAGGAGGCCTTCGCCGCCGCCGGCAAGGAGGGCGAGGCCCAGCTGGCGCTGGATATCTGCGTCCGCCTGTGCGAGCGGCTGGTCGAGGGCGGCGTGGACAGGCTGCATTTCTACACGCTGAACAAGCCCGAACTGGTTCTGAAGGTCTGCGCCGCGCTGGGGATCGAGCCCAAGGGCGAATTCTCGCGCGTGGCCTGACAGGCCGCGATCGGCCAGGGCCGGCCAGCGTCCCCGGGTCGGGCCGCGGGCCGGCAGGAGCGGCAGGCGTTTCCCGGCCCGCAGTGGTCCCTTGTGCCGGCAACGGATCAGCCATCGCCGTTCCGGCCGGTCTGCGCCATGCCGTCGGCCGGCGCCGCCGGCTCGGGTCCGTCCCTGCCCTGCGCCGGAGGCTCGGGGCGCAGAGCGGGCGAAACGGCCGGCCCTGCGGAAGCCATTCCTTCGGGCTGCACCACGACCGGCAACGAAGCCCCGGCCGATTCCCCGCCCAGCCCCGGCATCGGAGGTCCAGGAACCGGCGAAGCAGGCGATCCGAACCGCACCAGCCGCCGCCGGCGATGCGGACGCGGCGGTGCCGCCTCGGCCAGCGCCCCCGCCAGCAGCGCCGGGCCGGTATAGGGCCGCGGCACGGAAGGATGCAGCATCTCGGAGGGGTCGGCGCCGGCAAGCCGCGGCGCGCGGGCCAGAAACGCCTTGCCCCATCTGCGCCAGGACCCGACCGAGGGCGCGGTGGCGTCGCAGGGGAAATGCCGGCCCCAGCCTTCGGGCAGCGGCAGGCCGAATGCCTCGGCCCGCGTCATCATCCAGACCAGCGGGATATTGGCCAGCGGCCGGGCATATTCCAGCCCGGAAAGCTGGCCCCCCACATCGGGGTGGCAGCCGCGAAACCACATCTGCTCGACCCGGCCGGGGGCCGAGGCGCTGTCCCAGATCAGGGGCTGGAAGGCGGCCCGCGTCTCGTCCAGCGCCAGCGCCTGGACGCCATGCTCGACCTCGGCCCCCAGATGCGCGTCGTGAAAGCGAAAGCGCGGCTCGGTCAGGATCCACAACAGCGGCAGCCGGATCCCCAGCGCCATCACCGTGTCGAAAACCCCGATCATCCGGATCGGCACCGTCGGATGGCACAGCCCGGGATCCAGCCCTCGCACCAGGCTGTCGCCGCCGTTGCGGTACAGCTGCCAGGCCAGCTGCACGTTGCGGCGCGTCGCATGGGCATGGGTCAGCAACCCCACCCGGCCGATCATCCCGGCCAGCGACCGCACCGCGAAGGCCCCCCGCGAATAGCCGAAGAAGAACAGCGGATTGCCCGGCCGCCATTCGCGGGCGAGCCAGGCATAGGCGTTGCAGATATGCCGCTCCAGCGCCGAACCCATGGTCAGTTCGGGCAGGGTGCGCCAGGCGTCCCATTGCTGGCCGGGGGCGTAATGCATCCGGACCGGCGCCGGCAGCGCCCCGTATTCGCCCGACAGCATGGCATGGATGCGGGCGATGGAGGACCTTCGCCCCTCGGTCAGCGAGGCGAAGGTGCCGTCCATCAGGACGATCTGGCATATCGGCGGAGGCGTTGATTCCATGCGCCGACGCTAGCACGGAAAAGCGAAGCGTCGATTAATGCCTATTCAAGCGCGTTCACGGTCAGGTGTGCCATCAGCCCGAAGCCGTTGAAGCGGGTGTTGGTGACGGTCGAATAGGCGCCGGCGCCGTGGAAGACGACATAGTCGCCTTCCCGGATATTGGCGGGCAAAGTCAGCTCGCCCGGCAGACGGTCCACCGAATCGCAGGTCGGGCCGAAGATGATGCGGGGCATCGGCTCGTCCTCGCGCGGGGTGCCCTCGGGGGTCAGCACCTGCAGCCGGTCGAGATTGCCGACGATGGGCAGTTCGAACAGCCCGCCATAGACGCCGTCGTTCAGGAACACGTTCTGGCCGTCGCGCACCGCCTTGACGCGGGTGATCAGCGAAAAGGCATCGGCGCAAAGCCCGCGGCCGGGCTCACAGACCAGCTGCGGCGCCTCGGGACCGAAGGCCTCGTCGGTCACGCGGCGGATCAGCGCGAAGATCGCGGCCAGGTCGGGCTCGACCCCGGTCACGCGATGCGAGGGGAAGCCGCCGCCGACGTTCAGCCGCCGCGCCTTGACGCCCGCCATGGCGCAGATCTCGGCCGCGGTGGTGATATAGCTTTCCCAGGCATGCGGATCGGTGCATTGCGTGCCCGGGTGGAAGGTCAGCGAAGGGATGTAGCCGCGATCCGCCACCGCGCGCAGCAGTTCCGCCGCCAGTTCCGGCGTGGCCCCGAATTTCGAGCCGAAGTCATAGGCCGCGCCCAGCACCGGCAGCTTGAAGCGCGGCGAGATCTCGCAATTCTCGGCCGGCACGCGGGCGAAAAGCTTGTCCAGCTCCGAGCGGCTGTCCACCGACCAGGACTTGATCCCTGCCTCGACCGCATGGACGATCTCGGCCTGCGAGCGCACGGGGTTGTGGTAATGGCGCGCCGCATCCGGGGCCAGCCGGCCGATCAGGTCGATCTCATAGGGCGAGGCCACGTCGAAACCCTTGATCCCGGCAGCGGAAAGCGTGCGGATCACCGCCTCGTCCGGGTTCGACTTGACCGCATAGGTCACGAGGCCGGGAAAGCCTTGCAGGAACCGCTGCGCCGTGGCGCGCAGGACCGAGGGGGCAAAGACCATCACCGGATTTTCCGGGCTCAGCCTGCGGATGATCTCGGCGGGATTGTTCCAGACGGTCTTGGGGCCGCGGCCCTCGGTCAGTCCCATCGGCATATCCTTCCTGTGCGCGTGTGGGTGGAAACAAGTCTGCGCCCTATGGGTTCCGATTGCTGCAATGAAAAGGGTGGAAATGGGCCGCAGCTTCGTTAATATGACGAAAGTTTCGGCAAATCGACGGGTGGCCAGGTGGACGAACTTGATCGCGGCATTCTGGCCCATCTGGCGCAGGACGCGCGCATGTCGGTCGCGGTTCTGGCGCGGCGGCTGAAGGTGGCGCGCTCGACCGTGCAGGCGCGGCTGGAGCGGCTGGAAACCTCGGGCGCCATTGCCGGTTACACCCTGCGGCTGGGCGATTCCGCGCGCGAGCATCGCATCCGCGCCACCTGCATGCTGACCATCGAACCCCGCGCCCAGGCCGCGATCCTGGCCCGGCTGCGCAGCCTGCCCGAGGTCGAGCGCATCCATACCACCAGCGGCCGCGTCGATCTTTTGCTGCAACTGGCCGCCATATCGACCAGCCAGCTGGACGATGTGCTGGATCAGATCGGCGGATTGACCGGCGTGCGCTCCAGCGAGAGCCTGATTCACCTGTCCACGAAGCTGGATCGCGCCACCTGATCGTGTCCCGCGCGCAACAATGTGACAAACGTGTCGCCGTATTTGCGCTGGTCGATCCGTTCCAGCCCCGCGACCGGGCCGGGCGGGGCCGATTCCTCCCAGACCACCATGCCGCCCGGGGCGATCCAGCCGCCGGCCAGCGCCGATTCCAGCGCGCGCTCGCCCAACCCCTTGCCATAGGGCGGGTCCAGGAACACCAGCCCATAGGGCGCGCCGCGATTCTCGCCCAGGCTTGTCGCGTCGCGGCGCCAGACATCGGTCACCCCCATGGCGCGGGCCTTCTCGATATTCGTGCGCAGCAGCCCGCGCGCCACCACGCCGTCATCGACGAAGGCCACGCGGGCCGCGCCGCGCGACAGCGCCTCCAGCCCCAGCGCGCCGGTGCCGGCGAACAGGTCCAGCACCCGCGCGCCGGGGATCGGATTGCCATGCGTGCCGTTGATGAGCAGGTTGAAGATCGACTCGCGCACCCGGTCGGTGGTCGGACGCAGATGCGCCGCCGGATCGCCGGCGCCGATCTCGGCCAGTTTCAGCCCGCGCAGGGTGCCGCCCACGATTCTCATGCCATCAGCGCCTTCAACTCGACCGCCTCGGCCACGGCCCCGGGGCTGGGCGAGCGGCCGCCCTCGATCAGCCGCTTGCCGATCATATAGGCGCGGGCGTCGTTCAGCGCGTCCACGGCGATCAGCCGGCCGTCGCGGAAATACCAGACCGAGCCGCCATTCGCCGCCGGCCGCGTCACCACCCGGTCGTAACCCAGGTTCAGCCCGGCGATCTGCAATTTCGCGTCGAACTGGTCCGACCAGAACCACGGCTTCGGCACATAGGCGACGTTCGCGCCCAGCATATTCGCCGCCACCGCCTCGGCCATGTCGATGGCATTGCCGACGCTTTCCAGCCGCAGCCTTCCCCCCGCTGCCGGAAAGCTGGCGCAATCGCCCGCCGCCCAGATCGCCGGGTCCGAGCTGCGGCCAAGCGCATCGGTGGCGATGCCGTTGTCGATGGCCAGCCCCGCCGCCTCGGCCAGCGACGTCTCGGGCGCGATGCCGATGCCGCAGATCACCAGATCGGCCGGCAGGCGGCGGCCGTCGGCCAGTTCGACCCCGTCCGCGGCCGTGTCGCCGGTGATGCGGGCGATGCCGGTGCCCTCGACGATTTCGACGCCATGGGCGCGGTGCAGGGCGCGGATCATCTCCGCGGTTTCGGGCGCGGCGACGCGGCCCAGGATGCGCGGCGCCGCCTCGACCAGCGTCACCTCCAGCCCCAGCTTGCGGGCCACCGCGGCGGCCTCCAGCCCGATATAACCGCCGCCGATCACCACCAGACGGCGCCCGGCGACCAGCGCCGGCCGCAGCCCCGCGATGTCGGCCAGGTTGCGCACCACATGCACGCCGGGCAGGTCGCCGCCCATCGCGGCGGGCAGGCGGCGCGGCGCGGCGCCCAGCGTCAGGGCCAGCTGGTCATAGGGATGCTCGCCGCGATCCGTCACCACCGCGCGACGGTCGCGGTCGATGCGCGTCGCGCGCTCGCCCAGATGCAGGGCGATTCCCTGCTCCTCCCACCAGTCCGCGGTGCGCAGCGTCAGCCGGTCCAGCCCCATCTGCCCCAGCAGATAGGCCTTGGACAGCGGCGGGCGCTGATAGGGCGGCGCGGGCTCGTCGCCGATGACGGCGATGCCGCCCTCGTGCCCCAGCGCGCGCAGTTTCGCCGCCAGAGAGGCCGCCGCCTGTCCCGCGCCAAGGATCACGATGTTCATTCTTCGCCCTCGCTGGTTTGCCTGCGGCGCAGAGCCTATAGTCGCCCCCGGAACGATGCAATTGACGGAGGAACCGCGCATGTCCATCTCGAAAGGCGACAAGCTGCCCGAAGGCAAGCTGCTGAAACCGGGCGCCAACGGCCCCGAGGAAGTGGCCGCCGCCGATCTGGCCAAGGGCCGCGTGGCGATCTTTGCCGTGCCGGGCGCCTATACGCCGACCTGCACCAATGCCCATATGCCCAGCTTCGTGAAGAACGCCGACAAGTTCCGCGACAAGGGCGTGTCGCGCGTGGTCTGCATCACGGTGAACGATCCCTTCGTCGCCGGGAAATGGGCCGCGGATACCGGCGCGACCGATGCCGGGATCGAGGTGCTGGCCGATGCCGATGGCAGCTTCACCAAGGCGCTGGGGATGAACATCGAGGGCGCGGGCTGGGTCAACGGCCGCTCGAAACGCTATGCCATGCTGGTCAATGACGGCACGGTGGAGGAGCTTCAGGTCGAGGAAACGCCCGGCGCCTGCTCGGTCTCCTCGGGCGATTCGCTCCTGGACCTCGTCTGAGTCGCCAGGCGGAACAGCGCCGTGAACTGCTGCGCGGCGCTGCGGTCGCCGCGCAGCGCGATCAGCCCGGCCGAGGCCAGCGCCACCGGCCCCGGCCCATAGACCGCCGCCGCCAGCGCATTGCCCGAACCCTCCAGCACGAAATCCGCCGCCGGCGCCCGCGCCGCCCGGACCTGCGGCATCCCGTCCGCGGAAAGCGTGACCTCGAACCCCTCCTTGCCCGAAACGAAGCCGGCGCGCAGCGGTGACCCGGCGGCGGCCGCGCTGTCCACCGTGGCCGAGATCGAGATCATCAGCGCGGAAAGGCTGATGAATTTCCGCGGATCGTGCCCCGGCATCACCAGCGCCCAGCGGCACAGCTCGCGCAGCACCGGATGCAGCGCCCGGCCGGCCTCGGTCAGCGCGTAGACCCCCAGCACATCGTCATGCGTCACCACCCCCGCCTGCACCAGCTGGGTCAGGCGCTGGGTCAGGACGCTGGCCGTGACGCCGGGAAGCCCGGCGCGGATCATCTGGAAGCGTTTGGGCGCGAACATCAGTTCGCGCACCACCAGAAGCGCCCAGCGGTCGCCGATGAAATTCAGCGCATGGGCGCCAAGGCACCCTTCTTCATAGCGCAGTCGCGAGATCTTGCCAGTGTCAGTCATATTTCGATATTAACAGTTGCTTTTTCATACTGCAACTGTCAGCCTGCGACTCATTGGCGCATGCCGCGCCCGATGAGGAGGAAGAGACATGACCTACTACTCCGGTTTCCTGCTGCCGGTTCCGACGGCGAACAAGCAGAAATACATCGACATGGCCCAGGGGGCCTGGTCCATGTTCAAGCGTTACGGTGCGCTGCGCATGGTCGAGGCATGGGGGGTGGACGTGCCCCGCGGCAAGGTCAACGATTTCTACATGTCCACCCAGGCCAAGGACGACGAGACCGTGGTGTTTTCCTGGATCGAATGGCCCGACAAGGCGACCGCGGATGCGGGCTTCGAGAAGATGATGTCCGACCCCGAGATGCAGGGGCCGCCCGAGATGCCCTTCGACGGCATGCGGATGATGTGGGGCGGCTTCGAGCCCATCGTGGACGAGAAAGCCTGAAGGGGGCGGCCATGTATCACGGCAAACCCTGCTGGTTCGAGCTCTCCACCGCAAGGGGCGGGCTCGACGCGGCCGGGACCTTTTATGAGAAGGTGCTCGGCTGGACGACCGCCGATTCCGGGATGGAGGGTTTTACCTATAACCTGGCCAGCCATGGCGGCGACATGATCGCCGGGCTGATGGAGATGCCCGAGGACTGCGCCGACGTGCCGCCCTTCTGGATGATCTATTTCGACGTGGACGATGCCGATGCCACGGCGGCCAAGATCAAAACGCTGGGCGGCTCGGTCTTCCGCGAGCCGGCCGACATTCCCGGCACCGGGCGGTTCGCCGTCGTCACCGACCCGCAGGGCGCCACCTTCGGCATCCTGCAGCCGGCGCCGATGGACCCCCAGCCCCCTGTCGAATCCGGGGCCTGGAACCAGGGCAAGGAAAGCCGCGGCAACTGGATCGAGCTGATGTCGACCGATCCCGGCGCGGGCTTCGACTTCTATGCCGAGCTGTTCGGCTGGACGAAGTCCACCGCCATGGACATGGGCGAGATGGGCACCTACCAGCTGTTCGCCTGGCAGGGCACCGATATCGGCGGCATGATGGGCCTGGGCAATGCGCCGGTGCCCTGCTGGCTGCCCTATTTCGGCGTGAACGGCGTCGATGCCGCCATCGCCCGCATCCGCGACGGCGGCGGCGAGGTGCTGCACGGCCCGGTCGAGGTGCCCGGTCCGGCCTTCATCGCGGTGGCGCGCGACCCGCAGGGCGCGCATTTCGCCGTGGTCGGGCCCAAGGACGAAACGCCATGATCCGCGCATCCCTGATCGCGCTCGCCCTCTGGGCCGCACCCGCTGCGGCCCAGGAGGTGACGCCAGAGAGCATCCCGCGCGGCCAGCAGGACTTTCATGCCGCAGCCGCCGGGGCCTATCGCCTGGACCCGGCGCATTCGGCGGTGCAGGCCCGCGTGCCGCATATGGGCTTTTCGGTCAGCGTCTTCCGCTTCGGCACCGTCTCGGGCCAGCTCGACTGGAACCCGGACGACCCGGCGCAAAGCCGGCTGGAAGCCGAGGTCGAGATCGCCTCGGTCATGACCCCGGTCGCGGGCTTTGCCGAGATCCTGACCGGCCCGGACTATCTGGACAGCGCGGCGAACCCCACCGCGCGCTTCACCGCTGACAGCTTCACGGCGGAAAGCCCGACCAAGGGCACGGTTTCGGGCCAGCTGACCCTGCTGGGCAAGACCCAGCCCGCGACATTCGAGGTGACGCTGATCGGCGCGGGCAAGGGCTATACCGGCGACGAAGCCGGCAATCCGATCATCCGCGACCTGATCGGCATCCATGCCCGGACCGAGATCGACCCGCAGGCCCATGGCATGAACGAATTCTTCACCGATCCGATCACCATCGAAATCGACGCCGAGTTCGCCCGGCAGGGGTAAGCCATGACAATCGTGATCACGACCTATGACTGGGTGCCGCCCTTTGCCGTCGGCTATGTCCGCGACCTGCGCATCCGCTGGGCCTGCGAGGAAGCCGGCCTGCCCTACGAGATCGAGACCACCAGCGTGCGCGAAAAGACGCCGCAGCATTTCGCCCGCCAACCCTTCGGGCAGGTGCCGATCCTGCGGGACGGCGAACTGTCGCTGTTCGAAAGCGGCGCCATCCTGCTCTATCTCGGCGAACGCTCCGAGGCGCTGATGCCGCGCGAGGCCGCCGCGCGGGCCGAAACGCAGCAATGGCTGGTCGCCGCGCTCAACAGCCTTGAACCGGCGGTGATGGCCATGGTGCTGGCGCGGATCTTCGATCAGGACGCGCGGGCCGAGGAACTGGCCCTGCCGCGCCTGCACGAGCGTCTGGGGCAGCTGGTCCCGGTGCTGGAAGGGCGGGACTTCATCGCCGCCGGCCGCTTCACCATCGCCGACCTCCTGCTGGCCGATGTGCTGCGCGTGGTGGACAGCGTGGGCGAGCTGGCCGCCCATCCGGAGCTTTCCGCCTACATGAACCGCATCACCACCCGCCCGGCCTTCCGGCGCGCCCATGCCGCGCAGCTCGCGCATTTCGCGCAGGCCGCGTGATGCTGACGCTCTATGGCCACCCGCTGTCCTCCTATACGCAGAAGGTGCTGATCGCGCTTTACGAGCTGGGGACGGATTTCGAGTTTCGCCATATCGACCTGGGTGACGAGGGCGACCGGGCGCTGATGCTCTCGGTCGAGCCGATGGGCCGGATGCCGGCGCTGCGCGAGGGCGATCTGGTGCTGTCGCAAAGCTCGCTGATGATCGAATGGCTGGACCGGCACCATCCCGGGCCGCAGCGCCTGCTGGACCCCGACCCCGACGCCTCGCTGCCGGCGCGGCAATGGGACCGCTTCCTGGATTTCCAGGTGATGCAGATGATGCAGCAGATCGTCGATGCCCGCATCTTCATGGCCGAAGGGGCCGAGGAACGGGTCGCGCCCTTTGCCCGCGGCAAGCTGGACCTGGCCTATGCCGCGCTCGACCGCCGTCTGGACGGGCGCGACTGGATCGCGGGCGGCTTCGGCCTGGCGGATTGCGCCGCCATGCCGGCGCTGTTCTATGCCGGCGCCATCCATCCCTTCGCGGATCATCCGCGCCTGACCGGGTATTTCGAGCGGCTGGTGGCGCGGCCCTCGGTCCAGCGGGTGATCCAGGGCGCGCGGCCCTTCTATGGCTGGTTCCCGTTCAAGGACGGGATCGCGGCGCGGTTTCTCTAGCGCCTCTTGGCCTTTCGCCGTGGTTTCGCTATCCCCTTTTCGATTCGAGGGGTAAGCGACATGGCCATGGACAAGAATTTCGACGCCGGGACCGCCGAGGCGCGGATCGCGCGGGAATGGGCGGCAAGCAATGCCTTCGCCGCGGGCGCCAATGCGAAACCGGGGGCGGAAAGCTTCTCGGTGGTGATCCCGCCCCCGAACGTGACCGGCAGCCTGCATATCGGCCACGCGCTGAACAACACGCTGCAGGACATCCTGGTGCGCTGGCACCGGATGCGCGGCTTTGACACGCTCTGGCAGCCGGGGCAGGATCATGCCGGCATCGCCACGCAGATGGTGGTCGAGCGCCGCATGGCCGAGCGGCAGGAACCGAACCGCCGCGAGATCGGGCGCGAAGCCTTCCTGCAGAAGGTCTGGGCCTGGAAGCAGGAATCCGGCCATACCATCGTCGAGCAGCTGAAACGCCTGGGCGCTTCCTGCGACTGGTCCAGGAATGCCTTCACCATGTCCGGCGCCCCCGGCGCCCCCGCGGGCGAAGAGGGCAATTTCCACGATGCCGTCATCAAGGTCTTCGTGGACATGTATGAGAAGGGCCTGATCTATCGCGGCAAACGGCTGGTCAACTGGGACCCGCATTTCGAGACCGCGATTTCCGACCTCGAGGTCGAGAACCGTGAGGTGCCCGGCCATATGTGGCATTTCAAATATCCGCTGGCCGGCGGCGAGACCTATGAATATGTCGAGCGCGACGCCGACGGCAACGTCACCCTGCGCGAGATGCGGGACTATATCAGCATCGCCACCACCCGGCCCGAAACCATGCTGGGCGACGGCGCGGTCGCGGTCCATCCGGACGACGCCCGCTATGCCCCCATCGTCGGCAAGCTTTGCGAGATCCCGGTCGGACCCAAGGAACACCGCCGCCTGATCCCGATCATCACCGACGAATATCCCGACCCGGATTTCGGCTCGGGTGCGGTCAAGATCACCGGCGCGCATGACTTCAACGACTATGCCGTCGCCATGCGCAACGGCATCCCGCTTTACGCGCTGATGGACGGCAAGGGCCAGATGCGCGCCGACGGGCTGAGCTACGAGGAAAGCGCCGAGATCGCCACCCGCGCGGCACGGGGCGAGGATGTGGGCGACGTCTCGAACGTGAACCTGGTGCCCGAGGAATTGCGCGGCCTCGACCGCTACGAGGCGCGGGCGCGGGTGGTCGAGGCGATCACCGAGGAAGGGCTGGCCGTCACCTATCTGCACAAGTCCATCGACAAGGAGACCGGCGCCGAGCATCTGGAACGCCGGCCGCTGGTCGATGCCAAGCCGATCATGCAGCCCTTCGGCGACCGCTCGGGCGTGGTGATCGAGCCGATGCTGACCGACCAGTGGTTCGTGGACACCGCCAAGATCGTCGGCCCGGCGCTGGAGGCGGTGCGCTCGGGCCAGACCCGCATCCTGCCCGAGCAGCATGAAAAGGTCTATTTCCACTGGCTGGAGAATATCGAGCCCTGGACCATCAGCCGGCAGCTGTGGTGGGGCCACCAGATCCCGGTCTGGTACGGGCTCGACCTGCGGCTGGAGGGCCAGGTCGAGGACGACCATGACGGCGTGCTGGACGAGGTCGAGATCTTCGCCCTGCTGGAAGAAGGGCTGGTGCATCGCGACGAGATCCACCACGCCGCCCCGAGCTTTGCCGAGGTGGCCGAACAGTTCCGCGATTCCATCGCCGAACTGCCGGTGCCGCTGGAAATGGCCCGGGTGGTCGAGGTCGCCGACCGCGAGGCGGCGGTGGATGCCTTCGCCCAGGGGCTGGCCGATTACAACCTGACCCAGGACCCGACGAAGCTGGTCTATCCGGTCTGGCGCGACCCGGATGTGCTGGACACCTGGTTTTCCTCGGGGCTCTGGCCCATCGGCACGCTGGGCTGGCCCGAGGATACGGCCGAGCTGCGCAGGTATTTCCCGACCTCGGTGCTGGTGACCGGCTTCGACATCATCTTCTTCTGGGTGGCCCGGATGATGATGATGCAGCTGGCCGTGGTCGGGCAGGTGCCGTTCCGCACCGTCTATGTGCATGGGCTGGTGCGCGACGAAAAGGGCGCCAAGATGTCGAAGTCGAAAGGCAACGTCATCGACCCGCTGACCCTGATCGACGAATACGGCGCCGACGCGCTGCGCTTTACCCTGACCAGCATGGCCGCCATGGGCCGCGACCCCAAGCTGGGGCCGAAGCATGTCGAGGCGAACCGCAATTTCGTCACCAAGATCTGGAACGCCACCCGCTTTGCCGAGATGAACGGCGTGCGCGGCGGCGTGGCGCGGCCCCAGCCGCGGCATGTGGTGAACCGCTGGATCATCGGCGAGGTCGCCCGCATCCGGCAGGCCACCGACGAGGCGCTGGAAACGTTCCGCTTCAACGACGCCGCGACCGGGCTTTACGCCTTCGTCTGGGGCAAGGTCTGCGACTGGTATGTCGAGTTCTCCAAGCCCCTGTTCGACGGCGAATATGGCGAGGAAACCCGGGCCACCATGGGCTGGGTGCTGGACCAGTGCTACACGATGCTGCACCCGATCATGCCCTTCGTGACCGAGGAGCTTTGGGCGCTGACCGGGGATCGCCAGCGGATGCTGGTGCATGGCGACTGGCCGGAATACGGGCCCGAGCTGATCGACGCCGAGGCCGACCGGCAGATGAACTGGGTGATCCAGCTCATCGAGGCCATCCGCTCGGCCCGCGCCCAGATCGGCGTGCCGGCCGGCGCCCGTCCCGACCTGATCGTGACCGAGGCCGACGATGCGGCGCGGGCGGCACTGGCCGCCAACGCGCCGCTGATCGAGCGGCTGGCGCGGGTGAACGCGCCTGCCGAGGGCGCCATGGGGCCGGGCATGATCTCGGTCGCGGCACTGGGGGCGAGCTTCGCGCTGCCGGTCGGCGAGATGATCGACGTGACGGCCGAAACGGCACGGCTGGAAAAGGCGGCGGGGAAGGCCGAGAAGGACGCCTCGGGCCTGCGCGGGCGGCTGGGCAATCCGAAATTCGTCGAGAATGCCGAGCCCGAGGTGATCGAGGAGACGCGCGAGAAGCTTGCCGCGCTGGAGGACGACCTGGCGCGAATCCGCGCGGCGCTGGCGCAGCTGGCGGCGATGTGATCCCTGGCTTTTGCGCCGTGCCGGTGGCGCGGTCGCAGGGTATTTGAGAAACAGAGAAGATCAGGGCCGCTCGGACAGGGCGGCCTTAATGCTTTCGGCGATCATCGCCGGAACCTCCGGCGCGAGGCCCACCGGGGGCAGGAGGAGGCCGCGAAAGCCTGCATCGGCCAGCGCCGCGGGCAGGTCGTCGGTGACGTGGTCCGCCCGGGTGGCGAAAAGCGGCAGGCAGATCGCCTGCGCGGGCAGGTCGCGGGCGGCCTCGGCGATGAAGGGCGCTTCCTCGATGAAGCCGCAACTTGTCGCGGCGGCATGGGGGGCGAGGGCGGCGGCCATCTCGCGCGCCGCTTCGGAGGGTGCGCGCGAACGGCCCGAGCCATGGGCGGCGATCAGCAGATGGGTTTCGGCCAGCCGCCAGCCTTGCGCCTCGGCCGCCTTGACGACCAGCGCGAGGCAGAGCGCGGGCAGGCGCGGATCGCTGCCGAAGGGCGGCAAGATGCGGGCATTCGGCGCGCCGGCCAGCCGCAGGCGGCGGGGCAATTCGCTGCGGGTGAACCAGCCCGATGCCATGAACAGCGGATAGATCAGCGTCTCGTCATCGGCGCGGTCCAGCGCGCCGGGCATGGCCAGCGTCGCGCCCCTGACCTGCGCAGCGGGGACATGGATGCGGGCGGCCAGCGCCTCGATGGCCTGCTGCTGCGGGGCGGGGTCGCCGGGCTGGCCATGGGCGACGATAAGGACGTTACGCACGGAAGGCAGCGGCGAAGGGCTCGGGGATGGCGAATTCCTGCAGCGCCCGGGCGCGGGCCATGGCGGACATCTTGCGCGCGGTCTTTTCCACGATGCGCTGCAGCTCGTCCGGGTCGCGGCCTTCGGCAAAGGGCCCCATATACCAGCGGATGAAGGTGAAGCAGGCCACGTCTTCCAGCGCCTGCACCTCGCCGTCGCGCTTGATGCCCTGCTTGGTCAGCATCTTCCCGGCTGCCGCGATGTCCTCGTCGCCATAGCCGGCATCGCGCATGATGCCGGCGATGCGGGCGGCGTGGCGGCGGCCCTGTTCGGTGCGCCAGGCCAGATAGCCGGCGCGGTCCATCGGATAGGCGTCGCGGGGCAGCAGGAAACGCTCGACATGCTGGCCGCGGCAGGCGATGCGCAGGGGCTCGGAGGCGTCGGGATAGAGCGCCTGCTGTTCGGCCGTCATGCGCTGGCCGTAGAGCAGCGCCTCGGGCCGGCCCTCGGGGTCCAGGTGCGGATCGGCGGAATTGGCCTTGTCGATGGCGTCGAAAGCGGTCTGAAGGCGGGTCATGGCATCCTCTCTTTGCGCCATCATGCCGCAGCGGGGCGCCGCGTCAACGCGGATTGCCGCCGCGCCGGGCCGGGGCTAGGCTGCCGGCATGGAATGGGGCGAATTCATCCTGGCGCTGGCGGCCTTCCTGGGCTCGCATGTGATCCCGGCGCGGTTCCGCGAGCCGCTGGTCGCAGCGCTGGGGCGGCGGGGCTATGTCATCGGCTACAGCCTGCTGTCGCTGGCGCTGCTTTACTGGCTGATCCTGGCGGCGGGGGGGGCGCCCCATGTCGAGCTGTGGCCGCAATGGGGCTGGATGCGCTGGCTGGTGAATATCGCCATGCCCGTCGCGGTGCTGGCGGCGGCGGTGGGCGGCATGGCGGGGCTGATGGCAGGCTTCACGCTCTGGGGCGCGGCGCATCTGGTCGCGAATGGCGATCTGGCGCATGTGATCCTGTTCGGCCTGCTTCTGGCCTATGCGCTGTTCGGGCTGGCGGTGGGCTTGCGCCGCGGCGTGGCGCTGCGCTGGACCTGGCCGCGGCTGGCCTTGGCGGTGCTGGTCTGGCTGGCGCTGTTCCACCTGCATCCGCTGGTGATCGGGGTCAGTCCCCGGCCTTAGGCTCGGGCACCCTGAAGCCCTCGGGGATGCGGTCGCGCCCGTCGCGGATCAGGTCCGCCAGCAGGACCGCGCAGGCCGGCGCCATGGCCAGGCCGATCTTGAAGCCGCCATTCGCGACGTAATGGCCCGGCCGTCCGGGCCATGGTCCGACCAGCGGCGCACGAGAGCGGGCGCGCGGCCGGATGCCGGCCCAGCGATCCACGACCGGCGCATCGCCAAGCGCCGGGCACAGCGCGCGCGCCTTGTCGATCAGCGCCTCCAGCTGCGCGTCTATGCCGGTATCGAGGGCGTCGCGTTCCGAGGTCGAGCCGATGGCCACCGTGCCGTCGGCATGGGGCACGATATGGACCCCGTCGGCAAAGACCTGCGGCGCGTCGGGGGCGGCGAAAGCCAGCAGCGCCGACTGCCCCTTGACGCCGCTGCCGCCGAAGGGCGCAAGCCCGGCGACGCCGGTGGCCCAGATCGCCGGGGCATCGGGGGCAGGCCGCCCCTCGGCGATCTCGCCCCCCCGGGCGCGGATGGCGGCGGCCAGCGCGGCGCCGGCCCGGCGCGGGCTGATCCGCGCCGTCAGCCGGTCCACCAGCCACAGGCCCGAGGGCGAGGCCGGCACCAGCGTCCCCTGCGGCTTGTCGGTCAGTTCCATCCCGGCCCAGTCGGGCCAATGCGCGCGGGCGGCCGCGATGCGCTCGGCCATGCGCGGCGCGGCCCCTTCGGGCACCGGCTGGATGCGGCCATGGCGGGCATAGCCGGGGTCGATGCCGCCCGCCGCCGCCACCTCGGCCCACCAACCGGCCGCCGCGACCAGCGCCTCCAGCTGCACCTGCTTCTTGGCGTTCCAGTTTTCCGGCGCATGCGGGGCCAGCGCGCCAACATGCCCGCCCGAGGCGCCGGCGCCGATCCGCTCGGCCTCGAACACCCGCACGCGGGCGCCGCGCCGCGCCAGCTCCCATGCGCAGGAAAGGCCGAAGACGCCCGCGCCCGCCACCGTGATTTCGCTTGCCATTCCGCCGCCCCTTGCCGCATCTGCCTGCAAAAAGGAGTTAGCGCGGATGGATGAGCGCGACCAGAGCAGCGCCGACCTGGACTGGCGCGAGGGGGCGATTCCGGTCTCGCGCCGTTTCGACGATCCCTATTTCAGCCTGAACGGTGGGCTGGACGAGACGCGGCATGTCTTTCTGGCCGGCAATGACCTGCCGGCGCGGCTGCGGCCCGGCTTCCATGTGGCGGAACTGGGCTTCGGCACCGGGCTGAACCTGCTGGCGCTGGCGCAGGTCGCCACGGTGCCGGTCCGTTTCACCAGCTTCGAGGCCTTCCCGATGGCCGCCGGGGAACTGGCCCGGGCCCATGCCGCCTTCCCCGAGCTGGCGCCGCTGGCGAAACAGCTGCGCGACGGATGGCCGCAACGCCGCCTTTCCGTGGGCCTGGTCGAGGCCGAAATCATCGAGGCCGATGCCCGCGAGGCGCTGCCCGGCTGGGACGGCCTTGCCGATGCCTGGTTCCTGGACGGGTTTTCTCCCGCCAAGAACCCCGAACTCTGGGGCGAGGCGCTGATGGCCGAGGTCGCCCGCCACACCGCGCCGGGCGGCACCTTCGCCACCTATACAGCAGCGGGCCATGTGCGCCGGGCGCTGGCGGCGGCGGGGTTCGAAGTCACGCGCGCGCCCGGTTTCGCGGGCAAGCGCCACATGAGCCGCGGCCGGCTCTAGCGCCGGACCGGCGGGATGCGCGAGGGCGCATAGGTCGGCGCATGCGGCGGGCGGCCATGGGTGCGGCGCCAGAAATCCGGCCCGCCCCGGCGCAGGAAGACCGGCACCGCCAGCACCATCCCCGCAAGGAACCCGGCGGCATGGGCGACATAGGCCACGCCGTCGTCGACCATGCCGGCGCTCGACAAGAGCTGGATGCCGAACCAGGCCAGCAGCAGCACCCAGGCCGGCATGGTGAAGCGGCGGATGATGACGATGATGATCGCGATCACGTCGACGCGCGCGCGCGGGAACATCAGCAGGTAGCCGCCCATCACCCCGGCGATGGCGCCCGAGGCGCCGACCATGGGAATGTCGCTCATCGGATCGGTGGCGATCTGGCCCGCCGCCGCCGCCAGCCCGCAGACCAGATAGAAGACCAGGAAGCCGGCATGGCCCATCTGGTCCTCGAGATTGTCGCCAAAGACCCACAGGAACAGCATGTTGCCGGCGATATGCATGATCCCGGCATGCAGGAACATATGCGTGGCCAGGCCCCAGAGCCATTCGCCATGCATGATTGCGACCGGATACAGCGCCAGCCGGTCCCACAGCCCGACCTGGCCGCCGGCCCAGGGCATGGTGACCAGGAACATGACCAGGTTCAGGAAGATCAGCCCGTTGGTCACATAGGGCGTGCGCTCGGAAGGATTATGGTCGCGGATCGGGAACATGGCCACAGCCTGAAGCATCGCATGGGCGCGCGCAAGCGGCCCTGTTCGGATCGCTGGCCCGCGTATAGCATCGGCCCCGAATCGCATCGAGGAGGGGCCGATGACCAGCCTGACCGACCGCAAGAACGCCGCCATCTCGCGCGGGGTGGGGATGACCACCCAGATCTATGCCGAGCGCGCCGAGAATGCCGAAATCTGGGACAAGGACGGCAACCGCTATATCGACTTCGCCGCCGGCATCGCCGTGGTCAATACCGGCCACCGCCATCCTCGGGTGATCGAGGCGGTCAAGGCCCAGCTCGACCGCTTCACCCATACCTGCCACCAGGTCGTGCCCTATGAGAATTACGTGGCCCTGGCCGAAAGGCTGAACCGGCTGGTCCCCGGCGAGGGACCGAAAAAGACCGCCTTCTACACCACCGGGGCCGAGGCGGTCGAAAACGCGGTCAAGATCGCCCGCCACCATACCGGCCGCGCCGGGGTGGTGGCCTTCGCCGGCGGCTTCCACGGCCGCACCTTCCTGGGCATGTCGCTGACCGGCAAGGTCCAGCCCTACAAGGCCGGATTCGGGCCGATGATGAACGATATCTGGCACCTGCCCTTTCCGAACCCGCTGCACGGCGTCACGGCCGAGGAGGCGCTGGCGGCGCTCGACCGGCTGTTCAAGGCCGATATCGACCCCTCGCGCGTCGCCGCGATCATCATCGAGCCGGTGCAGGGCGAGGGCGGCTTCTACGAGGCGCCGGCGGGCTTCATCCAGCGCCTGCGGCAGATCTGCGACCAGTATTCGATCGTGCTGATCGCCGACGAGGTGCAGACCGGCTTCGCCCGCACCGGCAAGCTGTTCGCGATGGAACACCACGGCGCGGCGGCCGACCTGACCACCATGGCCAAGGGGCTGGGGGGCGGGCTGCCGATCAGCGCCGTGACCGGCCGGGCCGAGGTGATGGACAGCCCGGCCCCCGGGGGCCTTGGCGGCACCTATGCCGGCAACCCGCTGGCCGTCGCCGCCGCCCATGCCGTTCTGGACGTGATCGAGGAGGAAGGGCTGTGCGACCGCGCCACCCGCCTCGGCCAGCGGCTGAAGCAGCGCCTGGCCGGCATCGCCGACGGGGTGCCCGAGATCGTCGACATCCGCGGTCCCGGCTTCATGAACGCCGTGGAATTCAACATCGCCGGCACCGACAGGCCCAGCCCGGATTTCGCCAACCGCGTCCGCGAAGAGGCGCTCGCCCGCAAGCTGATCCTGCTGACCTGCGGCGTCCATGGCAACGTGATCCGCTTTCTTGCGCCGCTGACCATCCAGGAAGACGTCTTCGACGAGGCGCTCGACATCCTCGAGGAGTCGATCCGGGCCGCCCGCGGCTGATCGCGCGTCTTCACCGTTTCGCAAATACTCCCGCGGCCGCGCCCAGGGGAAGCGTCGCTTGGGTATTCGGAAAACGGAAAGAACCGCCACGCAAACCGCGGCGCGCCCGGCGCTTCTTCCCGGCGCTTCTTCGCTGCACAAATACCCATGCGGCAGCGCCGGCTTGCACCGTCGCAGGGGTATTTGGGCAACAGAGAAGACGCAAAGGCCCGGATCCTGGCGCAACCGCGCCGGGCAGTGTCGTTCGTTTTTTCCGTTTCCCGAATCCCCGTGCGAGGGAGCGGCCGGGCGCTCAGCCCAGGGCCTTCGCGCCCATGTTCAGGAACTTCTGCCGCCGGTCCTTGATCAGCTCGGCCGGCTTCCTGCCGGCCAGCTCGCCCAGCATGGCGGCGATCGCCTCGCCCACCGCCGCGATGGTCTCGGCCGGCGCGCGCTGCGCGCCGCCCACCGGCTCGGAGATGATGCGGTCGATCACCTCCAGCTTCTTCAGGTCCTGCGCCGTCAGCTTCAGCGCATGTGCCGCCTCGCGCATCTTCTCGGCATCCTTCCACAGGATCGAGGCGCAGCCCTCGGGCGAGATCACCGAATAGATCGAATGTTCCAGCATGGCGATGCGGTTCGCGGTGGCGAAGGCCACGGCGCCGCCCGAGCCGCCCTCGCCGATGATGACCGAGACCAGCGGCACGCCGATCTGCAGGCATTTCTCGGTCGCGCGCGCGATGGCCTCGCTTTGCCCGCGTTCCTCGGCGCCCTTGCCGGGATAGGCGCCGGGCGTGTCGACCAGGGTGATCACCGGCAGGCGGAAGCGGTCGGCCATGTCCATCAGCCGGATCGCCTTGCGATAGCCCTCGGGCCGGGCCATGCCGAAATTGTGAAAGATCCGCGATTTGGTCTCGTTGCCCTTCTCATGGCCGATCACCACGCAGGGCTGGTCCTTGAAGCGCGCCAGCCCGCCCATCACCGCGTGGTCCTCGCCAAAGGCGCGGTCGCCGGCAAGCGGCGTGTATTCGGTGAAGAGCTGCTCGATATAGTCGCGGCAATGCGGCCGTTCCGGGTGGCGGGCGACCTGCGTCTTGCGCCAGGGATCGAGCTGCTTGTAGAGGTCGCGCAGCATCTCCTCGGCCTTGCGGTCCAGCGCCGCCGCCTCCTTCTCCAGATCGACGCCTTCGCCCTTCCGGGCCAGTGCCCGCAGTTCCTCGGCCTTGCCCTCAAGATCGGCAAGGGGCTTCTCGAACTCCAGGTAAGTCATTCAGGGCTCCGCGCTGTCATCCGGTCTGGTTGCGGTCTATATGCTTGCGGCAGTCCCGGATTGCAACGTCAGCCTTGCCACCGCGACAATGCATCCTCGTCCTCGGCGCGGGCCTCGACCCAGGCGCCGGGGCCGTCCGGGCCGATCTCGCGCTTCCAGAACGGCGCGCGGGATTTCAGCCAGTCCATCAGGTATTCCGCCGCCTGGAAGGCCGCCTCGCGATGGCGGGCCGCGGTGGCGACCATCATGATCGGTTCGCCCGCCGCCAGCCGCCCGTGGCGATGCAGGATGCGCCAGTCGTCCAGCCCGAAGCGCCGCGCCGCCTGCTCGCCATAGGCGGCCAGCGCCTTTTCGGTCATGCCGGGGTAATGCTCGATCTCCAGCGCCTGCAGCCGGCCGCCTTCGTCGCGCACCAGGCCGGTGAAGGTGACGACCGCGCCGGAGCCCGCGCCGAAACCCGCCAGTTCGGCGCCAAGGTCGAAAGGCGCGCTCTGGACCCGGGCCGACATCTCAGCCCCCGGTCATCGGCGGAAAGAAGGCGACCTCGCGCGCGCCGGAAAGCGGCGCGTCCAGATCGGCCAGCTCCTGATCGACGGCGACGCGCACCGCAGACAGATCCGCCAGCGCCGCGGCGTGCCATTCGTCCATGGCGGCAAGCTGCGCGACCAGTTCGCGCACGGTCGCGGCCTCGGTCTCGATCCGCTCGCGCGGCTGGCCGATGCGCTCGCGCAGCCAGGCGAAGTAAAGCACGTCAAGCGCCATGGTCATCCCTCAGGAAGGGCCGGGCCTTGGCGAAATAGTCCCAGCCGGTGATCGCGGTCAGCACCGCGGCGATCCAGATCAGCGCCAGCCCGGCCTGCGTCGCCAGATCCGACCAGCTGTCGGACCAGGGCAGGCTGGTCTCGCCCACCAGGGGCGGGTGGCCGGTCTCATAATAGTTCAGGCCGGTGCCCAGGAAAAGCACGGCGATGGCCACCATCTGCGCCGTGGTCTTCCACTTGGCGAGCTTGGTGACCTTGAGCAGCCGGGCCTTGTCGCCCAGGAATTCGCGCAGGCCCGAGACGAAGACCTCGCGGAACAGGATCACCGTCGCGGGCAGGATCAGCCAGGGGTTCATGCCGGAATAGCCGGTGATGACCACCACGGCGATGATGACCATGGCCTTGTCGGCGATCGGGTCCATGGCGGCGCCGAAGCGGCTTTCCTGCCCCCAGGCCCGGGCGAGGTAGCCGTCGAACCAGTCGGTCACGGCAGCGATCAGGAACAGCGCCAGCGCCGCGAAATCGGCGAAGGGCCGGCTGAGGAAGAAAAACATCAGCGGCACCAGCGGCGCGGCCGCAAGTCGCAGAACGGTCAGGAGATTGGGCAAGGTCCAGCGCATGGCGGCAATCTAGGGCTTCGGCGCGACGGGGGGAAGAGGCGACCGGAGGCGCCGCCGCGCTCAATCCCCGGCCATGCCCTCTCTTGCGGCATGTCGTGGTCCTGGGCGCAAAGCGCGTGGTCGCCCAGAACTTCGATCACCCGGCAATCGGCGATGGTATGGCTGGCGCAATGATCCAGCATGCGCCGCAACGCGTCGCGCAGCGCGGTCAGCCGGGCTCATCGCCCAAGGCCCGATTCGGGCGGCCTGCGCCGGCGACGCCGGTCGCTGCCTGCTTCAGGAAACCCCGGACGGCCCGCGCCGCAAAAATCCGCGACAGGGCCTTGTCCGCCCGGTTCTTTCGGCCCGGAACGGGGGTGAGACGAAGCCCCGCCCCCTGTTCCCGGCAGGCCGGTCCTGCCGCGCGGCGGCCGGACCTGCCGGAAGGTCGGCGGAAATTTCATGCTGCGCAGCGGGGGTCTGCGAGCAATCGTTTCTCTTTTCCCGGAGAAGTTTGGAATCGGCGAAAGCCGCAAAGCAGCCTAAATATCTACCAACGCAGTCGTGATAAGGAGACGGACATGTCCATCCGAATGCCAGCCCCCGCCACGCGCCCCGCGATGCCGGCCATGCCCGGCATGCCGGCCGGCCCGCGCCGGTGTCGCATCCGCTGAGCCGCCCGCCCTCCTCGCACTGACAGACATGAGCCCTGACAGGAAGGCCCGGCCGGACCGGGACCGGCCCCTGCATGGCTTTGGAAAGGATTTCCCATGACACGCCACGAAACCTTCAGCCTCGCCATCCCCGCCGAGCGGGTGCATCCCGTCACCCCGCGCATCGGCGCCGAGATCCGCGGCGTCGCCCTTGCCGGCGACCTGCTGGAAGAAACCGTCCTCGCCATCGAGGCCCTGCTTCTGCGCCACAAGGTGCTGTTCTTTCGCGGGCAGACCCATCTGGACAATGCGGCGCAAGAATCCTTTGCCCGGCGCCTGGGCGCGCTGGTCCCGCATCCGACCCAGGCGGTGGTGACCGGCACGGATTCGGTGCTGGAGCTGGATTCCCGGCGCGGCGGCGGGCGCGCGGATCGCTGGCATACCGACGTGACCTTCGTCGAGGCCTATCCCAAGGCGTCGGTGCTGCGCGGGGTCGTCATCCCGCCGGTGGGCGGAGACACGATCTGGGCCAATACCGCCACCGCCTATTCCGACCTGCCCGAGCCGCTGCGCGTGCTGGCCGACGGGCTGCGCGCCGTGCATTCGAACGCCTATGACTATGCCGGGCAACGCCCCCGGGCCTCGGAGGCCGACAGGCGGCACCATGCCGAGGTCTTCGCCTCGGAGGTCTACGAGACCGAGCACCCCGTGGTCCGCATCCATCCCGAGACCGGAGAAAAGGTGCTGGTGCTGGGCAGCTTCGTGCAGCGCATCGCCGGGCTCTCGCGCGAGGAATCGCAGAAGATACTGGAGATCCTGCAATCCTATGTCACCGCGCCGGAAAACACCGTGCGCTGGCGCTGGCAGGCCGGCGACGTGGTGATCTGGGACAACCGCGCCACCCAGCATGTCGCGGTGAACGACTACGGCGATGCGCCGCGCGTCGTGCGCCGGGTGACGATCCAGGGCGACATTCCGGTCGGACCGGACGGCCGGCCCAGCACCGCCCTGACCAAGCCCCGCGCCCAAGGCCGCAGCAAGGAGTGATGACGAGATGACCCGCAAGATCCGCCTAGGCGCCTTTCTTCCCGGCGGCGGCCAGCACATCGCCGCCTGGCGCCACCCCGACCAGCCGGCCGAGGGCGCGACCAGCTTCGACTTCCATGTGAAGCTGGCGCAAGAGGCCGAGCGCGGCCTGTTCGACGCCTATTTCCTGGCCGACGGCCTGGCCATCGCCTTCGGCGGCGGCATCGAGGGCGGCAACGCCAAGGTCGCCGGGTTCGAGCCGGTGACGCTGTTCTCGGCGCTGGCGCCGCTGACCCGCAACCTGGGCTTCATCGCCACCGCCTCGACCACCTATGAGGAGCCCTACAACCTGGCCCGCAAGTTCGCCTCGCTCGACCTGATCTCGGGCGGGCGCGCCGGCTGGAACGTGGTGACCACCGCCACGGAAAGCGCGGCGCATAACTTCAACCTCGACCGGCAGCACCCCCATGCCTGGCGCTATCGCCGCGCGGCCGAGCATGTCGAGGTGGTCCGCAAGCTGTGGGACAGCTTCGAGGACGACGCCTTCATCCGCGACAAGGAAACCGGCGTGTTCTTCGACACCGGCAAGGTGCATTTCACCGATCACGAGGGCGAGCATTTCAAGATCAGGGGGCCGCTGAACGTCCCGCGCTCGCCGCAGGGCCATCCGGTCATCGTGCAGGCGGGCCAGTCCGAGGACGGGCGCGGCCTTGCCGCCGCCACCGCCGAGGTGATCTTCACCGCCCATCAGCGCCTTGACACCGCGCAGGAATTCTATCGCGACATCAAGGCCCGCGCCCGCGGGCAGGGCCGCAATCCCGGGCATGTGCTCATCATGCCCGGCGTCGCGCCCTTCGTCGGCCGGACCGAGGCCGAGGCGCGCGAGAAATACGAGCGTCTCACCAGCCTGATCCTGGAAGAGGACGGCACCGCGCTGATCAGGGGGCTGACCGGCGGCACGCTGGACCTGACCGGGGCGGATCTCGACGGCCCGCTGCCGCCGCTGGACCCGACCGAGGGCATGAAGTCGCGCCAGGCGCTGATCCGGCAGATCGCCGACGAGAACGGCTTCACCATCCGCCAGCTCTACCAATGGATCGCCTCGGCGCGCGGGCATTTCACCATCATCGGCAGCGCCGTGCAGATCGCCGACACGCTGCAGGAATGGTTCGAGAACGAGGGCGCGGACGGGTTCAACATCCTGCCGCCCTGGCTGCCCACCGGGCTGAGCGATTTCGTCGACCTGGTCATTCCCGAACTGCAGCGCCGCGGCCTGTTCCGCACCGAATACGAGGGCCGGACCCTGCGCGAGAACCTGGGCCTGCCCTTCCCCGTCAACCGGCACGCCGCCATCCGCGCGGCCGCCAATGCCGCGGAGTAGCACCATGAGCCTGGAAACCCTGGACCTGCCCCGCCGCCGCAGCGGCAGCCCGCGCCGCGGCCTGCCCATGCCGCCGGTGGCCGGCTTCCTGTCCCGCTATGGCCTCGTGCTGGTTTTCCTGGTGCTGTGGCAGCTCTCCAGCACCTTGGGCTGGATCAGCCCGGCGGTGTTTCCGCCGCTGGACCGGATCGCGGCCGCGCTTTGGCAGGGGCTGGCCAGCGGGGCGCTGGTCGACGACATCGCCATCAGCCTGCAGCGCGCCGGGTTGGCCTTTTTCGGCGCCGTGGGGCTGGGCATCCCGCTTGGCCTGCTGATGGGCCAGCTGCGCCCGGCCGAGCGCGCGCTGGACCCGATCCTGCAGCTGTTCCGCCAGACCTCGGCGCTGGCGCTTTATCCGGTCTTCATCCTGCTGCTGGGGCTGGGCGAGGCCTCGAAGGTCTTTGTCATCTTCTGGGCGACGCTGTTCCCGATCCTTCTGGCCACCATCGGCGGCGTGAAGGAGGTGGACCGCAAGCTGATCGAGATGGCGCGCAGCTACGGCGCCAGCCAGTTGCAGATCTTCCGCCGCGTCGTGCTGCCCGCCTCGGTGCCGGCGATCTTCGTCGGGCTGCGGCTGTCGGCCACCACCGCCCTGCTGCTGCTGATCGCGGCCGAGATGATCGGCACGAACAAGGGCATCGGCTTTCAGGTAATGAATGCCCAGTACAATTTCCAGATTCCGCTGATGTTCGCGGCGATCTTCCTGATGGCCGGGCTGGGGCTGGCCGCCAATGCGGTGCTGATCTGGCTGCAGCGGCGGCTGTGCCGCTGGTCGCTGGACCAGGCCTGACCCCCTTCTCGCGACGCAATTCCAAGGAAACGAAACGATGACCCATCCCCTTACCCGCATCGCCCTGGGCTCTGCCCTTGCCGCGCTTCTGTCCACGGCCGCCCATGCCGAAGAGGTCACCATGCGCTTCATGGCCAGCCATGGCGGGCTGAACGCCCATGAGCTGGCCTGGGAGCTGGGCTATTTCGAGGGCACCGGCATCACGCTGGAAAACGTCGGCTATGCCTCGGGCGGCCCGGAATCGCTGATGGCACTGGCCGGCGGCTCGATCGAGATCGGCAGCGCGGCGACCGCGGCGGTGCTGAACTCGATCGCCGGCGGCAACGATTTCGTCGCCGCCTATCCGACGAACGGCATCAACGATCAGGTCCAGTCGATCTTCTACGTGCTCGAAGACAGCCCGATCCAAGGCATCGAGGACCTGCCCGGCAAGACCGTCGCCGTGAACACGCTGGGCGCGCATCTGGACTATACCGTGCGCGAGGCCCTGCATCAGAAGGGCCTGGCGCAGAACGCCGCCAATCTGGTGACGGTGCCGGGGCCGCAGCTGGAACAGGTGCTGCGCTCGGGGCAGGTCGACGTGGCCGCCTTCGGCTACTGGCAGACCACCTTCGAGGGCGTGGCGCGCGAGGCCGGCGGGCTGCGGGCGATCTTCGACGACACCGACGTGCTGGGCGAGATCGCCGGCGGCTTCACCGTGCTGCGGCGCGACTGGGTCGAGGCCCATCCCGAGGCCGCCCGCACCTATGTCGAGCAATCCGCCCGGGCGCTGGACTATGCCCGCGAGCATCCCGAGGAAACCCGCGCCGCGATCGCCAGGGCGCTGGAGGAGCGCGGCGAGAATCCCGCCGTCGCCGCCTTCTTCGCCGGGTTCGGCGTGCGCGAGGGCGGCCGCGCCGTGCCGCGAGACGTCGAGTTCTGGATCGAGGTGCTGGAACGCGAGGGCAAGCTGCAACCCGGCCAGCTCTCGGCCGAAAAGGTGCTCTTCGCGCCGGGCAGCACGGTGGCGGCGAAATGACCCGGGCGGCCGACAGCATCCGCGGCGAGGTTGCGGTGCGCAACCTGTCGAAATCCTTTCCGCTGCAGGGCGCGATGCGGCCGGTCCTGCGCGACCTCTCGCTGCATATCCGCAGCGGCGAGGCGCTGGCGATCGTCGGCCCCAGCGGCTGCGGCAAGACCACGCTGCTGCGGCTGCTGGCCGGGCTGGAGACCCCGGACCGGGGCGAGGTGCTGATCGACGGCCGCCCGGTCTCGGGCGTGGGCACCGAACGCGCCGTGATCTATCAGGAGCCGCGGCTGCTGCCCTGGCTGACGGTGCTGGACAACGTGGCCTTCGGGCTGGACGTTCGCGGCCTGCCCGCATCCCGGGCCCGCGAGCAGGCGCGGCATTACATCCATCTGGTCGGCCTGACCGATTTCCAGAACGCCTATCCGCGCCAGCTTTCCGGCGGCATGGCGCAGCGCGTGGGCATCGCCCGCGCCCTGACCATCCGCCCCGAGATCCTGCTGCTGGACGAGCCGCTGGGCGCGCTGGACGCGATGACCAAGCTGACCATGCAGGAAGAGCTGACCCGCATCTGGGCCGAGGAGAACGTCACCACGATCCTGGTCACCCACGATCTGGAAGAGGCGATCTTCCTGGCGGACCGGGTTCTGGTGCTGTCCACCGACGGCGCGGCCCCGACGACGATTCCGGTAGAGCTGCCCAGGCCGCGCGACCGCAACTCGGCCGAATTCGTGCAGCTGCGCAAGCGGCTGATGGGCAAGTTCGGCCTGCACTGAACGGCCCGGGGGACGCGCGGCGACAGGACCCGTCCTTGCAGGACCGGTCCTAGGCGGCGTCTTCTGGAAATCCGGGCAATCAGGCGTTGAAGAGGAAATGCAGGACGTCGCCGTCCTTGACCTCGTAGGACTTGCCCTCGACGCGGAACTTGCCGGCCTCGCGCGCGCCGGCCTCGCCCCTGTAGGTGACGTAGTCGTCATAGGCGATGGTTTCGGCGCGGATGAAGCCGCGCTCGAAATCGCCATGGATCACGCCCGCCGCCTGCGGGGCCAGCGTGCCCTTGTGGATGGTCCAGGCGCGCGCTTCCTTGGGCCCGACGGTGAAATAGGTCTCCAGGCCCAGAAGCTTGTAGCCCTCGCGGATCAGCCGGTCGAGGCCCGCCTCGTGCAGGCCCATTTCCTCAAGGAACATCGTCGCTTCCTCGGCGGGAAGCTGGCTGATCTCTTCCTCGATCCGGGCCGAGATCACCACATGGCCGGCGCCCTGCTCGGCCGCCATCTGCGCCACGCGCTCGGACTGGCTGTTGCCGGTGGCGGCCTTGTCTTCCTCGACATTGCAGACGAACAGAACCGGCTTGGCGGTCAGCAGCTGCAGCATGTCCCAGGCTTTCCGGTCCTCGTCCGCGACCTGCACGGTCCGGGCGGGCTTGCCGGATTCCAGCGCCGCCTGCGCGGCCCTGAGCAGCTTTTCCTGCGCCACGGCCTCCTTGTCGCCGCCCTTCAGCTTGCGCTGGATATTGGCCAGCCGCCGCTCGACGGATTCCAGGTCGGCGATCATCAGCTCGGTCTCGATGGTCTCGGCATCGGCGATGGGATCGACGCGGCCCTCGACATGGGTGACGTCGCCATCCTCGAAGCAGCGCAGGACATGGGCGATGGCATCGACCTCGCGGATATTGGCCAGGAACTGGTTGCCCAGGCCCTCGCCCTTGCTCGCGCCCTTCACCAGCCCGGCGATGTCGACGAAGGTGATGCGGGTCGGGATGATCTGCTTGCTGCCCGCGATCTCGGCCAGCTTGTCCAGCCGCGGATCGGGCACGGCGACCTCGCCCACGTTCGGCTCGATGGTGCAGAAGGGGAAGTTCGCGGCCTGCGCGGCGGCGGTTTTCGTCAGCGCGTTGAACAGCGTCGATTTGCCCACGTTCGGCAGGCCGACGATCCCCATGCGAAAGCCCATGATGCACCCCTTTTCCCGGATTTCCGCGCTTATTATGGGGCGGCGTCGCCCGAGTCCAGTGGCGGGCCGTTGATCTTGCCCCGGGCGCGGGCTAGGGCTGGGCGGAACAAGAGGGAACGGGGCGCATGAGCAGAATCGACGACACTTTCGCGCGGCTGGCCGAAACCGGCGGCAAGGCCTTCGTCGCCTACATGATGGGCTGCGACCCGGATTTCGACACCTCGCTGCAGATCATGCGCGGCCTGCCCGGCGCGGGCGTGGACGTCATCGAGCTGGGCATGCCCTTCACCGACCCGATGGCCGACGGCGCCACCATCCAGGCGGCGGGCCAGCGGGCGCTGGCGGCGGGCGGCAGCGTCAGCCGGGTGCTGGACATGGTGCGCGCCTTTCGCGAAACCGACAACGCCACGCCGATCGTTCTGATGGGCTATTACAACCCGATCTATGCCCGCGCGGGCGGTGTCGACCGCTTCCTGTCCGAGGCCGCCGCGGCCGGGGTAGACGGGCTGATCGTCGTCGACCTGCCGCCCGAGGAGGATGCCGAGCTGTGCCTGCCGGCGCGCGAGGCCGGGCTGAACTTCATCCGCCTGGCAACGCCGACCACCGACGACCGCCGCCTGCCGGCGGTGGTGAAGAACACCTCGGGCTTCGTCTATTACGTCTCGGTCACGGGCATCACCGGCGGTCCTGCGGCGAACGCGGCCGAGGTCGCGCCCGAGGTGGCCCGCATCCGCGCCAGCGCGAAACTGCCGGTCGTGGTGGGCTTCGGCATCTCGACCCCCGAGGCGGCGCAGGCGGTCGCGGGCGTGGCCGATGGCTGCGTCGTGGGTTCGGCCATCGTCAAGCTGATCGGCGAGGGCCGGCCGGTGCCCGAGATCCTGTCCTTCGTCGCCGATCTTGCCCGGGGGGCGCACAGCGCCTGAACCGATCCTCCGCCCGGCGCGTTCGACAGTGCAGAACGCCGCGTTCCCGGCTTTGCCGGTTGGGGAAACGCGGCGCGGCGCTATCTTGGACGCATCGCAAGACGGAGGATTTCATGCCCACCCTGTTCTACCATGCCGGCGCCTGCTCGCTCGCGCCCCATATCGTGCTGGAATGGACCCGCGCGCCCTATCAGGCGGTGGCGGTCGAATTCGGCTCGGCCGAACTGCTGGCGGTGAACCCGGCCGGCGCCGTGCCGGTGCTGCGCGAGGATGACGGCTGGATCCTGACCCAGGCGGGCGCGATCCTGCACCACCTGGCGCGCAAGCATCCCAAGGCCGATCTGGCCGGCGGCGACGACCTGCGGGCACAGGCGGAACTCGACCGCTGGTCGAGCTTCTTCACCGGCGACCTGCATCCGGCCTTCTTTCCGCTGTTCACGCCGCAGCGCTATACCACCAGCCGCGAGCAGGCCGACCGCGAGGCGGTGCAGGAGGCCGCGCGCAAGCTGGTCCGCAAGCGGCTGGCGCTGCTGGACGCGCATCTGGAGGGGCGCGACTGGATCCTGGGCCGCCGCTCGGTGATCGACGCCTATGCCTTTCCGATGCTGCGTTGGGCGGCGAAGCTGCTGCCCGAGGGGACCGATGGCTGGGCCAATGTGCAGGCCCTGCATGACCGCATCGCGGCCGATCCGGCCGTGCAGACCGTCCTTGCCCGCGAAGAGGGCGCATAAGGAGATAGACCCATGCCCACCGGCATCCATCACGTCACCGGCATCACCCGCCGGGTGCAGGCCAATGTCGATTTCTACGCCGGCTTCCTGGGCCTGCGGCTGGTCAAGCGCACCGGCGGCTTCGAGGATGCCGAGCAACTGCACCTGTTCTATGGCGACGCGCTCGGCTCGCCCGGCTCGCTCGTCACCTTCCTGGTGTGGGAGGACGGGGCGCCGGGCCGGGTCGGCCATGGCCAGGTTGCCGAGATCGCGCTGGCCGTGCCGCCCCAAAGCATCGGCGACTGGCTGACCCGCGCCATGACCGCGCGCGTGCCGGTCGAGGGACCGCTGCGCGAGCGGGGCGAGACGGTGCTGCGCCTCAAGGATCCCGACGGCGTGATCGTCAAGCTGGTGGGGGCGGAGCTGCCGGCCGCGGCACCCCTGCCCGATCCGATCGCGCCGACGCGGCTGCGCGGCGTCACCATCCTGACCGAGCAGCCCGCGGCAACGCGCGATTTCCTGACCCGCTTCGGCTATCGCCCCGGCGCGGCCGAGGGCGCGGTGCAGCGCATGGAATCCGACACGGATGTCGTCGACATCCGCGACGCCACCGGCTTCTTTCCGGGCATTCCCGGCACCGGCATCCTGGATCACGTCGCCTTCCGGGCGCCGGACGCCGATGCCGTGCGCCGGATGCGGCTGGCGCTGCAGGATACCGACGCGACCAGCGTGCATGACCGGAAATATTTCCTGTCGCTCTATGTACGCGAGCCGGCGGGGACGTTGCTGGAATATGCCACCGACGCCCCCGGGTTCACCGTGGACGAGGCGGCCGAGCACTTGGGCGAGACGCTGTTCGTCCCGCCCCATGACGCGGCCCGCGCCGAGGACCTGCGCGTGATCCTGCCGCAATTCGCCCTGCCGGGCGAGGAAAGGAGCCCGATGCGCGATCTGCATTTCATCCACCGTTTCCACCGGCCGGAAAACCCGGACGGCAGCACCATCGTCCTGCTGCACGGCACCGGCGGCAACGAATCCGACCTGATGCCGCTGGCGCATCGGATCGCGCCCCGCGCCACGCTGCTGGGCGTCCGCGGCCGCTCGACCGAGGAAGGCATCAATCGCTGGTTCCGCCGCTATGACGCGGTGACCTATGACCAGACCGATGTCCGCGCCGAGGCCGGGGCCTTTGCCGGCTTCATCGACGAGGCGGCGCGGGCCTACGGGCTGGACCCCGCGGCGCTGGCCTATCTGGGCTATTCCAACGGCGCGAACCTGCTGGGCGCGGTCATGCAGCTGCATCCCGGCCTGATCGGCCGCGCGGTTCTGCTGCGCGCCGTGCAGGTGCTGGAGGAGCCGCCGGCGCTGGAGCCGCAGGCCCTGGCCGGCAGCCGGGTGCTGATGCTGACCGGCGCCCGCGATCCCTTCGCCCGCATGGCCCCGGCGCTGGAGCGCGCCTTGCAGGACGGCGGCGCGGCGCTGGAAGCGCGGGCCGTCGAGGCGGGGCACGAGCTTCAGCCCGAGGACCTGACGCTGGCCGCCGACTGGCTGGGCCGCGGCTGAGGGCCGGACCGGCAGCGCGGCGACCCTCCGCGCTGCCGCATGGGTATTTGTGAAACAGAGAAGGCGGACAGGCGGGTCGCGAGGCCCGCCCGTTCCTTTCCGAGGACTTGTTTCCGATTTTCGAACGCCGCTTCCGATTCCGGTTGGCTTGCCCGAAAGCCCCGCGAGGGCCAGTTTGAGGGCACGACATCCGATCCCGAGGCCGCGACGGCCTGCAAGACCATCACGAAGGACCTGACCCCATGAGCAAGAAGCCGCATATCGCCATCATCATCGGCTCGACCCGCGCCGCGCGCTTTGCCGACAAGCCCGCCGCCTGGCTGCTGGAAAACGCGCAAAAGCGCGAGGACATGAGCTTCGAGCTGGTGGACCTGCGCGATTACGACCTGCCGCTGTTCGACGAGGTCGCCTCGAACCTCTGGGTGCCGTCGCAGGACCCGCGGGCGGTGAAATGGCAGCAGAAGCTGGCCGGGTTCGACGGCTATGTCTTCCTGACCTCGGAATACAACCATTCGGTCAGCGGTTCGCTGAAGAACGCGCTGGACCAGGCCTACAAGGAGTGGAACCACAAGCCGGCGGCGGCCATGGGCTATGGCGGCGTCGGCGCCGCCCGCGCCATCGAGCACCTGCGCGGCATCGCCGTCGAATTGCAGATGGTGCCGCTGCGCAATGCCGTGCATCTGGGCGGCGGCGATTTCTTCAAGGTCTCGCCGCTGGGCGCCAATGGCGAGATGGCCGAGGTCGAGGCGAACCTGCTGCCGGCGCTGAACGCCATGCTGGACGAATTGCGCTGGTGGGCCGAAGCGACCATGGCGCAGCGCGCCAGGACCGCCTGAGGCATCCGGGTCACGCAGCGCAGGGGGGCGGTCACTTCGACCGCCCCTTTTTCTTGCTGGCCGTGTTCAGCGCCACGGCGGCGCGGATCAGCGCCTTCAGCGCCCCGGCATCGATCCGGTCGCCCTCGCGCAGGTCGATGGCGCGGCGGGTATTGCCCTCCAGGCTGGCGTTTAACAGGCCCGCGGGATCGATCTTCCAGCGCCGCGCCCTTGGCGAAGGTCATCTTGACCACCTGCCTGTAGGTCTCGCCGGTGCAGAGGATGCCGTCATGCGACCAGACCGGCACGCCGCGCCATTTCCATTCCTCGACCACCTCGGGATCGGCCTCGTGGATCAGGGTGCGCAGCCGCGCCAGGGTCTCGCCGCGCCAATCGCCCAGTTCCTTGATCCGCGCATCGATCAGCTGCGAGGCGGGCTGTTCCGTTTCCGGCTGGCTCATGCCGTGTCGCTCCCTTCCGTCCTGCCGCGGTCGGGAGCATGGGGCGAAATCGCCGATGCGGCAACAGGCCCGCCGGCTGCTGGCGGATTCCCGCGCGCAGGGAAAAGGCCGCCGGATCGCTCCGGCGGCCTTTCCTTCGGTTCGGCAGGGCTCAGTCCAGCGGCTTCAGCCGCGCCTCGATCTGCGCGCGCTGCCCTTCCAGGAAGGGCGGCAGGGACAGCGTCTCGCCCAGGCTCTCCAGCGGCTCGTCTACGGCGAAGCCGGGCTCGTCGCTGGCGATCTCGAACAGGTTGCCGCCCGGCTCGCGGAAATAGAGCGAGCGGAAATAGTAACGCTCGACCTCGCCCGAATTGGGCACCCGCATCCCGGTCAGCCGCTTGGCCCATTCGTGAATGGCCGGCTTGTCGGGCACGCGGAAGGCGACATGATGCACCCCGCCCGCGCCTTGGCGCGCCGTGGGCAGGTCGGGCTGGACCGCGACATGCAGCTCGGCCGCGGGGCCGCCGCGGCCCATCTCGTAGACATGAACCGTGCCATGCCCGTCGGGGCTGGCATAGTCGCGGACCTTGCGCATGCCCATCACCCGGGTCAGCACCGACTCGGTCGGGGCCAGGTCCGGCACCGAGATGGTGATCGGCCCCAGCCCGTGGATCTGGTGCTGCACCGGCACCGGGCTTTTCGCCCAGGGCGCGGGCTCGGCATCGGGCGCATCCGCGGTCAGGCGGAAACGCTGGCCCTCGGGGTCCTCGAAATCGAGGCTGGCGCGGGTGTCGATCTCGGCGATCCGCCCCAGGGTCAGGCCGCGATCCGCAAGCCGCCCGGCCCAGTAGTCGAGGCTGTCGCCGGCGACCCGCAGCCCGGTGCGGCTGATCGAATGGGTGCCGCGCCGCTCGGGCGCCGCCGGCCAGTCGAAGAAGGTCAGGTCGGTGCCGGGCCGGGCCAGCCCGTCGGCATAGAACAGGTGATAGGCGCTGGTGTCGTCCTGGTTGACGGTCTTCTTGACCAGCCGCAGCCCCAGCGTGTCGGTATAGAACCGCTTGTTGCCGGGCGCATCGGCGGTGATCGCCGTCAGGTGGTGAATTCCGGTCAGCTCCATGATGGGCCTCCTTTCTCTCTTGGCATCAATATCGGGCATCGCGGCCGTTTCCGCCACCGGAGCGGCCGCGAACCTTGCGTTCGCCGATTGCGAACGGCGCGGGACCGGGTAAGCTCGGGCCATGCGTTACGACCTGAACGATCTGGAAACCTTCCTGACGGTGATGGAGCTGGGCACCGTCACCGCCGCCGCCGCGCGGCTGAACCTGTCGAAATCCGTGGTCAGCAAGCGCATCACCGACCTGGAGGCGACGCTGGGCGCGGCGCTGTTTCGCCGCAATGCCGGCCGCATCACCCCCACCGAGGCGGCGCTGCGCCTGGCCGAGCGGCTGCGCCCGGCGCTGGCCGAGCTGGTCGCGGCTGCCGAAAGCACCGCCTGGGACATGGACGGGCTGGCGCCGCTGCGCGGCAGCCTGTCCATCGCCGCGCCGATGAGCTTCGGCGTGCTGCATCTGGGGCCGATCATCGCCCGCTTCGCCGCCCAGAACCCCGAGCTGGAGATCAGCGTCGATTACGACGACCGCAGCCGCGACCTGGCGCGCGAGGGCTTCGACATCGGCATCCGCATCGGCAAGATGCGCGACAAGGCGCTGATGCAGCGCAAGCTGTGCGAGGATGAAAGCGTCGCCTGCGCCAGCCCCGCCTATCTGGACCGCAGGGGCCGCCCGCAGTCCCTGGCCGACCTGCGCGAGCATGAGGTGATCGGCTACAGCCACCTGCCGAACAGCCAGCTCTGGCAGTTCCAGGACCGCGACCGCTTCGTTTCGCCCCTGGTGCAGGGGCGGCTGTCGATGAACAACGGCGAGGCGATCCGCGACATGGCCATCGAGGGGCTGGGGCTGGCCATCCTGCCCGGCTTCATCGTCGCGCCCGCGCTGGCCGAGGGGCGGCTGGAACGGGTGCTGACCGGCTTCGGCACCAGGCCGCTGCCCATCGTCGCGGTCTGGCCGCCAGTCCAGCCCATGCCGGCCAAGCTGCGCCGCTTCATCGACCATCTGGCCGCGGAACTGCACAGCCCGGCCTGGCAGGCGGGCTGGGGATCGGGCCGCCGCGACCCCATATCCCGGGAACCCACAACCCCAAAGGTCGCCCCCTGATGAAACCTGGCGTGAAGAAGATCGGCTTCCTGTCCTTCGGCCATTGGTCGGACGAGCCCGCCTCGCAGGCCCGCAGCGCCCAGGACGTGCTGCTGCAATCCATCGAGCTGGCCGTCGCCGCCGAGGAACTGGGCGCGGACGGCGCCTATTTCCGCGTCCATCACTATGCCCGCCAGCTCGCCTCGCCCTTCCCGCTGCTGGCGGCGGTGGGGGCGCGCACCAGCCGCATCGAGATCGGCACGGCGGTCATCGACATGCGCTATGAAAACCCGCTGTATATGGCCGAGGATGCCGGGGCGGCCGACCTGATCGCGCAGGGGCGGCTGCAGCTTGGCATCTCGCGCGGCTCGCCCGAGCAGGTGATCGAGGGCTGGCGCTATTTCGGCTATTCCCCGGCCGAGGGGGAAAGCGACGCCGACATGGCGCGCCGCCATGCCGAGGTGTTCCTGAACGTGATCGAGGGGCACGGCTTCGCCCGGCCGAACCCGCGGCCGATGTTCCCGAACCCGCCCGGCCTGCTGCGGATCGAGCCGCATTCGCCGGGCCTGCGCGACCGCATCTGGTGGGGCGCGGCCTCGAACGCCACCGCCCGCTGGGCGGCGCAGCTGGGCATGCATCTGCAAAGCTCGACCCTCAAGACGGACGAGAACGGCAAGCCCTTCCACATCCAGCAGGCCGAGCAGATCCGCGCCTATCGCGAGGCCTGGGCGGCGGCGGGGCACGAGCGCGCGCCGCGGGTTTCGGTCAGCCGCTCGATCTTTCCGCTGATGGACGACCGCGACCGGATGTATTTCGGCCGCGGCGGCAAGGAAGGCGACCAGATCGGCTTCATCGAGGAGACCCGCTCGATCTTCGGCCGCGGCTATACCGGCGAGCCGGACCGGCTGGTCGAGGAGCTGCGCGAGGACGAGGCCATCGCCGAGGCCGACACGCTGCTCTTGACCGTGCCGAACCAGCTGGGCGTCGATTACAACGCCCATGTGATCGAGGCGGTGCTGAAACACGTCGCGCCCGCGCTCGGCTGGCGCTGAGCGGGGGGCTTTGTGATCGCGGGGACGGGGTATAGGCTTTGCCCCGGAAACCAGCGCGAACGGGGGACGGATGGCGACAGAGGTGACGGCCGCCGCCGGGGCGGCGGCACATGGCGGCGGGGTGCCGCTGCTGAGCGTGGTCGTGCTGCTGGCGGCGGCGGTTCTGGCGGTGCCGCTGTTTCGCCGGATGGGGCTGGGCTCGGTGCTGGGCTATCTGGCGGCGGGACTGGCGATCGGGCCCTTCGGGCTGGGCTTTTTCCACGACCCGCAGGCGATCATCCATGTCGCCGAGCTGGGCGTGGTGCTGTTCCTGTTCGTGATCGGGCTGGAGATGCAGCCCTCGCGGCTTTGGGCGATGCGGGGCGAGATCTTCGTGCTGGGCCTTGCCCAGGTGCTGCTGGCCATCGCGGCGCTGACCTGCGTCGGGCTGGCGCTCGGCTTTCCGGTCGCCGCCAGCTTCGTCTCGGGGACCGGATTCGTGCTGACCTCGACCGCCATCGTCATGCAGATGCTGGCCGAGCGGGGCGAGATGGCGCTGCCCAAGGGCCGCCGCATCATCGCCATCCTGCTGTTCGAGGACCTGGCCATCGTGCCGCTGCTGGCGCTGGTCGCCTTTCTCGCGCCGGGAGGCGAGGAAGTGACCCTGCCCCAGCGCCTTCTGGGCATCGCCGTCGGGCTGGGCTGCATCGCCGTGCTGGTGGCGGCCGGGCGCTATCTGCTGAACCCGCTGTTCGGCCTGCTTGCCCGGTTCGGCGGGCGCGAGGTGATGGCCGCCGCCGCGCTTCTGGTGGTGCTGGGCGCGGCGCTGCTGATGCAATGGGGCGGGCTGTCCATGGCGATGGGCGCCTTCCTGGCCGGGGTGCTGCTGTCGGAATCCAGCTTCCGCCACCAGCTCGAGGCGGATGTCGAACCCTTTCGCGGCCTGCTGCTGGGCCTGTTCTTCCTGGGCGTCGGCATGGCGCTGGACCTGCGGATCATCGCCGCCAACTGGGCGCTGATCGCGATCTGCGTGCCGGCCTATATGCTGCTGAAGATGCTGGTGATCTATACCGTCGGCCGGGTGCTGCGCGCCAGCCGCGCCGAGGCGCTGGAGCGCGCGGTGCTGATGGCGCAGGGCGGCGAGTTCGCCTTCGTGCTGTATTCCAGCGCCATGCAGTTCGGCATCATCAGCGGCCAGGACAATGCCGTGCTGACCGCCATCGTCATCGTCTCGATGGTGCTGACGCCGCTGATGATCATCCTGCACGACCGGCTGGCGCCGAAACCCGCCCCCTCGCTCGACGGGGTCGAGGCGGCCGAGGGGCTGGAGGCGCGGGTGCTGATGATCGGCTTCGGCCGCATGGGCCAGATCGTCAGCCAGCCGCTGATCGCGCGCGGGCATTCCATCTCGATCATCGAAAGCGATCCGCAAACCATCCGCGATGCCGACGAATTCGGCTTCAAGGTCTGGTATGGCGACGGCGCGCGGCTGGACATCCTGCACGCCGCCGGGGCCGGCAATGCCAGCCTGATCGTCGCCGTGCCCGGCGACCGCCAGGCCACCACCCGCATCGTCGCGCTGGTCAAGCACGAATTCCCGCTGGTTCCGGTCATCGCCCGCGCCTTCGACCGCGAACATGCGCGGGAACTGGTCGAGGCCGGCGCCGACTATCAGCTGCGCGAGACGCTGGAAAGCGCCTTCGCCATGGGCCGCGAGGCGCTGCTGCAGCTTGGCGACGACCCGGACGAGGTCGAGGAGGTCATGGCCGAGATCCGCGGCCGCGACATGGAGCGGTTTCAGATGGAATGCGTCGGCGGCCTGTTCGCCGGCCGCGACCTGCTGCTCGGCAACCGCCGGGACTAGGCGCGGTCGATCTCGATCAGCCAGGCATCCGGGACCGGGCCAAGGGGCAGCGCCGCCTCGGGGCCTTCGCAGAACAGCGCATCGAGCGGCTCCAGCACCACGGTTTCGCCTGCGAAATCCAGCACCACCGGCGCGGTCGCCAGCAGCAGCCGCCATTCCGCCGCGCCCCCGTCCGCCTCGGTCGACCGCACCAGCCGATGCGTGAAGGCGCCGCGCCGGGTCATCACGTTCAGGTCGGTGATCGGCCCCGCCAGCAGCCGCGCCGAGCTCGGCACATCCGCCGGAAAGGCCAGCGGCTCGGCTTCCGGGGTCAGCCGCTGCGTGGGCTGCCCCTGCACCTGCAGCTCGATCCCCTCGCCGGTCAGCACCGCCAGCGTGCGGTCGATCTGCGGAAAGAGCGAGAAATCGCCGTCCTCGGTCACGCCCGCCATGCTGACGCGCCAGCCGAAATCGGCCAGACCCGCGCCTTCAGGGTAAACCGCGATCTCGACCGTCTCGCCGCGGCCGTTCTTCCACGGCATGCGGCGATGGTCGGCGGCTTTCAGGATGCGATGGCTCATGCGTCTCCTCCTCCTCTGGTTGCGGCACGGGGCCTAGATGCGCCGGCCCAGGACCTTGCCCACCACCGGCCCCAGCACGATGACGATGACCATGCGCAGCAGGTGATGGCTGACCACATAGGCCAGGTCCGCCCCGGCGATCAGCGCGATCACCACCATCTCGGCCTGCCCGCCCGGCAGGAAGGCCAGAAAGGCGTCGAGCCCCGGCGCCAGCCGCAGATGCACGATCACCTCGATGAAGACCAGGCTGATCGCGGCCAGCAGCAGCGCATAGACCAGCCCCGCCGTGACATGCAGCCGCAGCTCGCGCAGGGTGATGCCGGCATATTTCACCCCGACGGCGATGCCGATGAAGAATTGCGCGGCCTGGATCATCTCGGCCGGCGGGCGATGGGTGATCAGGCCCGACAGCGACAGCGCCGCCGTCAGCACCATCGGCCCCAGGATCGAGGCGCCGAAGACGCCCAGCCGCTCGGCCCCCTTCCAGCCCACCAGCCCGGCGGCGAGCATCAGCGCGATCTCGGCCGCGCCGGTGGCGCGCATCGGCGCGCCGGGCGGCTGCGACAGGTCCACGCCCCACCAGCCGGTCATGATCAGCGGCGCGACGGTGACGATCACCAGCACCCGCGTCGCATGGATCAGCGACAGCGCGCGGATGTCGCCCCCGGCCTCTTCGCCAAAGACCAGCATGTCCTGCAAGCCGCCGGGCATGGCGCCATACCAGGCCGTCGCATGGTCGAAGCCGAAGGCGCGGCGGAACAGCGGATAGCCGACCAGCGCGATCACGCCGATGAAGCCCGGCACGAACAGCAGCGATGCCGCCACATCCGGCAGCTCCGCCAGCACGCCGGGCGTGATCGAGGCACCGACCGCCACCCCCAGGATGGTGCGCATGAAGATGCCGAACTGGCCGGCCCCGGCCAGGGGCGCACCGGCCAGCGCCGCGATCAGGCAGGCCAGCATCGGCCCCAGCAGCATGGGCAGCGGCAGATGCAGCAGCAGGAAGGCCGCGCCGCCCAGGGCGGCCAGAACGAAGGTCAGGATACGGCGTTTCGGCAAGCTCATCGTCATTCCCGGCAGGCATCCGGCGCCCGCGCGCCGGCAGGCCGAATTGGCACGGCCCGCCGGGGAATGTCAAAGCGGCTCAGCCGATCCGCGCCAGGGCCGCGCCGAATCCCAGCACCTCGCCCTGCGCGGCGATGCGGGTCAGCTTGCCCGCGCGATGCGCCTCGATGCGGGTCTCCATCTTCATCGCCTCGATGACGGCGACGACCTGGCCCTGTTCGACCTCGGCCCCGTCCTCGGCCTGCCACAGCGTCAGCGTGCCGGGGACCGGGGCGGTCAGCAGCGCCTCATCCGCCTCGGACGCGGGTTGCGGGGCGGGTCCGCCGCCGCCCGCGGGCAGCGCCGAAAGCAGGTTCGCGGGCAGGCCCAGCACGTGCCGCTTGCCGTCGACCTCGACGGCAAGGCGCAGCAGCGGCGCCGGCGCGGCCGGCGCGACGCGGGCATGGGGGGCGACCGCCTCGGCCAGCGCCTCGGCGAAATCGGTCTCGATCCAGCGGGTATGGACGCGGAAATCCCCGTCCTCGGCGCGGAAATCCGGCTGGGCCAGCACGGCGCGGGCAAAGGGCAGCACCGAGGCCACGCCCTCGATGCGGAACTCGCGCAGCGCCCGTTCGGCGCGCTGCAGGGCCTCCTGCCGGGTCGCGCCGGTGACGATCAGCTTGGCCATCAGCGAATCGAAGCTGCCCGGCACCACCGAGCCCTGCGCCACGCCGCTATCCATGCGGATGCCCGGCCCCGAGGGCGCATCGAAGACCTCGACCGGCCCGGGAGTGGGGAGGAACCCCCGGGCCGGGTCTTCCGCATTGATGCGGAACTCGATGGCGTGGCCGCGCGGTTCGGGCACCGTCTCGTCGGCCAGCCTTGCGCCTTGCGCCACGCGGATCATGGCGCGCACCAGGTCGATGCCGGTGGTTTCCTCGGTCACCGGATGCTCGACCTGCAGCCGGGTGTTCACCTCCAGAAACGAGATCGTGCCATTGGCCGAGAGCAGGTATTCCACCGTCCCCGTCCCCGAATAGCCGGCATGGGCGCAGATGGCGCGGGCCGAGTCGTGGATGCGGGCGCGCTGCTCGTCGGTCAGGAAGGGCGCCGGCGCTTCCTCGACCAGTTTCTGGTTGCGGCGCTGCAGGGAACAGTCGCGGGTGCCGATCACCTTGACGGTGCCGTGCTTGTCGGCCAGCACCTGCGCCTCGACATGGCGCGGACGGTCGAGGAACTGCTCGATGAAGCATTCGCCACGGCCGAAGGCGGTCAGCGCCTCGCGGGTGGCGGATTCGAACAGCTCCTCGACCTCCTCCAGCCGCCAGGCGACCTTCATGCCGCGCCCGCCGCCGCCGAAAGCGGCCTTGATGGCGATGGGCAGGCCATGCTGCTTGGCGAAAGCCAGCGCCTCGGCGGCGCTTTCGACCGGCCCGGGGGTGCCGGCGACCAGCGGCGCGCCGACGGCCTCGGCGATGCGGCGGGCCTCGATCTTGTCGCCCAGAGCCTCGATCACCTTGGGATCGGGGCCGATCCAGATCAGCCCGGCATCCTGCACCGCCTGCGCGAATTCGGCACGCTCGGACAGGAAGCCATAGCCCGGATGGATGGCGTCGGCCCCCGCCGCCTGGGCGATGGCGATGATCTTGCCGGCATCCAGATAGGTCTCGGCGGGCTTGTCGCCCCCCAGAGCGCGCGCCTGGTCGGCCATGCGCACGAAGATCGCGTCGCGGTCGGCATCGGCATAGACGGCGACGCTTTCGATACCCTCGTCGCGGCAGGCGCGGATCACGCGGACGGCGATCTCGCCCCGGTTGGCGATCAGCAGGCGGCGGATGGGGCGGGTGGGGCCGGTGGCAAAGATGGTCATGCGGGCCTCTCTGGCGTGATGGGGGCGAAATCGGCGCTGGCGGTAAAGCGGATGCGGGCACCGGGCGGGATCTGCCCGGCCAGGTCCAGCGCCTCGGGGCGCAGGGTGGCGATGACCGGATAGCCGCCGGTCAGCGGATGGTCGGCCAGGAACAGCACCGGCTGGCCGGAATGCGGGATCTGGATGGCGCCGGTCTCGGTCCCTTCCGAGGGCAGCTCGGTCGCATCCTCGCGCGTCACCGCATCGCCCTGCAGGCGGATGCCGACGCGCGAGCTTTGCGGCGTCACCAGCCATTCCTGTGTCAGGAAATGCCGGACCATCTCGGGCGTGAACCAGTCGGTGCGGGGGCCGAGCGTCACCGGCAGCTCGACCAGATCGCCGGGTTTCGGCAAGGCGGGTTCGGCTTCCGCGGCGGCAGCAGCGACGGCGGGACGGTTCGCAGGGGCAAGCACCGCGCCCGCCGTGATCGGCCCCGGCCCGACATGGGCCAGCGTATCGGTGGCGGCCGAGCCCAGGACCGGCGCGACCCGGAACCCGCCGCGCAGGGCGAGATAGCTGCGCATGCCCGCGCCGGGCGGGTCGATGGCGATCTCGTCGCCCGCATCGACGGCGAAGGCCGCGCCGCGTGGCACGGCATGGCCGGCGATGCTGGCCTGCGCCGCACCGGTCAGGGCCAGAGTCATCGGCTGGTCGGCTTGCAGGCGGACGGGGCCCAGCGTGATCTCCAGCACCGGCGCGTCCGAAGGGTTGCCGACGGCGCGATTGGCCCGGCGCGCCGCGCCCATGTCCAGCGCGCCCGAGGCCGAGACACCCTGCCCGCCCTGCCCCGGCCGCCCCTCGTCCTGAAAGACGATGGGAAAGGCGGTGGACAGCACGCGCAGGCCCTGCTGGGGCTGCGATTGCGGGACGGCGGCCGAGGCGTGGACCTCGGCCCTGCGCGCGACAAAGCGGCAGCGCACGCCGGGGCGCAGCAGCGCCGGCGGGTCGCGGGACAGGTCCCACATCGGCACCTCGGTGCGGCCGATCAGCTGCCAGCCACCCGGGGTCTCCTGCGGATAGACGCCACAGAAGCGCCCGGCCAGCGCCACCGAACCCGCCGGGATGCGGGTGCGCGGCGCCGGGCGGCGCGGCAGGTCGAAGCGGGCATCGTCGCAGGTCATATAGGCGAAACCGGGCGCGAAGCCGCAGAAGGCCACCTGCCAGGTGGTGTCCTGATGGGCGGCGATCACCTCGGCCGCGGTCACGCCCATATGGGCCGCGACATCGGCCAGATCCTCGCCGTCATAGGTCACGGGCAGTTCGACCGTCTCGCTGGCGCGCGCATTGGGCGGCGTGCCGGGGGCGGGCTGGCGGGCGAGGACCGCGCCGGCCAACCGCGCGTCGGCGGCGGTGCCCGGCGCGGTGCGGATCATCAGCGTGCGGGCGGCCGGGACGATTTCGGCCACGCCGGGCACCGGATCGGCCACGAGCGCGTCGAACAGCGCCAGCGTCTGGTCCAGGTCGTCCAGTTCCGCCAGCAGGGTCCGGGGTCCGATGGGCAGGAAGCGCATGGTCACACCTGCCAATGCGTGTCGGGCACGTCGGTGATGAACATGTAGCCCGGCGCATGGGTGATGGCGAAGGGCGGTTTCGACGCCATCAGCGCCGCCTGCGGGGTCACGCCGCAGGCCCAGAACACCGGCACCTCGCCCGGCCGGATCGGCACCGGGTCGCCGAAATCGGGACGCGACAGGTCGGCAATGCCCAGGGCCTCGGGCGCGCCGATATGCACCGGGGCGCCGTGAACCGCCGGCGTGCGGCCCGAGATCATCGCCGCCTCGGCCACCCGCCCCGCCGGGATCGGCCGCATCGAGACCACCATCTTGCCATGCAGCCGCCCCGCCGGCCGGCAGTCGCGGTCGGTCAGGAACATCGGCACGTTGCAGCCTTCGGCGATGTGGCGGATCTCGATCCCGGCCTGTTGCAGGGGCGTCTCGAAGGTAAACGAGCAGCCGATCAGGAAGGTCACCAGATCGGGATGCTCGGCCCAGGCCGCGCTGGCGTCGGGGGTCTCCTCGGCCAGCACGCCGTCGCGCCAGATGCGATAAAGCGGGATGTCGGTCCTCAGGTCGGCATCCGGCGCAAGCGCGGTGCGGGGACTGCCGGGATCGGTCACGTCCAGCACCGGGCAGGGCTTGGGGTTGCGCTGCGCGTAAAGCAGGAAATCCCAGGCCCAGTCCTTGGGCAGCGAGATCATGTTGCACTGGGTGAAGCCCGGCGCCATGCCCGCCGTGGGACGGGGCGCGCCTTCGCGGCAGGCCAGCCGGGCGGCGCGGGCGGAGGCGGGATCGGGCAGCAGGGTCATGCCGCGCCCCCCGCAGCCGGGGCGATGGAGACGCCGCCCGCCAGCAGCACCTCGCGGATGCGGGCGGCCATGGCGACGGCGCCGGGGCTGTCGCCATGCACGCAGATGCTGTCGGCCTGCAGGCGCAGGGTCGAGCCGTCCGCCGCCTCGATCTCGCCCTCGGTCGCCAGCCGCAGCATGCGGGCGGCGACGGCCTCGGGGTCGTGCAGCACCGCGCCGGCCTCGCGGCGCGAGACCAGCTGGCCGTCGGGACGATAGGCGCGGTCGGCGAAGGCCTCGGCAATGGTGGGCAAGCCGGCCTCGGCCGCTTGCCGCAGGATCTGCGTCCCGGCCAGGCCCATCATGGCCAACCCCGGATCGACGGCCTTGATGCCCTCGATCACCGCCGCGCCCTGTTTCGGGTCCACGGCGATGGTGTTGTAAAGCGCGCCATGCGGCTTGACATAGCTGACGCGGGTGCCGGCGCTGGCGCAGATGCCTTGCAGCGCCCCGATCTGATAGATCACATCCGCGACCAGCTCGGCATGGGTCACGTCCATCGGCCGGCGGCCGAAGCCCACCCGGTCGGGATAGGAGACATGCGCGCCCACCGCCACGCCCCGCGCCGCCGCCTCGCGCACGGTGGCCAGGATGGTCAGCGGGTCGCCGGCATGAAAGCCGCAGGCGATGTTGGCCGAGCTGACGATGCCCAGCATGGTGGCGTCGTCGCCCATCTTCCAGGCGCCATAGCCCTCGCCCAGGTCGCTGTTCAGGTCGATGTTGCGGGTCATGTGTTCCTCCGGGACGTTGGGGCGGCGGGCCCGCGAGGGGCCTGCCGCGATCATGGCTCAGGCGGCCAGGAAGGCAAAGATCGGGCCGATGGAGTTGAAGCCCATATACCAGGTCAGCGCACAAACCACGGCGCTGGCGATCAGCAGCGGGCGGTTATAGACATGCCCGCCCATCAGGTCGGCCCGCGCGAAGCCGACATAGGTAAAGATGGTCAGGCCGATGGGCAGGATCAGCCCGTTGAAGCCGCCGACGAAGACCAGGATGGCGGCCGGCGCGGTGCCCAGCGACAGATAGACCGCCAGCGAGATGGCGATGAAGATCACCGTGGCGATGTTGCGGTCGCGGTCGCCCATGGTGCGGAAGGCGACCAGGAAGCTGACCGAGGTGTAGGCCGCGCCGATGACCGAGGTGACGGCGGCGGCCCAGAAGATCAGGCCAAAGATGCGCATGCCCCATTCGCCCAGCACCACGGCGAAGGCCTGCGCGGCGGGGTTCGCGGCCTGCCCGGACAGGTCCAGCGTCACGCCCGAGGCGACGACGCCCAGGATGGCCAGGAACAGGATGAAGCGCATGACGCCCGTGACCGCGATCCCGGTCAGCGAGGCGCGGGTGACGGCGGCGAGGTTCTGCTCGCCCACCAGCCCCTTGTCGAGCAGCCGGTGCGCGCCGGAATAGGTGATGTAGCCGCCGACCGTGCCGCCGACGATGGTGGTGATGGTGGCGAAATCGACGATCTCGGGCAGCACCATCTGCCGCATCGCATCGCCGACCGGCGGGTTCGAGACCAAGGCGACGACCAGCGTCATGCCGATCATCAGCAGGCCCAGCCCGATCAGCGAACGGTCGAGCAGCAGCCCGGCCCGGCGCGACAGGAAGATGCCGATGGCCAGCGCCGCCGACAGCGCGCCGCCGATCTTGGGGTCCAGCCCGAACATGGCATTGAGGCCCAGCCCCGCCCCGGCGATGTTGCCGATGTTGAAGGCCAGCCCGCCGACCAGCACCAGCACCGCCAGCAGATAGCCCGCGCCGGGAATCGCCGCGTTCGCGGTGTCCGAGGCGTTGCGCCGGGTCAGCGCGGTGATGCGCCAGATATTCAGCTGCACCACGAAGTCGATCACGATCGAGGCGAGGATGGCAAAGGCGAAGGCGGCGCCCAGCTTTGCCGTGAAGGTCGCGGTCTGGGTGATGAAGCCCGGCCCGATGGCCGAAGTCGCCATCAGGAAGATCGCCGCCATGAAACCGCCGCGCGCGGCAGCCGAGGCGGCAGAGGGGGAGGTGACGGATTCGGCCATCGGTCTGCTCCTGCTGCAAGGGTGGAGTGCGTCTTGGGAATAGCTCGACTGTGAATTCAACAAGACAATCCGTCAACGATAATTTGACATGTATGATTAAATTGTTGAACAACATGCCTGCAAAGCAGGGATAATCTGCCCGGATCATCGGCAGTTCCGGCCCGTCCTGCCCGCTCGGGTGGCGGCCACCGTCCCTTCAGGATGCCGAAAACCGGACGAATCGGCGCGGGCCGCCTTGCCTTGCCCCCGGCCTCTCGGCCAAGATCGGCCGATCCGCGAAACCGCACCGACGCCCTGACGACATCCGCCCCCATGACCAAGGAACCTGCCGCGATGGCGGAAGCCCGCGAAACCGCCCCCAGCCCCGCCGCGAGCCTCGCCGAAGGCATCGCCGCCCGGCTGCGCGACCAGGTCACCGGCGGCGCGCTGGTGCCCGGCCAACGCCTGTCCGAGGCCCGGCTGGCGGCCGAGCTGGACATCTCGCGCAATACGCTGCGCGAGGTGTTCCGCCTGCTCACGCGCGAGGGCATCCTGCGGCACGAGCCGAACCGGGGCGTCTTCGTCGCCGTGCCCTCGATGGCCTCGATCCTGGACATCTACCGGGTGCGGCGGCTGATCGAGGTGCCGGCCCTGGCCCAAGCCTGGCCCGGCCATGCCGCCGTGGCCCGGATGCGCGCCGCCGTCGCGCGGGCCGAGGCGCTGCAGGCGATCCCCGACTGGCGCGGCGTCGGCAGCGCCAATATGGAATTCCACGCCGCCATCGTGGCGCTGACCGACAGCCCGCGGCTGATCCAGTTCTTCACCCAGATCATTGCCGAGCTGCGGCTGGCCTTCGGCCTGCTGGACAGCCCCGAGCTGCTGCACCGCCCCTATATCTCGCGCAATGCCGAGATTCTGGGCAGGCTGGAGGCCGGCGACCCGGCCGGCGCCGCCCGCATGCTGGAGGATTACCTGACCCAGTCCGAGCGCGCCGTGCTGGAGGCCTTTGCCCGGCTGGGCTGACGGCGCCGCAGGTCAGCCCTACCGGGGACTTGCGCCCTGCCCGTTCCTGCGACAATTAAGCACATCGGAAGCCCGTTTTCCGGGCAGGCGCGAAGGACAGATCAGATGACCAGACCGGCCGGGGCCGTGCTGCACCAGATCACGCAGGCCCTCGGCCCGGCGATCGCGCCCGGCTCGCCGCGCGAGGCCCTGCGGGCGGGGATCGGCGCGCTGGTGGGGCTGGGCGTCTCGGGCCTGTTCCTGCTGTCTCCGGCGACCGACCTGCGGCTGGGGCTTTACATGATCGCGCCCTTCGGCGCGACCTCGGTGCTGGTCTTCGCGGTGCCGAACAGCCCGCTGGCGCAACCCTGGTCGGCGGTGGTCGGCAACGGCGTCGCCGCGGCCGTCGGGGTGCTGGCCTGCATGATGACGCCCAACGCGGCGCTTTGCGTCGCGCTGGCGGTGGGCATCACCATCACCGCGATGATCCTTTTGCGCGCCGTGCATCCGCCCGCCGGCGCGGTCGCCATGACCGCCGCGCTGAACCCCGAGGCGATCCGCGAGCTCGGCTTCCACTTCGTGCTGGCGCCGGTGCTGGTCGGCACGCTGGCCCTGGTCGGCCTGGCGATGATCTATGCGCGGCTGACCGGGCGGCGCTATCCCTTCCGCCAGTTCGACGAGCCGGGGCCGCATGGCACCGCCGACCATCCGGCGATGGAGCGGCTGGGCCTGTCCAAGGACGAGCTGACCGAGATCCTACAACGCTATCGCCAGTCGCTGAACCTGGGCGTCGAGGACCTTGCCCGGCTGATCGGCGCCGCGGAATTGCAGGCCGCCACCCACCGCACCGGACCGCTGACCGCAGCGGACGTGATGTCGCGGGACCTGGTCACCGTCGGCCCGCAGACCCGGCTGGTGCGCGTCGCCGACATCTTCCGCAGGCACGGCTTCACCTCGCTTCCGGTGGTCGAGAACGGCGACCGGTTCCTGGGCGTGATCTTCCAGCTGCACCTGATCCGCCGCGCCCGCGACGACGCCTTTCGCCACGACCGGCGGTTTTCCGTCGCCATGTCGGACCTGCTGAACCCCAGGCGCGGCATGCCGACCCGCGCGCGAGAGATCATGCAGACCGACCCGCCGCATGTCGCGCCCGATACCCCCATCGGGGCGCTGCTGCCGATGCTGGCCTCGGGCGAATGCGACGCGGTGCCGGTGCTGGACGGGCCGCGCATCGTCGGCATCGTCACCCAGACCGACCTGATCTCGGCCCTGGCCCGCCAGAGCCTGCGGCAGGACCTGCCGGCACCCTGATCCCGCCCGGACATGCCGATAACGACAGGCCGCGCCGCATTGCAGAAAGCGGCCCGGCAGGGATAGGTTTCCCTGACCGGAACAACCCTGGGGGAATCATGACCCGTCCCACGCTCGGCGCCGTGGCGATCGGCCGCAACGAGGGCGAGCGGCTGAAAGCCTGCCTGCGCTCTCTGGTGCCGCTTTGCGAGCGGGTGGTCTATGTGGACAGCGGCTCGCGCGACGACAGCGTCGGTTTCGCCCGCAGCCTGGGCGTCACCGTGGTCGAGCTGGACAGCTCGGTTCCCTTTACCGCCGCCCGCGCCCGCAATGCCGGGTTCGACGCGCTGCTGGCCGGCGGCACGCTGGACCTGGTGCAATTCGTCGACGGCGACTGCCGGGTCGAGCCCGGCTGGCTGGAGGCCGGTATCGCCGCCATGCAGGACGACCCCGGGCTGGGCCTCGTCACCGGCTGGCGCTCCGAGATCCACCCCACGGCCACGGTCTACAACCAGATGTGCGAGGTGGACTGGCACCGGCCCGCCGGCCCGATCGTGGCCTGCGGCGGCGACATGATGGTGCGCGTCGCGGCTTTCCGCGAGATCGGCGGCTTCGACCCGGCGGTGATCGCGGCCGAGGACGACGAATTCTGCCTGCGCCTGGGCAAGGCCGGCTGGAAGCTGCAGCGCCTGCCGGTGCAGATGACCTGGCACGATGCCGACATGACCCGCTTTTCCCAATGGTGGCAGCGCACCATCCGCAACGGCCACGGCTTCGCGCAGGTGGGCCGCATGCACCCGCCGCATTTCCGGCGCGAGCAGGTGCGGGTCTGGGTCTATGGGCTGGCGCTGCCGCTGCTTTTCCTGCTGGGGCTGTTTACCAGCCTCTGGCTTTCGCTGGCGGTGCTGGGGCTTTACGCATTGTCCTTCTGGAAGACCCTCAAGGGGCTGAAGGGCCGGCCGATGGCGGCAGGGCAGGCCGCGCTGCTGACGCTGGCCAAGATCCCTAACCTTTTGGGAATGATGACTTACCACCGGCGCCGCCGCAAGGGCGACGCCATGCGTATTATCGAGTATAAATAGGAGTTTTTCATGACCTCGGACCTGCGCGTCGGCATTGTCGGGGCCGGCTACATCGCCTCGTGGCATGCCGATGCGATCAAGGCCGCGCCGGGCGCGCGGCTGGTCGCGATCTGCGACCCCGCCATCGACGCGGCCGAGGCGCTGGCCGCCAGCCATGGCGTCGCCGCCTTTGCCGACCTGGACCAGATGATCGCCGCCGGGGTCTGCGATGTGGTGCATATCCTGACGCCGCCGAACCTGCATCGCGACCTGGCGGTGAAATGCCTGGGCGCGGGCCTGCATGTGCTGGTCGAGAAGCCGGTGGCGCTGTCCGTCGCCGAGATCGACGAGATGGAGGCCGCGGCCCGGGCCGCCGGCCGCCAGCTGGGCGCCTGCCACAACTTTCTGGGCCTGCCCGGCTACGGCCGGCTCAAGCAGGCGGTGCAGGCGGGCGATCTGGGCCTGGTCTCGGCCGCGCAGATCAACTGGGCGCTGCCCTTGGTGCCCCTGCGCTCGGGGCCTTACGGGCTGTGGATGCTGCGGCAGACGCAGAACCTGCTGCTGGAGCTTGGCGCGCATCCCTTCTCGTTCGCGGTGGACCTGTTCGGCCCGCTGGAGGTCGAGCATGTCAGCCTGGGCCAATGGATCACCCTGCCCGGCGGCGAAGAGCGGCCGCAAAGCTGGCGCATCCTGGCCCGCGCCGGCAAGGTGGACGTGACCATCGCCCTGTCGCTGGTCGAGACCTTCGACGACCGTTCGGTCAGCTTGCGCGGCTCCTCGGGCATGGCGCGGCTGGACTATGCGGCGGATGCGCTGGTGGTCACGCGCGACAACACCGCCGATCTGGTGCTGAACCCGCTGATCAAGGAACTGTCCCGCGCCGGGGCGCATCTGCGCGAGGGGCTGCGCAACGCCTTCCGCCAGGCCGCCTCGCTGAACCAGAAAAGCCCCTATGGGCTGAGCTTCCGCGCCACCATCGCCGCCTTCTACGACGGTATCCGCGCCGGGCAACCCGACCCGCGCCTTGCGCCCGCCTCGGCCCGGGCGGTGATGCAGGGGATCGAGGATGCGCTGGTCAGCCTGCCCGCCCTGCCTCCGGTCCCGGCTCGGCCCGTGGGCACGCCGCGGCCGCGCGTCATGGTGATCGGCGGCACCGGCTTCATCGGCCGCAACCTGACCCGGCGGCTGGTCCAGCGCGGCCACGACGTGCGGGTGCTGTCGCGCGGCCGCAACGGTCCCTTTCCCGACATCGCCGACCATGTCGAGACGCTGGCCGTGTCGCTGCGCGACGAGGACGGGCTGGCCCAGGCCATGCAGGGCATGGATTGCGTCTTCAACCTGGCGAAATCCACCGACAAGAGCTGGCAGGCGGCGCTGGAAAACGACGTGGCCACGACCGAGCGCATCGGCCGCGCCGCGATCCGCGCCGGCATCGGGCGGCTGGTCCATACCGGCACCATCGCCTCATACGACATGTCCGACCCGGCCCGCGCCATCACCGAGGCCAGCGATTTCGGCCAGATGGACAGCCGCAACATCTATGCCCGGTCCAAGGCCGAGGGCGAGCGCCGGCTGATCGCGATGCAGGCGCAGGGGTTGCGGCTGGTGATCGCACGGCCCGGCATCGTGCTGGGCGACGGCGGGCCCCTGCAGCATTGGGGCATCGGCCGCTGGCACGGGGCGGGGGCGGTGCGGCTGTGGGGCAATGGCCGCAACATCCTGCCCTTCGTGCTGGCCGACGACGTCTCGGACGGGCTGATCGCGATGATGGAGCGCGACGAGGCCATCGGCGAAAGCTTCAACCTGATCGGCGAGCCGATGTTTTCCGGCCGCGACTATTTCGACGCCATCCACCGCCGCACCGGGGCGCGGCTGAAGGTCAGCGGCTCGAACCTGACCGCGCTTTGGGCGGTCGATGCGGTCAAGCAGGGGCTGAAGCGCCATGCCCTGCGCAAGAAGGGCGCGGCGCCCGCCTCGCTGGCGGACTGGAAGTCGCGCGGGCACCTGTCGCGTTTCGACAATGCCAAACCCAAGCGCCTGCTGGGCTGGGCGCCCGAGGCCGACCGCGACGCCTTCTGGCGCCGCGCCATCGACGAGGCGCATCTGTTCTGGTGATCAGATCAGCCCGTCCAGCAGCAGGAAGCCCGGCAGCCAGCCGGTAAAGATCCCGGCCAGCAGCGTGACCCAGGCGGTCTGTCGCTGGATCGGGCGGCCAAGCGCCAGCAGCAGGAAATACAGGAACCACAGCACGCCCCAGACGGCCCAATTCGCCGCCAGCCAAAGCTCGGTCGCGGTCGCGGCTTCGGCCAGCCCGCGCAGGAACACCGGCACGGTCGTCACCGCGACGAACAGGCTGAACCAGCCCAGGCCGCGCCCGTCCGCGCCGCTGAACCGGTTATAGGCGACCCACAGATAGGTGGTGCAGAACAAGAGGCTCAGCGCGCCGTTGCGGATGCTGGCGGCGCCGGCCCCGGCGCCGAAGGCGTCGTGCAGCACTGCCGCGCCCGAAACCAGCGCGGTGACGATGTTGATGACGACGATCTCGCGATCGGCGATCCGGCCCATCAGCCAGAGGCCGTTGAGAAACAGCACGGCGCCGACATAGAACAGCACAAACCCGGTAAGCATTGGACCTCCTGCGCAAGCCTGACCGCGGATCGGGCAATTGCCCGGAATGCGATCAGCCATGCCTGCCAAGAGGGCAGAATCGCCGCCGGATCAATGGGAATGTTTTCAACGATCCGTAAAAGCAGAATTCGGCTTCCGTGCGGGTCAGAGGCCGGTCAGCGGCTCGGCGCTGACCACTTCCCAGACCAGCTCCTGCATGCGCCGCGCCAGCTCGGGCGAGGGGGCCTCGGCCGGATTGCCATCGGCGCGCAGCAACTGATGCGGCAGCCCGACCGGGCTTTTGCCGTAAAGCACCGCGTAATGCGTCAACGCCACCAGATAGGAGCCCAGGTCGTTCGGATGGATGCTGTCCAGCGAACCGTCGGGATTGCGGGCGAACAGGTCCTCGCGCGAGGTCATCTCGGCGATGCCGCCCTTGCCCTCGGCCTCGGCCACCAGCCGGGCCATGACCTGCCCCACGGGGATCAACCAGACCGGCCTGTCGGCAGCGCGGGCGGCGGGCCACAGCAGGGCGGGCTTCCACATCGTCTCCAGGTCGTCGGGCAGGCGCGACAGCCAGTCCGGCTGGTCGTCCAGCGCGTGCCAGCTTTCGTAAAGGAAGATCTGCGCTTCGGGATTGGCCGCCGCCGCCTCGGCCGCCCATTTCCCGGCATAGAGGCGGCTTTCCTTGTATTGGATCGCGTCCTGCAGCCGCACCATCTCGGTCATGACGAAGGCGTCGTAATCGCCGCTTTGCAGTGCCTCATGCGCCTCGCGGTGGCGGGGGGTGGCGTTTTCCTGCTCGTAGCCGTTGATCGCGTCGGGGCCCTGGAAATGCTCGCGCAGCGCCGTGCCCCAGCCCAGCTGCAGCGCGTAATCGTGCCCCTGCCCGGCCAGTTGCGCCAGCATCGCCGGCATGTCGCGCCCGACCAGGCTGTGGCCCAGGTGATAGACCCGCAGCGGTCCCTGCGGCAGCGCCCGGCCCGCTTGGTAAAGCGCCTGCACATCGGCGCCGTCATCCGGCACCGCCCCGGCCCTTTGCGCATGGCGCCAGTAGAACAGCGCCGCAAGCGCGACGACGACCAGCAGGGCAAGCAGGTAACGCATGTCCATCCCTCGTTCCGAACCACGGGATCAGGGATAGCAAAAAGGCCGCCGCCCCGAAAGGCGGCGGCCGACAGGCTTTTCAGGCAGTGCTTATGCCTCGACCGCGTGGTTCTTGCGGTTCCAGCGGATCGAGGACCAGAACGAGATGCCGATCAGCGTCGCGCCGCCCAGGCCGGTGATGACCTCGGGGATATGCACCAAGGGCTGCACGAACATGATCACCGACAGCGCGATGATGGCGTAGAAGGCGCCGTGTTCCAGGAAGCGGTATTCGGCCAGCGTGCCGCGCTCGACCAGCATGATGGTCATCGAGCGNTGCTGGTTGCTGGTTGCTGGTTGCTGGTTGCTGGTTGCTGGTTGCTGGTTGCTGGTTGCTGGTTGCTGGTTGCTGGTTGCTGGTTGCTGGTTGCTAAGAGCATTCCAACCGCGCGAATGCCGTCAAGACTTGGCGCCCCCCGGGTCATCGGCGAGGAAAGGCCGAGCAAGGCGCCCGCTCCAGCATGGCGCTTCAGGTCGGGACACCGGGAAATCCGGGGCCCGAGACGGGCGTGGCTGAACCGCCGCAGCCGCGGCCTCCGGATGGCGGACCGGCAGCCGGATCATCTTCCGGCGATGCGCGGGACCGCGCGCCCGGATCGTCAGGAAGGCCTTGGCGGAAAGTTCGCCAGCCCCGCGCCCGCCCTAGGCCGCCAGCCAGGTGCCGACGCAGACGCCCCGCGCCCCTCGCCAGGCTCGCCGAGCCCTTGCCGTCAGGCGCGCTGTGGCGAGAAGCTCAGGCCAGCATCCCGGGATCGTCGCCAAGCTCGAGGCCCGGGAAGATCGTGCGCTCCAGCCGGTCGCGCTCGATCCCGAACAGCCCGTGCATGGCCCAGCCGGCATAGGCGCGGATGTCGCGCATGGGCATCAGATCGCGCTCGGCGTAAAGCTGACCCTCGCCCAGCCCCGGCCAGTCGCCATAGCCGCGCCCGCCGCGGATCACGCCCCCCGCCATCAGCAGGGCGCCGCCGGTGCCGTGATCGGTGCCGCCCGAGCCGTTCTCGCGCACCGTGCGGCCGAATTCGGTCATGGCCAGCACCGTGGTCCGGCCCCAGTTCGGCCCCAGCCCCTCGCGCAGCTTCAGGATCGCCGCGGCCAGCCGGTCCAGCGCCCGGCCCAGCACCGCCGGCTGGTTGGCATGGCTGTCCCAGCCGGGGATCGAGAAGGCGGCGATGCGGCTTTCGCCATTCAGCCGGCTGGCCGCAAAGGCCGCCAGCGCCTGGGCATCGGCGGTCGGCCCCTGCATCTTGCCGACATCATCCGAGGTCTCGGCACCGATCTGCACCGCATCCCGCGCCGCGTCGCGAAACAGCGGGTCGTCGTGATAGACATGCTCCAGCAGCGTCTGCGCCTGCGCCGACAGGGTCAGCGCGGCGCGGGGCGCCCAGCTCAGATGCGCCGCCTCGCCCGCCAGGATCCGCATCTGCTCGACGCCCACGGAATAGGCGGTCTCGGCCTTGGCGCCGGGCGTGGCCTGCAAGAGCCGGTTCAGCCAGCCGCCGATGCGGCGGTCCACCGGCAGGTCGTTGCCGGTCCCGGCCTCCAGCACGTCCTGGCCGTCGAAATGGCTGCGCTTGTCGCGATAGGGGGTCGAGACCGCATGCGCGAAGGCCAGCTCGCCTGCCTGCCACAAGGGCAGGAGCGGCTCGAGCCGCGGATGCAGCGCATAAAAGCCGTCGAGGTCCAGCGCGCCGTTTTCCGGCCCCACCGAGAGCTCGCGACGCAGCTTGCGCAGCATCGGGTCGCCATAGGGCTGGATCGCGTCCAGCCCGTCCATGGCGCCGCGCAGGATGATGACCACCAGCCGGTTCTCGCCCGGCAGCGCCGCGAAGGTCATCGAGTTCAGGAAGGGATGCGCCGCGGCCGAGCAGCCGATCAGCGCCGCGCTTTTCAGAAACAGGCGTCGGTCCAGTGTCAGCATCCGTCGCTCCTATCGCCGGTTGAAATCGCCCGAGGCGAGGATCAGCGCCACGCCTTCGGCCGCGCTTTCCGCCTTGGGCACCGCCCAGGCCAGTTCCGCCGATTGCGTGCCGCCGAAGGCCGAGACCAGCATCTCGCGCGGGTCGGGCAGTTCGTCCAGCAGCATGCGGGGAATGCGCAGCGACCAGTTGATGCGCGCGGCCAGGGTCTGCGGCGCGATCCAGGCCCCGGCCTCTTCCGGCCAGCCGTCCGGTCCCTTGGGCTGGCCCCAGGGCTGGCCCATGGCCTCGATCGGCGTCCAGAGCGCCCGGCGCAGGACCGGAATGTCGAGCCCCGCGACCTGTTCGCCGCGGATGCCCAAGGCCCGCAGCCCGGCCACGGCCAGGTCGAAGGGCTGGCGCACCTTCTGCCGCAGGGACGAGGCAAGCTCGGGATGGCTGACCAGCACGCGATAGACCTGGGGCAGATCGCCGCCGCTGTCGCGCCAGACCGCCGCCATGGCGTCGACCAGATCCTCGGACGGCGTGTCCGAGACGAAATGCACCGCCAGCTTGCGCGACAGGTGCCGCGCCGTGTCGGGGTGACGGGCGATGTCGCGAAAGGCGGCGCGGATGTCCTCGAGCCCGCCGCGCCGGCCACTGCCATAGGACTTGCCCAGCACGGTTTCGGCACCCGGCTCCGCCCAGACGGCCTTGAAGGCGAAGCCCTCCTTGTAGGAAAAGCTCAGCCCGGTCAGCAGCTCGGCCAGCTCGCGCACGTCCTTCTGGTCGTAGCCGGCGCCCACGCCCAGCGAATGCAGCTCCAGCGCCTCGCGGGCGAGGTTTTCGTTCAGGCCCAGATGGCGCGCCGGCCGGTTCCTGACAAAGGGCGAATTCGGGCCCCGGCTCGAGATCTGGTCCAGATAGATCAGCATCATCGGATGGGTGTCGGCGGCGAAGAACATGTCCTCGAACCGGCCGTTCACATGCGGGCGGATCGCCTCGTCCACGAAGGCCATGGCCAGCCCGTTGGCGACCTTGTTGAGCGGGCGCACGGTGAAATGGTCGCTCCAGAACTGCACCAGCCTTTCGCCGAAGCCGACCGGATCGTCGACGGCGCGCGCCACCCGGCGCTGCAGGTCCTGGAAGGGCAGCCGCATCAGCCCGTGGTTGGCCTGCTGGAACTCTTTCTCCTGCGCCTCGCCCTCGCGCCGAAGCGGGGCGGCGGCGCGGAAGCGGTTGGCCATGTCCATCGCGCTTTCGGTGGTCATCGCCTGCGGCCCGGGGCCGGTCTGGGCGGCGCTGGCCAGCACCGCTTCGGCATCGGCGGGCGCGGGCATTCGCGGCGACAGGCCAAAACCCAGGCGGATCGCCGCCAGCTCGGGAAATCCAAAGCTCATGCAATCATCCTTGCGGACATCCTCGCGGGGGAAATCGCCCCCATGCGCAAGGTATGGCATGATCGCGGCCGAAGGTCAGTTCACGCTTTCTTCAGATGCGGCGCTGCGGCAAGGCGCCGCCGAACCGTCACTCGCGTGGCAGCACGCGCAGGCGCAATTCGCGCAGCTGCTCGTTCGTCGGCTCGCTGGGGGCGCCCATCATCAGGTCCTCGGCGCGCTGGTTCATCGGGAACATGATGACCTCGCGGATGTTCGCCTCGTCGGCCAGCAGCATCACGATGCGGTCGATCCCCGCCGCGCAGCCGCCATGCGGCGGCGCGCCGTAGCGGAAAGCCTTGACCATGCCGCCGAAACGCTTCTCGACCTCGTCGCGGCCATAGCCGGCCAGTTCGAAGGCCCGGAACATGATTTCCGGCCGGTGGTTGCGGATGGCGCCCGAGACCAACTCATAGCCGTTGCAGGCCAGGTCGTATTGATAGCCCTTGACCGCAAGCGGGTCGCCCTCCAGCGCCTCGAGCCCGCCCTGCGGCATCGAGAACGGGTTGTGGCTGAAGTCGATGCGGCCGTCCTCGCCCTTCTCATACATGGGAAAATCGACGATCCAGGCGAATTTGAACTGGTTCTCGTCGGTCAGGCCCAGTTCGCGGCCGATCTCGTTGCGGGCGCGGCCGGCGACGGCCTCGAAAGCCTCGGGCTTGCCGCCCAGGAAGAAGGCGGCGTCACCCTCGCCCAGGCCCAGCTGCAGGCGGATCGCCTCGGTCTTGTCATGGCCAAGCGCCTTGGCGATGGGGCCGGCGGCCTCGGTCGAGCCGTCCTCGGCCTTGCGCCAGAAGATATACCCCATCCCCGGCAGGCCCTGCTGTTGCGCGAAGGCGTTCATGCGGTCGGCGAACTTGCGCGAGCCGCCGGTGGGCGCCGGAATGGCGCGGACCTCGGTGCCCTCCTGCTCCAGCAGCTTCGCGAAGATGCCGAAGCCCGAGCCGCGGAAATGGTCGCTGACCACCTGCATCTCGATCGGGTTGCGCAGGTCGGGCTTGTCGGAGCCGTATTTCAGCATCGCCTCGGCATAGGGGATGCGGGGCCAGGTCGCATCGACGGGGCGGCCACCGCCGAATTCCTCGAACAGGCCCTGGATCACCGGCTGGATGGCGCGGAACACGTCCTCCTGCTCGACGAAGGACATCTCCATGTCAAGCTGGTAGAAATCGGTGGGCGAGCGGTCGGCGCGCGGGTCCTCGTCGCGGAAGCAGGGCGCGATCTGGAAATACTTGTCGAAGCCCGCGACCATGATCAGCTGCTTGAACTGCTGCGGCGCCTGCGGCAGGGCGTAGAACTTGCCCGGATGCAGCCGCGAGGGCACCAGGAAGTCGCGCGCGCCTTCGGGCGAGCTGGCGGTGATGATCGGGGTCTGGAACTCGGTGAAGCCCTGCTGCCACATGGCGTCCCGCAGCCATTTCACCACGCGCGAGCGCAGCATGATGTTGTTGTGCAGGCTTTCGCGGCGCAGGTCGAGGAAGCGATAGGCCAGCCGCGTCTCCTCGGGATAGTCCTGGTCGCCGAAGACCGGCAGGGGCAGGTCGTCCGAGGCGCCCAGAACCTCCATCGCGGTGGCATAGACCTCGATCTCGCCGGTGGGCAGCTTGGGGTTGACCAGGCTCGGGTCGCGCAGCTTCACCCGGCCGTCGATGCGGATCACCGTCTCGGCGCGCAGCTTTTCCAGCGCCGCAAAGGCGGGGCTGTCGCTGTCGGCGATCACCTGGGTGATGCCGTAATGGTCGCGCAGGTCGATGAACAGCACGCCGCCATGGTCGCGGACCCGGTGGACCCAGCCGGACAGACGGACTTCGGACCCGGCGGCAGCGGCGGTCAGCTCGCCGCAGGTATGGCTGCGATAGGCGCTCATCGTTTTTCCCCTTGCGTATCGGCCACGCATGAACCGCGCCGCGCGGGGGAAGTCAAGCAATCAGAACGGCCGCACCACGTTGCCGGTGTAGAAATAGACCCCCATCCCCACCGCGAAAAGCACGTTGCCCGCCACCGCATGCAAGACCCAGGCCGAGGGGAAGCCCCGCTCCAGATAGGCGCGGGCAAAGACCCAGCCGCCGACGAAGGTCAGGGCCGCGACCACCCAGGACCAATACATCAGATGCGCGAAGGAAAACACCGCCGCGTTCAGCGCGATCGCCCCCTGTCCCGCCGGCAGCAGCACGGCATAGCGGTGGAAGAACAGCGGGCGGAAGATCAGCTCTTGCGGCAGGGCCGAGAGAACGGGGTAGAAGACCCAGATCACCAGCAGGAATTCTGGCCGGTTGCGCACGATCTGGAAGATCGAATTCGGGCTGCTGAACCACAGGATCGCCAGCCCCGCCAGCAGGGTGGCCGTGGCGATGGCCAGGACCTCGTGCCAGGGAAGCCGGCTCCAGCCGCGCACCAGGCTGTGCCAGTGAAAGCCGCCGGTGCGCCACAACAGGCCCAGCCCGGCAAGGCTGAAGACCGCCAGCGCCTCGAACAGCAGGTGGCCCGGCAGGAACAGCGCGATGACCAGCGGCGCCCCCAGATAGAGCGCCGCGAATTCGGCCCAGAGAAGGCCGCGCTCTATTGCAGCCGTCGGTTCAGCCATATCCGCCACTGGGCGGGCGAGCCCGCAAACACGTTCAGGTCCACGTTCCCCCTGATTCCCGGCACGATTCCGGTCCCGGTATATTGCCAGAAACTGTAGGGCTGGCCAGGATAGACGATGCGCGGATGGCCGGCAACCGAGCGCAGCCAGAACTCCTCGGGCCAGGAGCCGAGGTTGTTGTCGCGGTAGAAGTCCACCGTGGTGTAGATGATCGGCCGCTGGCCATAGTGCCGGTGCAGGATGTCCTTGAAGATCCTGGCCTCGCGCAGCACCTCGTGGCTGGGCGGGCGATGCGGGCAGGTCTTGGAGGCGGTCCATTCCAGGTCCAGCACCGGCGGCATGGCGCCGCGTTCCTTGGGCACGTTGGCGATGAACCAGGCGGCCTGCTGCGCCCCCGAGCGGCAGAAATAGAAGTAATGATAGGCGCCGCGCGGGATGCGGGCCTGTCCCGCCTCGTACCAGTAGCGGCGGAAGTTCGGATCGGCGTGGTCGCCGCCCTCGGTCGCCTTGATGAAGGCGAAGCTGATGCCGGCATTGCGCACCCGGTGCCAGTCGATGTCGCCCTGCCAGCGCGAGACGTCGATGCCGTGGACCAGGTGATCATAGGGATGGCCGCCGACCCAGGGATGCGGCGCGCTGTCGCCGAATTGCGGCCCCCGTCCCTGCCCCGCCATCACCGCCGGCCCGCTGGATGGCCCGCGCGCGCAGGCGGCCAGCGCGACCAGCGCCAGCACCGTCAAAATCTTGCCCAGAAGTTTCATGTCTGCCCTCTGCCCCGCGCCGTTCCGACGCTCTGCCCTGGCGCCTGTGTTCGGCGCTTCCCGCCCTTATCGCAAAGGCGCAGGGCTCTGTCACGATGGCGTGACAGTCACGAGTTTGTCAGCGGCGGCAGAGGCCGCTGTCAAAGGCGCACGATCCCGCCCGATACCTCGCTGCGGAGACCGCGGCTGGCAAGTGCGGCACGGTCGTCGGCCTGCCTGATCAGGTCGTTGTGCAGTTGCGGGATGCCGCCGTCGATATTGGCCACATTATATTCCTCGGCCGAATAGGCCGTGCCCTCGGCGTCGTAAAGCGTGATCGACCCGTCCCGGGCCACGTCCATGATCTTGCCCAGCGTGCCGTGGGTGATGCTGAAGCCCTGGAAGCCGCCGTCATAGGCCGGAACGGTCACGCTGGTCGAATCGAAGCTGAACATATTCGCCAGCGAGGCGGCCATGCTTTCCATCCTGTCGCGGTAGAACAACATCATGTCTGTGCCCTTCGCCATGGCGACCTGCCAGTCGCCGCCGGCGGTTCCGCCCCCCGGGCCCGCACCGTAAAGCTGGCCGGAGGCGTCCAGATACTTGTCGGGATCGGAGGCGATCTCGCGCGCATCCGAGACGACGTATTTCACGTTTTCCACCAACGCGCTCGCGAAATGATAGGCATTGGCCATGGCATCGCGCCGCGACGGGAAATCCGCATCGCGCTGCGGCGCCTGGGTGCCCGCAGCTACGCCCGGCGAGGAGATGAACACACCGGGAAAAGCGAGGCGAGAGTCGGAGTTGCTGGTCACCCACGCCCGCCGCGCGCCGGTATATTCGATTATTTCTGCATCGAACGGGCTTTTCGAGCCCTCCATGAGCGCATAGTTGAACTCTCCCATCTGGCCAAATCTGGCCTGAATTTCTTCAAACCTTTCCATGTCTGCAACGACCTCTGCCGGGACATATTTGTCTGAACCCGACAACTCGGCGGCAACCTCAGGTGCAGCAGCCCGCGAAAGCTGATGGACGGACGAAGCGTCTGCCGCCACCACGCCCTGCCCGACGAGCGCCGAGGGCGAATTGCCTGAGTTCAGAATGGTGAGAGCTATGCTCGCTGACGAGAGTTGCATGAAAACGATTCCGTTCAGTTAAACATGTTGCGCCTTGTCGAAATCGTAGTCAGATTTGGCTACGCCAGCAATCAGAAGTTGATTAGATTTTTCACCAAACTCAGGAGATAAACATGGCAAATTACTACGGAACCTCTGGAAATGACAGCATCACCGGCAGCAGCAGCAACGACTATATTTCGGGCGGCGATGGAAACGATACGCTTTACGGCATGGATGGTGCCGACCTGATTATGGGCGGAAGAGGCAATGACGTCATTCTGGGCGGAAATGGCCGGGACACCATTTATGGCGATGCGGGAGACGATACGATAAGGGTGACTGACGCAAGCGACTATTTTACCAGCGCAGGCGACATTATTAATGGAGGGGAAGGAACTGATTATATCTATGCGGAAACCACCAGCAGCAGTGGAACGCTTTGCACCATAAGGCTTGGGCAGGTTTCCTTCGGGGAATGGTTAGTCAATACGACCAACAAGACCCTGATCATCGAAGGAACCGGACTCATAGATGTTTCACCCATAAAGTTCTATTCGACCGCGGGCGGTTCTCTTGGTCAAATCTGGGGTGGCTCTGGAAATAACACGATCAACGGCTTCGATTTTTCCTGGCATAGCGACACGATTATCGGCGGCGGCGGAAACGATCAGATCAACGGCATGGCCGGGAATGATTATCTGCTTGGCATGGCCGGAGACGATACCTTGTCAGGTGATGCCGGCAATGACGTCTTGACGGGATACACCGGCAACGACACGTTCCTTTTCAAATATAATGCCAACGAGGGCAGCGACCGAATTCAAGATTACACCGACGGCAGCGACAAGATTCGGTTTACCGGCGCCGGCGGCGCGGGGTTTGGCGATCTGGTGCTCACCGACATTGGCGCGGATTGCCGGATCGACCTGGCGAGCGGAGGCTCGATCCTGCTGGTGGGCGTCAACTCGGCCGCGCTGGACGCGGGCGATTTCATCTTTGGCTGAGTGCAGGCCATGGGCCAATGCAGCGCACGGCAGGGCGGATGGCCCAGCCGCCGCACGAGATCGGCCGGCGCCCTTGGGGCTGGCCGGCGCTGCAAGCAGGCGGCCGCCCGGCTGGATGCGCAAGCCGCATCGCGGTTTCGTTTCGCGAGAGGGCGCGGCGGCCTCAATCCACCCCCGGCACCAGCTTGCCCGGGTTCATGATGCCCTGCGGATCCAGCGCCCGCTTGATCGCCGCCATCACGCCGATGGCCGCGCCGTGCTGGGCGGGCATCAGGGGCTTCTTGCCGATGCCCACGCCATGCTCGCCGGTGATGGTGCCGCCCACCGCGATGGCGCGCTCGGCCATGCGCAGCGCCACGCGCTTGGCGGCGGCCAGCTCGGCCTCGTCGCCGGGCATCACCAGGATCTGGGCGTGGAAATTGCCGTCGCCGACATGGCCGACGATGGGGCCCAGCAGGCCCTCGGCGCGGATGTCCTCGGCTGCCGCGGCCACCGCGGCGGGCAGGTGCGACATGGGCACGCAGACATCCGTCACCACCGCCGTCGCCCCCGGCCTCAAGGCCAGGCAGGAACGATAGGCGTTGTGCCGCATCTTCCACAGCGCGGCGCGGGCCTCGGGCGTGGTCGCCCAGTCGAAGTCGGTGCCGCCGAAATCCGCGGCCAGCGCGCCGAAGGTTTCGGCGTCGCCCCGGACCGAGGCGGGGGCGCCGTGGAACTCGACCATCAGGTGCGGGCCTTCGTGCATCTGCGTGCCCGAAGCGCGGTTGAAGGCGCGCACCACGTCGGCGTCGATGAACTCGATCCGCGCCATGGGGATGCCCGACTGGATCGTCGCGGTGACGCATTCCACCGCCTGTTCCAGCGTCGGAAAGCCGCAGACCGCCGAGGCGACCTCCTCGGGCTGGCCGTGCAGCTTCAGGGTCAGCTCGGTGATGAGGCCGAGCGTGCCCTCCGAGCCGACGAAAAGCCCGGTCAGGTCATAGCCGGCGCTGGATTTCGCCGCCCGTGTGCCGGTGCGGATCACCCGCCCGTCGGCCAGCACCACCTCCAAGGCCAGCACATTGTCGCGCATGGTGCCGTAGCGCACCGCCGTGGTGCCCGAGGCCCGCGTCGCCGCCATGCCACCCAGCGAGGCGTTGGCGCCGGGATCGACCGGGAAGAACAGGCCGGTGGCGCGCAATTCGGTATTCAGCGCCTCGCGCGTGCAGCCGGGCTGGACGCTGACCTGCATGTCCTCGGCCCGGATCTCCAGCACCCGGTCCATCTTCGACAGGTCGATGACCAGCCCGCCCTGCGGCGCCAGCGCCTGCCCTTCGAGCGAGGTGCCGGTGCCCCAGCCGATCATCGGCACGCGATGGTCGTGACAGATGGCGGCGATGCGCGAGACCTCCTCGGTCGAGACCGGCCAGGCCACCGCGTCGGGCGGCGGGGCGCGGTGGAAGGTCTCGGACTGGGCGTGCAGGTCGCGGTCGGCGCCGCTGGTGGACAGGCGCGCGCCCAGAAGCGCACAAAGCGCGTCGAGGGCCGGGGCGGGAATCGGCATGGACATCTCCTGCGGCATTGGTATGGCAGTTGATAGTCGCGGCAGCCGGCCAAGGGCAAGCCGCGGTCAGGACTTTGCGCCCACCGCGCCCTTCACCGCCTCGATGGCGGGGGTGACGGCGTAATGCGCCACCGGAATCAGCATCATGCCCCAGACCAGCCCGAAGATGCCGTCGAAGAAGGCGGTGGTGGCCCAGGCGGCGAAGCCGGGCGCGGCGGGCAGGGCCCGGGCGGCGGCCTCGGCCACGTGGTGGATCCATTCATAGGGCTGGTGCTGGCCCAGCACGTGCAACCCGTGGATGACGATCTGGCCGCCGACCCAGATCATCGCCGCGGTGCCGACCACGGTCAGCACCTTCATGAAGCCCGGCATGACATGCACGATGCCGCGCCCCAGCGCCGCGCCGGGGCCGCCGCGCTCGTGCAGGTGCAGGCCGAAATCGTCGGCCTTCACGATCAGCGCCACGAAGCCGTAGACCGCGACGGTGATGCCCACCGCCACCACGGCCAGGATCAGCGCCTTCATCCAGATCGCGTCGCCGTTCGGGATCGCGGCCAGCGCGATGGTCATGATCTCGGCCGAGAGGATGAAGTCGGTCTTGATCGCGCCGCGCACCCGCTCCTCTTCCAGCCCGGCGGCGCCTTCCTCGGTGACGGTCAGATGCGGCTCATTGACCTGCTGGTGGCTGAGCGCATGCAGGACCTTCTCGGCCCCCTCGAAGCACAGGTAGGAGCCGCCCAGCATCAACAGGGGCGTGATCGCCCAGGGCGCAAAGGCCGACAGGACCAGCGCGATGGGCAGCAGGATCACCAGCTTGTTGAAAAGCGAGCCGCGGGCGATCTTCATCACGATCGGCACCTCGCGCGCGGCGGAAAAGCCATGCACGTATTTCGGCGTCACCGCGGCGTCGTCGATCACCGCGCCCGCCGCCTTGGCGCCGGCCTTGACCGCCTGCCCGGCCACATCGTCGACCGAAGCCGCCGCGATCTTGGCGATCCCCGCCACGTCGTCCAAGAGCGCCAGCAATCCGCTCATGCCAATCCGTCCTGTCCCAGGTTTCCGCGCGGCACTCTAGGCGGCGGCGCACCCATGCGCAATTCGCAGCCGCGGCAATGGTTCCCGCGCCCCGCCCGGCTTGCACCCGCGCGGGGAATCATTCATCAAGCATGGAACAATCGAAAGGGCCGCCCCATGCTGGATCAGAACGCGAAACCGACCGAGGAAATCGACCTGCGCGAGGTCTTCGGCCTCGACAGCGACATGAAGGTCAAGGGCTTTGCCGAGCGGTCCGACCGGGTGCCGGACATCGATCCGACCTACAAGTTCGACCCCGACACCACGCTGGCGATCCTGGCGGGCTTTGCCTACAACCGCCGGGTGATGATCCAGGGCTATCACGGCACCGGCAAATCCACCCATATCGAGCAGGTGGCGGCGCGGCTGAACTGGCCCTGCGTGCGGGTGAACCTGGACAGCCACGTCAGCCGCATCGACCTGATCGGCAAGGACGCGATCAAGCTGGTCGAGGGCAAGCAGGTCACGGTGTTCCACGAGGGCATCCTGCCCTGGGCGCTGCGCAACCCGACTGCCATCGTCTTCGACGAATACGACGCCGGCCGCGCCGACGTGATGTTCGTGATCCAGCGCGTGCTGGAGGCCGACGGCAAGCTGACGCTGCTGGACCAGAACGAGGTCATCACGCCGAATCCCTATTTCCGCCTGTTCGCCACCGCGAACACCGTCGGCCTGGGCGACACGACCGGCCTTTACCACGGCACGCAACAGATCAACCAGGGCCAGATGGACCGCTGGTCGCTGGTCTCGACGCTGAACTATCTGAGCCACGACGCCGAGGCCGCCATCGTGCTGGCCAAGAACCCGACCTACAACACGGAAAAGGGTCGCAAGATCATCAGCCAGATGGTGACGCTGGCCGACCTGACGCGGACCGCCTTCATGCAGGGCGACCTGTCCACGGTGATGAGCCCGCGCACGGTGATCGCCTGGGCGCAGAACGCCCGCATCTTCGGCGACAACGTGGGCTACGCCTTCCGCCTGACCTTCCTGAACAAATGCGACGAGCTGGAGCGGCAGACGGTGGCCGAGTTCTATCAGCGGCTCTTCGACGAGGAACTGCCGGAAAGCGCGGCGGTCAAGGCGGGGTGATGAACGCGATAGACGCCACAACAGTGACCGGAGCCGCGGGTGAGCACCTGGTCATGTCGCGGCTTCTATCACGGGGCTACATTGCCGCTCTGGCTCCACAAGGCGTCCCAAACTTTGATATCGTCGTCACATCGGTGGAAGGCACCCAGCTATGCGCCTTTCAAGTCAAGACCCGATGGGCCAAGGGAAGTGATGGCGGCTGGCACATGCGGCAAAAGCACGAGAATCTGCAGAATCCATGCATATTCTATTGTTTCGTGGACCTTGGCAAAGACGCCTCGGTCGTGCCGGTCGTGCATGTGGTTCCTAGCCAGATCGTTGCCGAGGTGATCCGCAGCAGCCACCAGACTTGGCTTTCCAATCCGGGAACGCGAGGTCAAAAGCGCAACGACTCCAGCATCCGGCGCCTCTTGCCGGATTACACCAGATTGATGGGGCCAGATACGCCTTATAAGGCGGGTTGGCTCGACCGTTATCGCGAAAACTGGGATCAGATAGCCACCATCACGCGACCGGCGCCTCAAGTCGAGGAACAATTATGAAAAAATCCGACAACCCCGCCGATCCGTTCAAGAAGGCCCTGACCGAGGCCACCCGCGCGCTGGCCGAGGATCACGAGCTGAACGTGACCTTCACCGCCGACCCGTCCGGCGTGGCGGGCGACACCATGCGCCTGCCGCAGGTCAGCCGCCGCATGACCCGCGACGAGGTGCTGCTGGCGCGCGGCACCGCCGATGCCCTGGCGATGAAGCTGCGCCACCACGACGCCGCGACCCATGCGAAATACGCCCCCGCCGGGCCCATGGCGCGCGACCTTTACGAGGCGATGGAGACCGCGCGCTGCGAGGCTCTGGGGGCGCGCGACATGCCCGGGGCGCTGTCGAACATCGACGCCAAGCTGGGCCAGGAGGCCGAGCGCAAGGGCTATGGCCAGATCAAGGCGCCCGCCGATGCGCCGCTGGCCGTCGCGGCGGGCTATATCGTGCGGCAGGCGGCGACGGGCCGCGCCCTGCCCTCGGCCGCGCAGCATGTCGCGGACCTGTGGCGGCCTTTCGTCGAGGAACAGGCCGGCGCCGATCTGGAAGGCGTGGGCCAGGTGATCGCCGACCAGGCCGCCTTCGCGCGTCTGGCCCGCAAGGTGATCGCCGATCTGGGCTATGGCGACCAGCTGGGCGAGGACCCGGACGAGCCGCAGGAGGACGAGGCCGACGAGAACGCCGAGCAGGACGAGGAGGCCGGCGACAACCAGTCCCGCGACCAGAACCAGGACGAGGAGGCCGAGGCCAGCCCGGAACGCACCCAGGACCAGACCCAGGACGAACGCCAGGCCCAGGTCAGCATGGACGACCAGTCCGACGAGGAACTGGTGGACGAGGCCGAGATGTCCGAGGCCGAGACGCCCCCCGACCTGCCGCCGCAGGTCAGCGAGGCAAGCCCCGACTACAAGGTCTATACCCAGGACTTCGACGAGGAGATCCGCGCCGAGGACCTCGCCGATCCGGCCGAGCTGGAGCGGCTGCGCGCCTATCTGGACAAGCAGCTGGAGCCCCTGCGCGGCGCGGTCAGCCGGCTGGCGAACAAGCTGCAGCGCCGCCTGCAGGCGCAGCAGAACCGCAGCTGGGAATTCGACAAGGAAGAGGGCGTGCTGGATGCCGGCCGCCTCGCCCGCGTGGTGGCGAACCCGACGACGCCCTTGTCCTTCAAGGTCGAAAAGGACACCGAGTTCCGCGACACCGTGGTCACGCTGCTGCTGGACAACTCGGGCTCGATGCGCGGCCGGCCGATCTCCATCGCCGCGATCTGCGCCGATGTGCTGGCCCGCACGCTGGAGCGTTCGCAGGTCAAGGTCGAGATCCTGGGCTTCACCACCCGGGCCTGGAAGGGCGGCCAGAGCCGCGAGAAATGGCTGGCCGCCGGCCGGCCGGCGCAGCCGGGACGGCTGAATGACCTGCGCCATATCATCTACAAGGCCGCCGATGCCCCCTGGCGGCGGGTGCGCCCGAATCTGGGCCTGATGATGAAAGAAGGGCTGCTCAAGGAGAACATCGACGGCGAGGCGCTGGAATGGGCGCATCGGCGTCTGGCCCGGCGGCCCGAGGCGCGGCGCATCCTGATGGTGATCTCGGACGGGGCGCCGGTGGACGATTCGACCCTTTCGGTCAACCCGGCGAATTTCCTGGAAAAGCACCTGCGTGACGTGATCGCGATGATCGAGCGCAAGAAGCAGGTGGAACTGCTGGCCATCGGCATCGGCCATGACGTGACCCGCTATTACCAGCGCGCGGTGACGATCACCGATGCCGAGCAGCTGGCCGGCGCCATCACCGAACAGCTTGCCGCGCTGTTCGAGGCCGATCCCAGGAAGCGCGCCCGCGCCATGAACCAGCGCCGGGCGGGATAGCCTGTCCATTCCGGCTGCTTGATCTGCCCCGCATCCCGTGCGACCAATTTCGCCGGACCGGGGCCGCTTTCAGCCTCGCAGGCCAAGGGGCTTTGACGTGTTGAAGATCGGCTTTTTCATTCCCGAGTTTCCGGGCCAGACGCATATCTTCCTGTGGCGCGAACGACAGGCGCTGGCCGAACTGGGGATCGAGGCTGATCTGGTTTCGACCCGGCCGCCGCCGCGCGCCGTCGCCTCGCACGCCTGGGCGGCCGAGGCGCAGGCCCGGACCCGCTACCTGATGCCGCTGGGCGGCGAGGGCTTCGGCATCGTCGCGGAATTCCTGCGCTCGGGACCGGCCGGCTGGGCGCGCGGCCTGGGCGCGGCGCTGAGCGCCGAGGCGCAGGGCGTCAAGGGCCGGCTGCGGATGCTGGCGCTGCTGGCCATGGGCGCGCGGCTGAAGCGCATCGCCCGCCAGCAGGGCTGGAACCATGTCCATGTCCACAGCTGCGCCGACAGCGCCAATATCGCCATGTTCGCGGAACGGCTGGGCGGACCCGGCTACAGCCTGACCCTGCACGGGCCGACGCTGGAGGGCTATGGCCCGAACCAGCGGCAGAAATGGCGCCACGCGCGCTTCGCCACCATCATCTCGCAATTGCTGACGCGCGTGGCCGAGCGCGAGATCGGCACCGACCGCCCCGCCGTCATCAATGTCGCGCCGATGGGGGTGGACCTCGACCAGATCCGCCGCCGGACGCCCTGGCAGCCCCCTGCCCCCGGCGAGGCCCTGCGGATCTTCAGCTGCGGCCGGCTGAACGCGGTCAAGGGCCATGACCACCTGATCGAGACGGTCGCCCTGCTGCGCGCCCAGGGCATCGACGCCCGGCTGGAGATCGCCGGCGAGGACGAGCAAGGCGGCTCGGGCTATCACCGCCAGCTCGACGCGCTGATCGCCGGGAAGGGCCTCGGCGATGCCGTCACGCTGCTGGGCGCGGTCAGCGAGGATCGGGTGCGCGAGGGGCTGGAGCGCGCGCATGTCTTTGCGCTGGCCAGCCTGAACGAGGGCATCTCGGTCGCGATCATGGAGGCGATGGCGATGGAGATGCCGGTGGTCGTCACCGATGTCGGCGGCAATCACGAGCTGATCACCTCGGGCCGCGACGCGATCCTGGTGCCGCCCGAGCGGCCCGAGATCATGGCCGAGGAGATCGCCCGGCTGCACGCCGATCCCGAGGAAGCGCGGCGGCTGGCGCAGGCCTCCCGCGCCCGCGTCGCCGCCGAGTTCCACCACCGCCGCAGCGCCGAGGCGGTGGCCGACGGCCTCGCGCGCACCCTGCCCGGCGCAAGCGCGGCGCTGGCCCGCGCCTGAAAACCAGAACAAGACCCGGAGGCGAGCATGTTCCAGAATTACGACAGCCATTCCGACCCCGCCGCGCATCCGCCCCGGCTGGCCGCGCTGCGCCGCGAACTGGCGGCGCGCGAGCTCGACGGCTTCCTGGTGCCGCGCGCCGATGCGCATCAGGGCGAATATGTCGCCTCCCGCGACGCGCGGCTGGCCTGGCTGACCGGCTTCACCGGCAGCGCCGGTTTCTGCATCGTCACCCCCGACCGCGCCGGGGTGTTCATCGACGGCCGCTATCGCGTGCAGGTCAAGGCCGAGGTGGACCCGGCGCATTTCACGCCGGTGCCCTGGCCGGAAACCAGGCCCGCTGACTGGCTGCGCGAGGCCCTGCCCGAGGGCGGGCGCATCGGCTACGACCCCTGGCTGCACACGCGGCGCGATATCCGCGAGATGGAAAAGGGCCTGGCCGGTTCGGGCATCGCGCTGATCGCGCTCGACACGAACCCGGTCGATGCCATCTGGCCCGACCAGCCCGAGGCGCCGGTGGGCGCGGTGCGGCTCTGGCCCGACGCGATCGCCGGCGAGACCGCGGCCGAAAAGCGCGCCAGCATCGCCCAGGCGCTGCGCGAGGCCGGGCAGCAGGCGGCGGTGCTGACCCTGCCCGATTCGGTCTCGTGGCTTCTGAACATCCGCGGCGCCGACGTGCCGAAGAACCCGGTGGTGCAATGCTTCGCCATCATCGAGGAGAACGGCCATGTCGCCGTTTTCACCAACCCGGCCAAGTTCGGCGCCGAGGTGCGGGCGGCGCTTGGCAACGCGGTCTCGGTGCTGCCGCTGGACGCGCTGACCCCGGCGCTGACCAACCTTGCCGGCCCGGTGCGGGTCGATCCCGCCAGCGCGCCCGACCGGGTCTTCGCGCTGATCGAAAGCATGAACACCCCCATCGCCGAGGCCCCCGACCCGGTGATCCTGCCGAAAGCCTGCAAGAACCCGGCCGAGATCGCCGGCATGCGCGCCGCGCATCTGCAGGACGGCGCGGCGGTGACGGAGCTCTTGTGCTGGCTCGACAGCCGCGCGCCGCATCTGGACGCCGAGCCGCTGACCGAGATCGACGTGGCGCAAAGGCTCGAGGAATTGCGCGTCGCGCGCGGCATCCTCGACATCAGCTTCGACACCATCGCGGCCACCGGCCCGCATGCCGCGATCCCGCATTACCATGTCGACCGGCAAAGCAACCTGCGCATCCTGCCCAGCCATGTGCTGCTGGTCGATTCCGGCGGGCAATACAAGGACGGCACCACCGACATCACCCGCACCCTGCCGATGGGCCCGGTCGATCCGGCGGTGCGCCGGCCCTATACGCGGGTGCTGCAAGGCATGATCGCCGTGTCGCAGGTGCAGTTCCCGAAGGGCGTCGCCGGCTGCCATATCGACGCCCTGGCCCGCGCGCCGCTCTGGTCCGAGGGCATGGATTACGACCACGGCACCGGGCACGGTGTCGGCGCCGGGCTGTCGGTGCACGAGGGGCCGGTCAGGATCTCGCGCATCTCGGACATCCCCCTGCAGCCCGGCATGATCCTGTCGAACGAGCCCGGCTATTACCGCGAGGGCGCCTTCGGCATCCGCATCGAGAACCTGATCGTGGTCGAGAAGCGCGAAAGCCCGGATGGCCGCGAGATGCTGGGCTTCGAGACCCTGACCTTCGCCCCGATCGACCGGCGCCTGATCGAGCCGGGACTGCTCGCCCCGGCCGAGATCGCCTGGCTCGACGCCTATCACGCCCGGGTCTGGGAAAAGATATCGCCGCTGGTCGAGGGCGAGGTGCGCGACTGGCTCTTCCTGGCGACGCGACCGCTGGGCGGCAGCGCCTGACTGCTATCCTTTCCGCTTTCCAAATACCCATGCGACAGTGCAGCCGCTGCGCGACCCGGTGAGGCACTGCGGCACGGCTTCTCTGTTGTCCAAATACCCCCGCGACGCCGCCTCCGGGCACGGCCGCAGGGGTATTTAGGAAACAGAGAAGACAAGACACGCCGCGCCCGGCCGTCCGCGGGCCGGGCTAGCCATGCGGGTGGCGGCGGCGCCAGGCCAACGAGCTGAAGAAGGCCATGGCGATGAAGCAGGCGCCCAGCAGGCCGGTGACGACTTCCGGAATAGGGCGCAGGGTCTGCACGAACATCAGCACCGACAGCACGAAGATCGACCAGAAGGCGCCATGCTCGAGATAGCGGAAGGCGGCAAGCGTGCCGCGCTCGACCAGCATCACCGTCATCGAGCGCACATACATCGCGCCGATGCCCAGGCCGATGGCGATCAGGAACAGGTTCTGCGTCAGCGCGAAGGCGCCGATCACGCCGTCGAAGCTGAAGGAGGCATCCAGCACTTCCAGATAAAGGAAGGCGCCGAAGCCGCCGCGCGCCATGTCGGCGGGCTGCGGCGCGCCGCCCCAGCGGTCGAGCACATGGCCCAGCATGTCCACCAGCAGGTAGGTGATCACCCCCCAGATCGCGGCGATGATGAAGGCGTGTTCCTTTTCCGCCGGCAGCTGGCCGACGATCACCAGCATGCAGATCAGCACGAAGCCGACCTCCATGCCGCGGATCTCGCCCAGCTTGCGCAGCGCCGCCTCGACGCCCTTGATCCAGTCCACGTCCTTGGCCTCGTCGAAGAAATAGTTCAGCGCCACCAGCATCAGGAAGGCGCCGCCGAAGGCCGCGATGGGCAGATGCGCCTCGTGGATGATGCGGGAATATTCCTGCGGCTGGGTGGCGGCGAGGCGCACCGCCTCCCATGGCGCGAGCCGCGCGGCGATCACCACCACCAGCAGCGGGAAGATCACCCGCATGCCGAAGACCGCGATGAGGATGCCCCAGGTCAGGAAGCGGCGCTGCCATTTCGGCGTCATCTGCTTGAGCTTGTTGGCGTTGACGATGGCGTTGTCGAAGGAAAGCGAGATCTCCAGCACCGCCAGGATGCCGGCGATCAGGAAGAAGGCCAGCGCGCCCGAGCCGGTGCCGTGATATTCCCAGCCGAGGAAGGCGGCCAGCGCCAGCCCGGCGCCGGTGACGATGAAGGGCCAGGTCATGTAGCTGAGGGTCGATCTCATGGGCTTCCCCTTCCTGCGGCTTGTGCCTTCCGGTCTTAGGCGCTGCCCGGGGGGCGGGCAAGGCGGGCGGGTGCAGGGCGGCCTTGCGCACGGGCCCGACCGCGCCGCCCCTTCAGGCGCGCACCAGCACTGCCAGGTCGGCGACATTGGTGCCGGTGGCGCCGGTCACCACCAGCGCGTCGCCGGCGGCCAGCGCCGGGGTGGAATCGTTGCGGGCCAGCGCCGCGACGGGGTCGATGCCGCCCGCCCGGATCGCCTGGGGCGTGGCGGGACCGACCAGCCCGCCCGCCGCCTCGCCCGGTCCGTCGCGCCCGTCGCTGCCGACCGCGGCGAAGGTCCAGTCGAAACCCGCCGGCTGCGCCTCGGCCAGCAGCGCCAGGCGCAGGGCCAGTTCCTGGTTGCGCCCGCCCATGCCGTCGCCGGCCAGCTTCACCGTGGTCTCGCCCCCGAAAGCCAGCGCCTGGCCGGGATGCAGCCCTGGCGCCAGCGCCCAGATCGCCTTCGCGCAATCCTGCACGTCGCCCTGAAGCGGCAGCGGCGCGGGATCGGCCCCCGCCTCGACCATGGCCGCCACCGACAGCGCGTTCGAGCCGACGAGGGTGTTCCTGGCCGCAGGCAAGGTGCGGCGATCCTCGGGGCGCTTGAGCGCCGCCCGTGCCGCCTCGGGCATCCGCTCCCAGATGCCCAGCCCGCGCGCCAGATCGGCCGCCTGCGCCCGGGTGCCCACCGGTGCGACCGTCGGCCCCGAAGCGATCACCCGCAGGTCGTCCCCCGGCACATCGGACAGGATCAGCGCCGTCACCGGCGCCCGCGACAGCCGCAGCCAGCCGCCGCCCTTGAGCCGCGACAGGCCCTGCCGGATCAGGTTCACCTGCGCGATATCCGCGCCCGAGGCCAAAAGCAGCCGGTTCACCGCCTGCTTGTCGGCCAGCGTCATGCCCTCGGCCGGCGCCGGCAGCATGGCCGAGCCGCCGCCCGAGATCAGCGCCAGCACCCGGTCCTGCGGCCCGGCGGCCGATAGCATGGCGATCACCGCCTCGGCCGCCGCCGCGCCATCGGCGTCGGGCTGCGGATGGCCGGCGCGCATGACCCGCGCGCCGGGCAGGGCCGCGTCGTTGCCGGCATTGGTCACCACCAGCGCCTCGGCCCCCGGCAGCGCCTGCAGCGCCGCCCGGGCCATGGCGCGGGCGGCCTTGCCGACGGCGATCACCTGCCATCGCCCGCCAGGTTCCGGCGGATCGGCCAGCACCTCGGCCATGCCGCGCGCCACCGCCGCGGCGGGATCGGCGGCGGCGATGCCGGCGCGGATCAGCGCCAAGGCGCGGTCGCGCGGCGCCATCAGTTCACCCGGTCCGGCAGGGCGTGCCCCTCGGCAAAGGCGACCAGATTGTTCATCGCCCGCATGGCCATGGCGGTGCGCACCTCCTCGGCGGCGGTGCCCAGATGCGGCAGCAGGGTCACGTTCTCCATGGCGCAGAGCGCGGGCGCGACACGGGGCTCGAACTCGTAGACATCCAGCCCCGCCCCGGCGATCCGGCCCTGCGCCAGCGCCTCGACCAGCGCCGCCTCTTCGACCACGTCGCCGCGGGCGATGTTGATCAGGTAGGAGCGCGGCCCCAGCCGTTCCAGCGCGCGGGCGCCGATCATGTGGCGGGTCTCGGCGCCGCCGGGCACGGCGACGACGGCGAAATCCGACTGCGCCAGCAGTTCGTCCAGATCCGCCACCTGCCGGGCCGGGAAGTCCAGCGACGACACCATCGAGCGGTTGTGAAAGATCACATCCATGCCGAAGCCGTAATGGCAGCGCCGGGCGATGGCCTTGCCGATGCGACCCATGCCGATGACGCCGACCGTGCAGCCGGTGACATGCCGGCCCAGCAGCTGCGTCGGCTCCCAGCCGGTCCAGTCGCCGCGGCGCAGCAGCCGCTCGCCCTCGCCGGCGCGGCGCGCGGTCATCAGGATCAGGGTCAGCGCGATGTCCGCGGTGGCCTCGGTCACGGCATCGGGGGTGTTGGTCACGGCGATGCCGGCCGCCGCGGCCGCCGCCACGTCGATATGGTTGTAGCCGGCGCCGAAATTGGCCAGCAACCGGCAGCGCGGCCGGCCCTGGAAGGCCTCGGCGGCAAAGCGGTCTCCCAGCGTCGGCATGATCGCGTCGTAATCGGCCAGCGCCCGCGCCGCCTCGTCGACGCTGAGCCCGTCCTTGCGGTCCAGGATCTCGGTCTCGAACCGGGCCGAGAGCGCATGTTCCGCCGCCTGAGTCATGCGGCGCGTCACCAGAAGCTTCATCAATACATCCTTCCGCCAAGGGGCACCGGCTGGTCCGGGCCGATCAGCACGACCTCGCCTTCCTCGTCCGGCAGGCCCAGCACCAGGACCTCGGACATGAAGGGGCCGATCTGGCGCGGCGGGAAATTCACCACCGCCAGCACCTGCCGGCCGATCAGCCCGTCCGGCGCGTAATGCCGGGTGATCTGGGCCGAGCTTTTGCGCTCGCCGATCTCCGGCCCGAAATCCAGCCACAGCTTGAAAGCCGGCCGCCGCGCCTCGGGAAAAGGCTCGGCCCGGGTGATGCGGCCGACGCGGATCTCGAGTTTTTCGAAATCCGCCCAGGCGATCGGCTCGCTCATTTCCCCAGCTCCCGCCCCCGCGCGGCGGCGGCCGCTATGGTGCGGCGCATCAGCGGCGGCAGTCCGGTCCCGGGGTCCATCAGTTCCTTCAACCCCGCCGCCGTGGTGCCGCCGGGCGAGGTCACCGCCTCGCGCAGCTTCGCCGGGTCCTCGTCCTCATGCACGGCCAGCGCGCCGGCCCCGGCCACGGTGGCCCGCGCCAGTTCCAGCGCCAGCCCGGCCGGCAGACCCTCGGCCTCGCCTGCCGCCGCCATGGCCTCGATCATGTGAAAGACATAGGCGGGACCCGAGCCGGACAGCGCCGTCACCGCATCCATCTGGCCCTCGCTCTCCAGCCGCACGACGCGGCCGACGGCGGAAAGCAGCGCCTCGGCCAGCGCCATCTCGACCTCGTCGGCCCTGGCATTGCCGATGACGGCGGTGATGCCCTGGCCGATGGCCGCCGGCGTGTTCGGCATGGCGCGCACGATGGGCGCGGCCGGAAACGCCGCCTCATAGGCCGCCAGCGTCACCCCTGCCGCGACCGAGATGACCAGCGTCCCCGCCCCGACCGAAAGCCGCGGCAGCACATCCGCCATCATCTGCGGCTTGACGGCGATCACCAGCACCGCCGGATCGGCCGGCAATTCGCCGTTGACCGAAATACCCAGATCCAACAGTTCCGCCCGGGGATGCGGGTCGATCACATGCACCGCGCCCGCCGCCAGCCCGTTCTTCAGCCAGCCGTCCAGCAATGCCCCGCCCATGCGGCCGCAGCCGACCAGCACCAGCCCGCGCGCGTTCACCTTGGAAAAATCCATAGTCCTGCCCTTGCCTTGCCCCGCCGGAGCGCGGGAAATTCAGGCGCGACCGTAGGCCTCGGACAGGGCGATGTCCATGGCGGCATCGGGCGTCGCATCGCCCCAGCAGGCCAGCTGGAAGCAGGGATAGAACCGCTCGCAGGCCAGGATGGCATTGCCGATCATCTGGTCGATCTGCTCGGGGCTGGCGATGGCCTCGCCCGACAGCACCAGCCCGTAGCGCCAGACCATCAGCTTCTGCGGCGACCAGAAGGTGAAGCCGCCGTCCCAGACCTGATCGTTGGCCAGGTTCAGCACCTCGTAAAGCGCCGGCAGCTTCTCGGCCGGAGGGTCCATGTCGAAGGTGCAGATCAGCCGCAGCACTTCCTCGCGCGGCGACCAGGCCAGCGTGATCGAATAGCTGCGCCATTGCCCCTCGACCGCCATGGCGATCTGGTCCTCGGCCAGACGGTCGAAGTCCCATTCGTGATGCGCCGCGACGGTTTCCACGATGTCGATGGGATGGATGTCATCGCTATGGATGAAGTCCAGCTGTGCCATATCCTGTCCCCCTGCCTGTCTGCGAGCGGAGCAAGGTCGAACCTCAACCCTCGGCCCCAACTCTTGGTGGCCCCGACTACACCCGGCGTAGTTTCCGGAATGTGCGTACAACATATCGTGTGCCGGTTCCACGAGGGTGTAAAGCGAAAATTCCGTTACCGGCGCACGACAGCCAGCCTCCGCCGCTTGACCCCGGGCTTTCCTGCAGGTTCAAGGACGCCCGAGGGAGGAGCAGAGATGCGCGACCACGGCGGCGATATCGACAAGGCGGCCAGCCGCTTCGGGCGGGCGGACTGGATCGACCTGTCCACGGGAATCAACCGCCGGCCCTGGCCTGCCGGGCCGCTTTCGCCCCATGCCCTGACCGCCCTGCCGACCCGCGCCGATACCGCCCGGCTCTGCGCCGCGGCCGCCGCCCGATTCGGCTGTCCGCCGGACCAGGTGCTGCCGCTGGCCGGCGCCTCGGCGGCGATCCAGCTGCTGCCGCATGTGCTGGCGGGCCGGCGCGCGGCGGTGCTGTCGCCGACCTATAACGAACACGCCGCCAGCCTGCGCGCCGCCGGCTGGGCGGTGGCCGAGCCGAGTGACCCGGCGGCGCTGGAGGGCGCCGATCTGGCGGTGATCGTGAACCCGAACAACCCCGACGGGCGCGAATTCACGCCCGCGCAGATCGCCGCCGTCGCCGCCACGGTCGGGCATCTGGTCGTCGACGAAAGCTTCGCCGATCCGCGCCCCGACCTGTCGGTGGCGACAGCGCGGCCCGATAACGTGACGGCGCTGCGCAGCTTTGGCAAGTTCTGGGGCCTGGCCGGGCTGCGGCTGGGCTTCGCCATCGCCGCCCCCGATCTGCTGGCGCGGCTGGCCGAGCGCGCCGGCCCCTGGTCGGTCAGCGGCCCGGCGCTGGAGACCGGCGCGCAGGCGCTGGCCGACGCGGACTGGATCGACGACACCGTGGTCTGGCTGTCCGAGGCGGCGCTGCATCTCGACCAGATCGTCACCCCGCATTGGCCGCTGGTGGGCGGCACGCATCTGTTCCGGCTCTACGACACGCCCGACGCGCCCCGCGCGCGCGACCTGCTGGCCCGCGCCGGCATCTGGAGCCGCGTCTTTCCCTGGCATCCGCGCTGGATCCGCCTGGGCATCCCCGGCAACCGCGAGGAATTCGACCGCGTGGCAGGCGCCTTTACCGCAGCCGGTTGACATGGCCCATCTTGCGGCCCGGGCGCGCCTCGCCCTTCCCGTAAAGATGGACCTGGCAGCGCGGCTGCTTCAGCAGCTCGGGCAGGCGCAGCACGTCATCGCCGATCAGGTTCTCCATCTCGACATCCGCGTAACGCTGGCCGTCGCCCAAGGGCAGGCCGGCCACGGCGCGGATATGCTGTTCGAACTGGTCCACGGCGCAGCCGGCCTGCGTCCAGTGGCCGGAATTGTGCACCCGCGGCGCGATCTCGTTCACCACCAGCCCCTGCGCGGTCACGAACAGCTCGACCCCCATGACGCCGATATAGTCCAGCGCATTGACGATGCGCGCCGCGATCAGCACCGCATCGGTCAGCAGGCCGGCCGGCAACCCGCAAGGCACGGTGGTGGTGCGCAGGATGCCCTCGCGGTGCACGTTCAGGCCCGGATCATAGGCCGCGACCTGCCCGTCCGCGCCGCGCGCGACGATGACGCTGATCTCGGCCGAAAACTCCACGAACCCCTCCAGCACCGAGGGGGCGCCGGTCCAGTCGCGCTGCCCGGTATCGGAAAAGCGGATCTGCCCCTTGCCGTCATAGCCCAGCCTCCGGGTCTTGAGGATCGCGGGCGCGCCCAGTTCCCCCAGCGCCGCGGGCAGGTCGGATTCGGTTTCGACATTGCGATAGGGCGCGGTGCGCAAGCCGATGCCGGTCAGGAAGTCCTTTTCGCTCAGCCGGTCCTGCGAGATTGCCAGGGCGCGGCGGTTCGGCCGGATCGGACGGATCGATTCCAGCAGGTCCAGCGCCGCCGTCGGCACGTTCTCGAATTCATAGGTGATGACATCGACCGATTCGGCGAAGGCGCGCAACGCCGCCTCGTCCTCATAGGGCGCGGTGGTCAGCCGATGCGCCACGTCGCCCGCCGGCGCGGCGCCCGGCTCGTAGACATGGCAGCGATAGCCCAGCCGGCTGGCCGCGACCGAGAGCATGCGGCCCAGCTGCCCGCCGCCCAGGATGCCGATGGTGGCGCCGGGTTTCAGTTCACTCATCCTTGGGCTCCTCGGGGATGGAATCGCTGAGCGCCTGGCGCCAGGCCTCCAGCCGCGCCGCCAGCACGGGGTCGGAAATCGCCAGGATTCCCGCCGCCATCAGCCCGGCATTGGCGGCACCCGCCGCGCCGATGGCCATGGTCGCGACCGGATAGCCCTTGGGCATCTGCAGGATGGAATAAAGCGAATCGACGCCCGACAGCGCCTTGGTCTGCACCGGCACGCCGATCACCGGCACCCGGGTCTTGCTGGCCATCATGCCCGGCAGATGCGCGGCGCCGCCGGCGCCGGCGATGATCACCTTGAGCCCCCGCGCCACCGCCGTCTTGCCATAGTCCCACAGCCGGTCCGGCGTGCGATGCGCGGAAACGATCCGGGCCTCGTAGGCGATGCCCAGCGCGTCCAGGATGGCGGCGGCCTCGCGCATGGTCGGCCAGTCGGACTGGCTGCCCATGATGATGCCGACGGGCGTGCCGGCGGGTGTTTCGGCGGCTTTTTCCATGGCTCGACCCCCTTTTTGCGCCCCGCCCTACAGCGCCGGGCGGGATCATGCAATCAGGCGATGATGTCGGGGGTCAGCTCGTCCTCGAGCCGGGCGATGCGGTCCTTCAGCGCCAGCTTCTGCTTTTTCAGGCGCTGCAGGGTCAGCGAATGGGTCAGGCTCTGCTCGGAGAGCGCGGCGATGGCCTCGTCCAGGTCCCGGTGCTCGCGCCGCAGGACCTCCAGCCGGGCACGGGTGATCTCTTCATGGGACATTTCGTATTGGGCGTTCATGTCGGGCCTCGGGCTGGACTCCTGCGGTTATAACCCACCGTTAACGCGCTGTTAATGGGTTTGCTGATCTGCGGTTAATGCTGCGCCTGCATCTTGCGCCGGGGCGTCTCCGTTCACATATTGGTCTTGCCGGATCGCCATTCCGGGGTCCGGCCGACAGTCGCTTTGATGCAAAGGGCTTGGGAATGACCAAGATCAGTCTGGCCGCTCATCCGTTCCTGCTGGGGTTCGACCAGCTGGAGCGTCTGGCCGAACGCGCCGCCAAGGGCGCCGAGGGCTATCCGCCCTACAATATCGAACACCAGGGGCCGAACGGCTTTCGCATCACGCTGGCCGTGGCGGGTTTTTCCGAAGATGACCTGTCGATCACCCTGGAGGATCGCCAGCTGGTGATTCGCGGCCGTCAGGCCGAGGCGGATGACGAGCGGGTGTTCCTGCATCGGGGCATCGCCGCCCGCGCCTTCCAGCGCAGCTTCGTGCTGGCGGACGGGGTCGAGGTGGTGTCGGCGGGCCTGGAAAACGGGCTTCTGAACATCGACCTGCGCCGCTCCGTGCCCGACAGCATCGTGCAGACCATACCGATCAGCCGCAAGTGAAAGGGGATCGCAAATGAACGAGAAATTCGATTTCGGCCCGGAGAACACGGGCAACATCGTCTATATCCGCCGCGTCGCCATGGACAGCCTGCCCGACGAGGTGCGCCGCCAGGTGCCCGGTGCCGATGCGCTTTACGCCGTGCACGGCGCGGACGGAGAGCGGCTGGCCCTGGTCAAGGACCGCAGCCTGGCCTTCCTGCTGGCCCGCCAGAACGAGCTGACCCCGGTCAGCGTGCACTGACCCGCCGGGGCGGCAGGCCGTCGCCAAGCCCCAATCCGCGCGCCATCCCACCGGCCCGCCGAAGCCCCAAGCCCAGGCGGACGGGGCTGGGCTGGCGGACCGGCGCGCGGTTCCGCACAGGCCGCGCCTTGATTCATGACGGCGCGCGGCATTCCTGCCGGCGCTGCGTGAGCCGGCCCTCGGCTGCAGGAAAAGCCGAGCGCCTTCGCGCCCCCCGGCCCCCTCGCCTTCAGGTCGGGACGGTCTCAGGAAGCGGCGTCCTCGCCGGCCTCCGGCCCGACCAGCGTCAGGCCCAATTCCTCGCAATGATCGCGCAGCAGCGCCAGCGCCGCCGGATCACGGGGCGCGAGCAGATGCGTCGCGCCGTGATTGCGGCGGATCAGCGCCTGCCAGAGCGCCTCGCGCGCGCCGGCATGTCGGGTGGGCGCACCGGCAGTCGCCAGCAATTCGGCTTCGATCCGGCGCGCGGCATGCCCGGCGGCGACCTCATCCGCCGGATCGCAGGCCAGCACGCGCGGACAGCCCCGCTGACGGAAATCCGCCCGCAGGCCGTTCGGTCCGCGGCCAGTCTCCCCAGCAGGATCCAGCCCCTTGACCGGCCCGCCCAGATAGACCGGCCCGACCTCCCGTTGCAGCCATGCGACGCCCGGATGGGCCGGATCGGCGGTGCCGAACAGGCTTTCGGCCTCGCGTGTCTTGTCCGGGTGCCATTTGTCGGTCAGGGACAGGATGGCCATGACCGCGCCCTGGGGATCGCAGAGCGCGATATCCTCGCCCGGCTCGACCGTCCCGGCGAAATCCGCGCCGACATCCAGCACCACCGGCACCGGCCACAGGGTGCCCGAGGCCAGCCGCATCCGGTCCAGCACCGCATCGTGATCCGCCCGGGTCAGGAAACCGCGCAGCGGAGCGAAGCCGCCGCTCACCAGCAATTGCAGATCGGCCAGTTGCCGCCCGGTCAGCCGGCAGGCCGGCATGCGCCCGGCCTCGGCGCGCAGCTTCTGGCCGGCCTCGGGGCTGACATGCAGCGCCCGGATCGGGGCATGATGCGGCAGCAGGGTCATCGGCAAGCTCGCGCTGGAAAGGGCCGCGGCCCGGCCTCAGGCCGGGATCTCGGCCGCATGGGGGTTCGGCTCGCCGGCCATGTCGTGCTCGGCCAGGTAGCGTTCGGCGTCCAGCGCCGCCATGCAGCCCATGCCGGCGCTGGTCACCGCCTGGCGATAGATGTGGTCGGTCAGGTCGCCGGCGGCGAAAACGCCGGGGATCGAGGTCCGGGTGCTGCCCGGCTCGACCTTGACATAGCCGCCGTGATGCAGCTCCAGCTGGTCCTTGACCAGTTCCGAGGCCGGCGCATGGCCGATGGCGACAAAGACGCCGTCCGCCGGCACCACCTGTTCGGTCCCCTGCCGGACATGGCGCAGGCGCACGCCGGTCACGCCCAGCGGCTGGTCGTCGCCCTGCACCTCGACCAGTTCGTGATCCCACAGGATCGCGACCTTGGGATTGCGGAACAGCCGCTCCTGCAGGATCTTTTCCGCCCGCAGGCTGTCGCGGCGATGGACCAGCGTGACCTTGCTGGCGAAATTGGTCAGGAACAGCGCCTCCTCGACCGCGGTGTTGCCGCCGCCGACCACCACGACCTCGCGGTTGCGATAGAAGAATCCGTCGCAGGTGGCGCAGGCCGAGACGCCGAATCCCTTGAACTTCTCCTCGCTGGGCAGGCCCAGCCAGCGCGCCTGTGCGCCGGTGGCCAGGATCACCGCATCCGCCGTGATGCGCGCGCCCGAATCCAGTTCCGCGACAAAGGGCCGCTGCTTCAGGTCCAGCTTGGTCACCGTATCGACAAAGACGCGGGCGCCCATGGCGCGGGCATGCGCCTCCATCCTGACCATCAGGTCGGGGCCCTGGATCTCGGTCTCGCCGGGCCAGTTCTCGACCTCGGTGGTGATGGTCAGCTGGCCGCCCGGCTGCATGCCCTGGATCAGCACCGGCGACAGCATCGCGCGCGCGGCATAGACGGCGGCGGTATAGCCGGCCGGGCCCGAGCCCACGATCAGCACGCGGCTATGCGCGGGCAGGCTGGCATCGGCGGCAATCTCGGCAGGGGCATGGGACATGGCAGGGACCTTTCGCTTGGCGAAGCCTTAGCTAATCACCGCCGGCCCGGCATGCAATCCATAAGGCCCCCTCGCGCAGCGGTGGAAAGAATGTTGCGCAATCCGGCCCCGCGGGATAGTTTCCGGCATGTTTTTTGCCGGAAAGGCAAGCCAGGGGACCAGATGACCGCCGCCAGACTTGACGAAATCGACCGCAAAATTCTGGCAGAGCTGCAAGCCGATGGCCGCATGACCAATGTCGAGCTGGCCCGCCGCGTCGGCATTTCCGCCCCGCCCTGCCTGCGCCGCGTCCGCGCGCTGGAGGAGATGGGCTATATCCGCGGCTATCATGCCGATATCGACGCCCGCGAGCTGGGATTCGAGGTACAGGTCTTTGCCATGGTCCGGCTGGTCAGCCAGTCCGAGCGCGACCTGTCGGCCTTCGAGGCGCTGGCCTGCGAATGGCCGCTGGTGCGCGAGTGCCACATGCTGAACGGCGAGATCGACTTCATCCTGAAATGCGTCTCGCCCGACCTGACCAGCTTCCAGCGGTTCCTGACCGAGAAGCTGACGGCGGCGCCGAACGTGGCCTCGGTCAAGACCTCGCTGGTGATCCGCTGCGCCAAGGACGAGCCGGGCGTGCCCTTCAGCGTGGTCGAGGAACGGGCGGCGGCGCTGGGGTGAAGGCTGCGGGGATGGCGGAGGCTTGGCCCATTGCGGCCGGTCAGGAGGAAGGCTCGGTTTCTTGGGCTGCCTTTTCCACAATCGAAACGAGATGCGCAGCCTTAACCACGCCATCGGCGATTGCGGCTGATAACTGAGCCAGTTCCTGCCCGGTGAACAGCTGGTTCATTTCAGCGATGACGGTTGTGCCGCCTTCTGCCAGAAGGCGGTCGCTTTCTGCGTCAAGCTCCTGCAATTGCGCAAAAATTTTCTCTATCTCATCAGACTCGATCCTTCCCGTGTAGCGGATCAGGAAGGATGCAATATGGATTGGAGAAAAGTCGAAGGCTTCCCGTCCGCAACACGACGCTTCGCATATAGTCTCGCAATGTTTGATCAATTCCAGCAAGGGATGATCCAAGGTCATTCGCGGGCCTTTCATTGACAAGCACAGACTGCAAATACACCAACCGTCCGTTTCGTCCGCATCCCGCAAACCGACCAGACATCGCGCCCCAGGCCCTGCGCACCTTGCGCCGGCCCGTCGCTAGAGCGCGATCGCCGAGATCAGCCGCCCGTAATCCGCCTGGTTCTGATGCGTGCTGCGGCGATAGGAGAAGAACCGCTCCGGGTCGGAATAGGTGCAGTGCCCGGTCCATTCCGCCTCTACCCCGGCCTCGCGCAGCCGCATCAGGCCGAAAGAGGGCAGGTCGAACATCGGCCGCCCGTTCGGCCCGCCGGCGAAGAAGCGGTGGTAATCCGGGTCCTCGACCAGGAACGCGTCCATGAAATCCTCGCCGACCTCATAGGCGCGCTGGCTGATCGTCGGGCCGATCACCGCGCGGATGCGGCTGGCGCCCAGGTCGTTCATCGCCCCCACCGTCGCCTCGATCACCCCGGACAGCGCGCCGCGCCAGCCGGCATGGACGGCGCCGATCACCCCGGCCTGGGGGTCGGCCAGCAGGATCGGCTGGCAATCCGCGGTCAGCACCGCCAAGGCCGCGCCCGGCCGGTCGGTGACGATGCCGTCGGCGCGGATCTGCGCGAAATCGGCCGGTTCGTCGCCGGCACGCAGCACCGCGACCTCGCCGGAATGGACCTGATGCACGGTTGTCAGCCGGCCCGGCGGCACGCCCATCGCCTCGGCCACGCGGGCGCGGTTGATGCTCACGATCTCGCCCTGGTCGCTGGAGCCGTAGCCGCAGTTCAGCCCCGCGAACAGGCCCGAGGAGGCGCCGCCGCGCCGGGTGAAGAAGCCGTGCCGCACCGAGGCGAGCAGCGGATGGGTCAGGATCTCAAGCGTCGTCTGCATCGTCGTCCAGGGGCTCGAATCCGGCAGGCACGGGCGCATGGCGAGCCCAGAAGGCCAGCACCTTGAACAGGTGACCCATTTCGCCGGGCGCGGTCAAGCGATGAAGCGCAGCCACGGCGCCGCCGTCCCCGGCCGCCGCCAGACGCTGGGCGCGCTGCGCGATCCCCAGCCGCAGCAGCCATTCGCCCTGCGTCGCCATGCACGAGACACGGGCCCCGGCCGCCCGCGCCGCCCGGGCCAGGGGCGCGAAATCGACATGCGCGGTCAGGTCGGCCTCGCCCGGATGCGCCAGCGGGTCCTCGGGGCGGTGCCGGCGCAGGGCCTGGAAGGTGTCGCCCTGCCCGTCCCAGCCGCCATAGTCGATGACGAGGGCGCAGCCGCCATGCGCCGCGATCCGCCCGGCCAGCGCCAAGACGATCGGCCCGGCCTCGGGACAGAACTCGCGGATCACCCCTTGCGGCGCGGGCCGCAGGATGCGCTCCGGCGCAGCGCCCTGCCCATCCACCGCAGCCAGCCCCAGCGCCAGCCCCTCGTCCGGGCCCAAGGTCACCACCCGCTCGGCCCAGCCCTGCCCGCCCATCCGGAACTGCCGGATCGGCAGCGCGTCGAAGAACTCGTTCGCGACCAGGAACAGCGGCGCCTGCGGCAGCTGCGCCGCATCGTCCAGATGGCTGATGTCGCCCAGCGTCTCGCGCTGCACCCGGCGCAGATGCGGCGATGCCTCGACCAGGACCACCTGCGCCGCCTCGCGCATGCCGGGCACCCCACGGATCGCGCGCAGGATATCGGCCATCAGCGTGCCGCGGCCGGGTCCCAGCTCGGCCAGGGTGAAGGGCGCGGGGCTGCCCTGGTCCAGCCAGGCCTGCGCCAGCGCCAGCCCGACCATCTCGCCGAACATCTGGCTGATCTCGGGCGCGGTGGTGAAATCGCCGCCGGCGCCGAAAGGATCGTGGGTCGCGTAATAGCCATGCTCGGGATGCAGCAGGCACAGCCGCATGTAGTCGTCCAGCCGCATCGGCCCGGACAGCCGGATGCGCGCGGCGATGATCCGCGCCAGCGGCGTCATGCGGCGCCCGGCGCGATGGCCGGCCGTGCGCGGGCACGGATCAGGAAGGCCAGCCCGACCAGAACCATGGGCAGCGACAGCAGCTGCCCCATGGTCACGCCCCAGACCGGCCCGCCCAGCACATGGCCCAGCGGATTGTCGGGGGTGATGAATTGCGCATCGGCCTGGCGGAAGAACTCGACCACGAAGCGCGACAGGCCGTAGCCCATCACGAAAACCCCCAGCGCCTGCCCCGGCCGGCGCAGCCCGCCGGAGCGCACCAGCAGCACCAGCACCAGCGCCAGCAGCACCCCTTCCAGCCCGGCCTCGTAAAGCTGGCTTGGATGCCGGGCGCAGGGGCCGGTGACGCCGGGGCACATCTGCGCCGCCTCGCCCGGGAAGATCACGCCCCAGGGCGCATCGGTCGGCCGGCCCCACAGCTCGGCATTGATGAAATTCGCCAGCCGGCCCAGCCCCAGCCCGACCGGCGTCGCCACCGACAGCGCATCGGCCAGGCGCAGCGCCGGGATGCCGTGCCGCCGGCAGAACCACCAGGAAGCCAGCACCACACCGAGGAATCCGCCGTGAAAGGACATGCCGCCCTGCCAGATCACCGGGATCTGCCCGGGATTGGCCAGGTAGTAGCCCGGCTCGTAGAACAGCACGAAGCCCAGACGCCCGCCCAGCACCACGCCGACGATTACCCAGGTCAGCAATTCCTCGACCTGCTCGGGGCGCATCGGCGCGGCGTCGCCCCAAAGCCGCGGGCGCCGCATCAATGCCACGATGATGCGCCAGCCGATCAGCAGCCCGGCCAGATAGGCCAAGGCATACCAGCGCAGCGAGAAATCCATGCCGAAAAGATGGATGGTGAAGATCTCGGGCGAGATGTCGGGAAAGGGGATCATGGGCTCCTCGTTTCGGCGCGGGCAGGCTACGCGGGGGCGGCCCGGTGTCAACCGCCGCCGTCAGGCAATTGAACAGCGGCCCCGGCAGGGCCATATAGGGGCCGACGCTGAACCGAAAGGCCCGCCATGACCGCGAACAACCGCTTTCTCGACGATCTCTCGAAATTGATGACCAATGCCATGGGCGTGGCCCAGGGCGCCAAGGACGAGGCGCAGACCGCCTTCAACAGCTGGATCGACCGCTGGCTGGCCGACCGCGACTTCGTCACCCGCGAGGAATTCGAGGCCGTGCGCGAGATGGCGATCAAGGCCCGGACCGAGAATGCCGAGCTGCGCGCCCGCCTGGATGCGCTCGAGGGCAAGGGCGTCGTCTCGGTCACTCCGACCGGCCCGCTTGGCGGCGGCACGGCAGAGACCGGCGGCGATCAGGGCTGAACGGTTTCGCGCAGCCGGCCCTGCTTGTCGTAAAGCAGCACCTCGCCCGTCTCGGTCACCACCACCAGCCAGTCGCGGGCGAAGGTGACGGCGGCGGGTCTCGCGCCTTCGGGCAATACGACCTGCCCGGGCAGTTCCGGCAGCGGCGGCTGCGACAGGCGCAGCCACAGCAGCGCCGCGATCACCAGAACGCCCAAGCCCATCACCGCCGCCAGCGCGGTCACCAGAAAGCGCAGCCAGCGCAGCATCGGCAGCGCTTCCTCTGGCCCGCCGTCCAGCCTATCATCCCGTGCCATGGCCGAAATCCTTATCACCATTCCCGAAGGTCTGTCCGAGCGCCTTGATAAGGCGCTTGCCCTTGCCGCGCCAGAGCAGGCGGCGCTGTCGCGCTCGCGCCTGGCCAAGCTGATCGCCGAGGGCGCGGTCACCGGGCCCTCGGGGCGCGTGACCGACGGCAAGGCCCGGGCCGAGACCGGCGATTACCTGGTCGAAATCGGCGAGCCCGAGGCCCTGGACGCACGGCCCGAGCCGATCCCGCTGAGCATCGCCTATGAGGACGCGGAGCTGATCGTCGTGGACAAGCCCGCCGGCATGGTGGTGCATCCCGCGCCCGGCGCACCCTCGGGGACGCTGGTCAACGCGCTGCTCGCGCATTGCGCGGGCAGCCTGTCGGGGATCGGCGGCACCGCCCGGCCCGGCATCGTGCACCGGATCGACAAGGAGACCTCGGGCCTGCTGGTGGTGGCAAAGACCGACCGCGCGCATCAGGGGCTGGCCCGGCAATTCGCCGATCACAGCGCGCGGCGGCGTTATCTGGCCATCGCGCATGGCATGATCGACCCGGCCGATGCGCGGCTGCGCGGCCTGCCGGGCCTGGGCTTCGAGCCGGGCGGCGTGCTGCGCATCGCCACGCTGATCGGCCGCCACCCCGGCGACCGGCAGCGCCAGGCGGTCAGCTTCCGGAACGGCCGCCACGCCGTGACCCGCGCCCGGGTGATCGAGACCTTCGGCACGCCCCCCGCCGCCATGCTGGTCGAATGCCGGCTGGAAACCGGCCGCACCCATCAAATCCGCGTGCACATGGCCCATGCGGGATTGGGCCTGGTGGGCGACCCGGTCTATGGTGGCGCAAGGCGGGCCTCGGCCAGGGCGCTGGGGGCGGATGCCGCCGCAGCCGTCGCCGCCTTTCCCCGTCAGGCCCTGCACGCGGCCGAGCTGGGCTTCGAACATCCGGTCAGCGGCCAGACGCTGTCCTTCGCCAGCCCGCTGCCGCCCGACATGGCCGGACTGCTGGCCAGATTGCGCGACGCACCGGGCTGACGGAACCCGGGCCCCGCCGATAGCGTTCACAATTACCCGCCAAAGCGCGGGACAGGGAATTTTCAGATGGCGAACTACACCAACCTTCCGGCACCCAGCCCCGAACAGGGCCTCAACCGCTACCTGCAGGAGATCCGCAAGTTTCCCCTGCTGGAACCGGAGGAGGAATACATGCTGGCCAAGGCCTGGGTGGACCATCAGGACGCCGAGGCGGCCCAGAAGCTGGTGACGAGCCACCTGCGGCTCGCCGCCAAGATCGCGATGGGCTATCGCGGCTACGGCCTGCCGCAGGCCGAGGTGATCTCCGAGGCGAATGTCGGCCTGATGCAGGCGGTGAAACGCTTCGATCCGGAAAAGGGCTTCCGACTCGCCACCTATGCCATGTGGTGGATCCGCGCCTCGATCCAGGAATACATCCTGCGGTCCTGGTCGCTGGTGAAGATGGGCACCACCTCGGCGCAGAAGAAGCTGTTCTTCAACCTGCGCAAGGCCAAGTCCAAGCTGGGCGCGCTGGAGGAAGGCGACCTGCGCCCGGAAAACGTCACCCAGATCGCCCATGACCTGAACGTGACCGAGCAGGAGGTCATCGACATGAACCGCCGCCTGTCCAGCGGCGACGCCTCGCTGAATGCGACGGTGGGCTCGGGCGACGGGGAATCGACGGCGCAATGGCAGGACTGGCTGGAGGACGAGGACGCCAACCAGGCCGAGGCATTCGCCGAGGCCGACGAGTTGTCGGCGCGGCGCGAGATGCTGATCGCCGCCATGGACGTGCTGAACGACCGCGAAAAGGACATCCTGATGGAGCGCCGCCTGCGCGACGACCCCATGACGCTGGAGGATCTTTCGACGCGCTACGACGTCTCACGCGAGCGCATCCGCCAGATCGAGGTCCGCGCCTTCGAGAAGCTGCAGAACCGCATCCGCGAACTGGCGCGCGAGCGCGGCATGACGGTGCCCGAAACCGCCTGAGCCGCATTTGCAGCCCGCCGGGCCGTTCCCTCGCCTGCGGACCCGCGGCCAGCCATGGCCCGGCCCGGCATGGCGCCCGTGCCGGCGCGGGGCGCGGGCGGGGCTACTGGGACCGGGAAACCCTCTGCACGGCTGCCCGGACCTGCCTTTGCGCCCCGCAGCGCAGGCCGGCAGCCTTGTGGTAGGGGCGATCCGCTGCGGCGCAAGCCGGGGCCTGATCGGGCCGGGAAGGCGCCGCGGTTTTCCGGGCTGCGCGCCCGCGCCCGCACGGACCGTCCCGGGGGCTTGCGCAAGGCGAATTATCGTGACAGCGGGCAGAGTTGACCGGCGCCCGGCTTGGCTTATGGTCGGGACAGGACAGCAGGGGCCGATGGCGCGGACATGACGGCGCTGAACCAATATCAACGGCTGGAAGCCGCAGGAATCTGGCGCGAGACGCCCCAATCGCAGTTGCGCGACGTCATCGTCTCGTTCGGCGACGCGACATTGGTGCTGACCGATCCGCGCTCCGAGGTGCCGCTGGCGCATTGGTCGCTGCCGGCGGTGACGCGGCTCAATCCCGGCAAGCTGCCGGCGCGCTACGCCCCGGGGGGCGCCGATGCCGGCGAAGAGCTGGAAATCGACGACGAGCTGATGATCTCGGCCATATCCAAGGTGCATCAGGTGATCGAGGCCAGCAAGCCGCATCCCGGCCGGCTGCGCGGCGGGCTGATGCTGGGCGCGGCGGCGGTCATGGCGCTGCTGGCGGTGTTCTGGGTGCCGCCGGCCCTGGTGCGCCATGCCGCCGACATCGCCCCCCCGGCGCAGCGGGCCGAGATCGGGCGCATGGTTCTGGCCGAGATCGCCAAGACCACCGGCAGCCCCTGCTCGCGCCCGGCGGGCGACATGGTGCGGCAGAAGCTGGCGATGCGGCTGATCGGCCCGGATGCGCAGATCGCCGTGCTGCCGGCGACGCTGCGCGGCGCCATCCGCCTGCCCGGCCCGATCACCGTCATCGGCGAGGATCTGATCGAGGGGCAGATGACTCCCGAGGTGGCGGCCGGCCATATCCTGGCCGCGCAGGCCGCGGCGGTGCGCGACGACCCGATGCTGGCGGCGCTGCGCCATGCCGGGCCGCGCGCCACCTTTCACCTGCTGACCGCGGGCACGCTGCCGGCGAAATCCCTGGCCGGCTATGGCGAGAAGCTGCTGGCCGACCCGGTGCCGCGCCCGGAGGACGAGCCGCTGCTGGCCTATTTCACCCGCGCCGGCATTTCGAGCGAGCCCTACGCCCGTTCGCTGGACCCGACCGGAGAGGCGGTGCTGGGCCTGATCGAGGCCGACCCCTTCCGCACCGCCGAGCCCCGGCCGGTGCTGAACGACCGCGAATGGATCGCCCTGCAGGAGATCTGCGACCAGTGACGGCGGCTTAGCGGGGAAAGGCATCGGGAAACCCCGCCTTGCGGATGCCGTCCAGCGCGCGGACGATGCTTTCGCGATCCGGGAAAGGGCCGGCCATGATGACCTGCACCTCGCGCCCGCCGACCCGGTCGGTGCCGCGCAGCACCGGATAGCCCATCTGGGCGATGCGCCGGGCGGCACGTTCGGCATTCTCGGGATTGGCGAAGGTGCCCAGCTGCACATAGCGCGCCCCGGCGGGGATCATGCCGCCCGAAGGGGATGGCCGGCTGGCCTGCGCGGCGGGTTTGGCCCGGGGCGCCGCCCCGGCGCCTGCCGCGGGCTTGGCGACGGGCGCCGGCTGTTTCCCGGAGGCCGGTGCAGAGGCGGACGGGGCGGGACGGGCAGCGTCGGGCTGGGGGCGGGCCGGGGCCGACGAGGCCGAGGGCGGGACAGCAGCAGCCATTGCGGGCGGACGCGTGTTGCCGGCCGGGGAAAGGCTGCCGATCGGCCGCAGAAAGCTGAGCCGCGACAGGTCCGATTCCGGCAGCGAAGCGCAATAGCCCTGCGACGGATCGCGGCCTAGCCGCGCGGGATCCGCCTCTCCGTCATAGCCCAGCAGCTCGCAAAGCCGGCGGTTCGGCCGCAGCGCGCCGCCCATGCCCTGACGCACCGCCGGCGCCGCCGTCAGCGCCGCGCGCAGGGCATCGGCCGGACCGGAGGGGGCCGGCTCGGCGCCCAGATCGGGCCGGCGTTCCATCGGCTGCGGATCGCTGGCCAGTTCCCCCGGCTGCAGGTTGGTCAGAACCTGCAGCGACAGCGCCTCCGCCAGCAGCTCGGCGCGGCTGCGCCCGGCATTCGGGTCCAGCGCACGCAGCCGCGGCTTGCCGCCCAGCCCGCGCGCCGACAGCGTCGGGGGATAGCCGCAGATCGGCGTGCCGTCGCGGGCGAGCCGCGCGGTCCAGCCGCCCGCATCATCGCGCAGGAACACGCAGCCGCGGCTGTCGATATATTGCCGCGAGGGGAAATCCGCCGGCGGATCCTCGGCCGGGCGCGGCGCCTGCGCCAGAGCCAGCCCCGGCAGCAGCGCCAGCGCCAGCATGATCCGCAGAATCATCCGCATCATCCCATCCCCGAATCGCTCTCTTGATCCGGTGATAGGGCGAAAGCCCTGAAGAGCCGGTTAACGCAGCCTCATTTCGTGCCGAACATGCGGTCGCCGGCATCGCCCAGGCCCGGCACGATATAGCCGTGATCGTCCAGCCGCTCGTCCAGCGCGGCGGTGACGATCGGCACGTCGGGATGGGCCTCGCGCATGCGCGCCACCCCCTCGGGCGAGGCGAGCAGGCACAAAAAGCGCAAGTTGCGCGCGCCCTCGGCCTTGAGCAGGTCGATGGCCGCGACCGACGAGTTCCCCGTCGCCAGCATCGGATCGACGACAATGGTCATGCGCGCATCCAACTCTCTGGGAACCTTGGAGTAATATTGCACCGGCTGCAGCGTCTCGGGGTCGCGGTAAAGCCCGATGAAACCGACGCGGGCGGCCGGGATCAGCTCCAGGATGCCGTCCATCAGCCCGTTTCCGGCCCGCAGGATCGAGATCAGCGCCAGCTTCTTGCCTTCCAGCGTCGGCGCCTCCATCTCGCAAAGCGGGGTCTCGATGCGGGTGGTGGTCATCTCCAGCTCGCGCGTGACCTCATAGGCCAGAAGCAGGCTGATTTCCCGCAGCAGGCGGCGGAAGCCGGCGGTCGAGGTCGTCTTGTCGCGCATCAGGGTCAGCTTGTGCTGCACCAGCGGGTGATCGACGACGGTCAGATGCGCTTGGGTCATGTCAGGTCCTTTCGCAGGCGGGTTCGGGTGGTCTGGTCGCAGAATGCCGCATCGGCGGCCCAAAGGTTCATCTGCCGGAATTCCGCCTCGGCCCAGCCGAAGGCATCGGCAAGCCGTTGATATTCCTGCGACAGGCTGGTGTGGAAGAAGGGCGGATCGTCGGTCGAGACGGTGACGCGCACGCCCGCGTCGGCCAGCCGCGCGATGGGATGGGCGGCCCAGTCCCGCACCAAGCCAAGCGCGATGTTCGAGCCGGGGCAGACCTCCAGCGTGATCCCGCGCTCGGCCAGGTCGCGGAGCAGCTGCGCATCCTCGACGGCGCGGATGCCGTGGCCGATGCGGCTGACGCCAAGCGCCAGCGCGTCGCGGATCGACTCGGGCCCGCGCCACTCGCCGGCATGGGCGGTCAGGCCCAGCCCGGCCTCGCGCGCGCAGTCGAAGGCCCAGGCGAAATCGCCAAGCTCGCCGGCATCCTCGGCGCCGCCGATGCCGAGCCCGGCAACCCAGCCGCCCGAGGTCTCGGCGGCGCAGATCGCGGTGCGCTTGGCGCGCTCGGCGCCGAAATGGCGGATGCAGGTCAGCACGGCGCGGCTGGCGATGCCGCCGCGCTCGGCCTCGACCGCGGCCTCCTCCATGGCAGCGAGATAGTCGCGCCAGGCCGGCAGGTCCGCGCCGCCGCAGAACTCGGGCGAAACGAAAAGCTCGGCATAGATCACGCCCTGCTCGGCGCATTCCGCCAGCACCTCGGACAGCAGCCGGGCATAGTCGCGCGGCGTGGTCAGAACCGAGGTCGCCGCCTCATAGACCCGCAGGAAGTCCTTGAAATCGCGATAGGCATAGGCGCCCTTCTCGTCGAAGATGCCGCCGATGTCGCGATGTTTCTCGGCCGCGAGCGCCCGGATGAAACCGGGCGGCGCCGCGCCTTCCAGATGCAGGTGCAGCTCGATCTTCTTCAGCGATTTCACAGGAACGACCTCCCCGGCCCGACCGGCGGCAGGCCGAGATGCGCGGCGACCGAGGCGGCGATATCGGCGAAACCGACCTGGCCGATGCCGCGCGGGCCATAGCCCCAGCCCAGCACCGGCACGCGTTCGCGGGTGTGGTCGGTGCCGTGCCAGCTCGGGTCGTTGCCGTGGTCGGCGGTGAAGATCGCCAGATCCCCCGGCCGCAGGCGCGAAAGCAGTGCCCCCGCCACCCCGTCGAACCATTCCAGAGCCGCCGCATAGCCCGCCACGTGGCGGCGATGGCCGTAGAGGCTGTCGAACTCGACGAAATTGGCGAAGGTCAGGCTGCCCGGCTCGGCCGCGTCGGCAAGCGCCAGCAGATGGCCGGCCAGATCGGCATCGGACCTGCCTTTGTGCAGCCTGCCGATGCCGCGATGCGAGAAGATGTCGCCGATCTTGCCCACGGCATGGGTCGCCCGCCCCGCCTCTTGCGCCACGTCCAGAAGCGTCGGCGCCGGGGGGGCGATGGCATAGTCGCGGCGGTTGGGGGTGCGGGCGAAACTGCCCTCGGCGCCCAGGAAGGGCCGGGCGATGACGCGGCCCACGCGCATCGGGTGGACCATGGCGGCCACCTGCTCGCAGAGCCGGTAAAGCCGGTCGAGGCCGAAGCCTTCCTCATGCGCGGCGATCTGCAAGACGCTGTCGGCCGAGGTGTAGCAGATCGGCCAGCCGCTGCGCAGATGCTCGGCCCCCAGCCGGGCGATGATCTCGGTTCCCGAGGCATGTTCGTTGCCGAGGATGCCCATGGTCCCCGCGGCTTCGGCGATGCGTTCGGTCAGCTCGGCGGGAAAGGCCGGGCGGGTGTTCGGGAAATAATGCCAGTCCCAGGGCACGGGAACGCCCGCGATCTCCCAATGGCCGGACGGGGTGTCCTTGCCGCGCGAAACCTCGGTCGCAGCGCCCCAGAGCCCCTGCGGCCGGGCGTCCAGGCCCGGGGCCGCCTCGCCGCTGGCCAGCCGGATCGCGGCGCCCAGGCCCAGCGCGTCCAGATGCGGCATGTGCAGCGGCCGCGCCCGGGCGATATGGGCGACGGTATTGGCGCCGGTATCGGGCCGGCCGTCGTTGAAATAGGCGCCCGCGTCGGGCGCCCCGCCGATGCCCACCGAATCCATCACGATCAGGAAGGCGCGTCTGTCGGTCATGTTACCTCGCTGCGGATCAATGGGCCGGGCTCCGGCCCATCGCCCAGCAGATAGGCGGCCGCCACGGTGGCGGCTGCTGCCTCGGCCGCCGCCTCGGAGGCGGCATGGACCAGCGCCAGGGGACGACCCGGACCCGCCTCCTCGCCGATGCGGAGCAGTTCCGCAAGCCCCACCCGCGGGTCGATCCGGTCGCCCGCATGCAGCCGCCCGCCGCCAAGTGCAACCACGGCATGACCCAGCGCCTCGGTATCGATGGCCGCGACGCGGCCATGGCCGGGCACGGCACGCACCACCGGCGCAGAGGGCAGGTGGTGGTCGGGATGCTCCAGCAGGTCGGCGGGCCCGCCCTGCGCCGCGACCATGCGGGCGAAACGCTCGGCCGCGGCGCCGCTCTCCAGCGCCCGCAAGGCGCCATCGGACAGGCCCCCAAGGTCGAGGCAGGCCGAGGACAGCGCCAGCGACAGCTCGCGCAGCGCGCCCTGTCCGCCCTTCAGGACCGCAATGGCCTCGCGCAGTTCCAGCGCATTGCCGGCGGCGCGGGCCAGCGGCTGGTCCATGTCGGTGACATAGGCGCGGGTGCGGCAACCGGCGCCCGTCGCGGTCTCGACCAGCGCGCGGGCCAGCCCCAGCGCCGCATCCGGTCCGCGCAGAAAGGCGCCGCTGCCCTGCTTGACGTCCAGCACCAGCGCATCGAGCCCCGCCGCCAGCTTCTTCGACAGGATCGAGGCGGTGATGAGGTCGACCGAGCCCACCGTCGCGCTTTCATCGCGGATCGCGTAAAGCCGCGCATCGGCCGGCGCAAGGTCGCGCCCGGCCGCGACGATGGCGCAGCCGACCCCGGCCACCACGCGGCGGAAATCGTCCTCGGACAGCGCGGTGCGGAGGCCGGGGATCGCCTCCAGCTTGTCCAGCGTGCCGCCGGTATGGCCGAGCCCCCGCCCCGAGATCATCGGCACATAGGCACCGCAGCTGGCCACCAGCGGGGCCAGGATCAGGCTGACCGCATCGCCGATGCCGCCGGTCGAATGCTTGTCCACCACCGGCCCCGGCAGGTCCCAGCGCAGCACATGGCCGGAATCGCGCATCGCCCGGGTCAGCGCCACCCGGCCGGATTCGTCCAGCCCGCGCAGCAGCACCGCCATGGCGAAGGCTGCGGCCTGCGCATCGCTGACCGAACCATCGGCCAGGCCGCGCGCGACCAGCGCCGCGCCCGCCGCGTCCAGCCCGCGCCCGTCGCGGACGGCGGCGATCACCGGACGCGGATCGGCAGGGCTCATTCGGTGCCCGACATGTGGCTGATGCCGAAGCGCCCCGGCAGCAGCTCGCCGATGGTGGTGGCCAGCTCGTGGCCCCGGGTCGTGGCCAGCAGCACCGGCGTCTCGGGGCGGCCGAACTCGGCCAGCTTCTGGCGGCAGCCGCCGCAGGGCGGCACCGGGCCCTGCGAGTCGGCGATGACGGCGACCTCGACGATCTCGGTCTCGCCCGCCGCGACCATGGCGGCGATGGCGCCGGCCTCGGCGCAGGTGCCCTCGGGATAGGCCACGTTCTCGACATTGCAGCCGGCATAGATCCGCCCCGAGGCCCCGCGCACCGCCGCGCCGACCTTGAAATTGGAATAGGGCGCATAGGCCCTTTCGCGCACCTCGCGCGCCGCATCCAGAAGCGCCATTACCCCACCTTTCGCCTGCCACCCGACCGGATTGCGAGTTTGCGCGCCCGCCCATCGCGATGCAAGTCCGGCGCATCCCCGCCCCCGGCCGCGATGCCCCCTGTTCTCCGCCGAAAAAATAGTTTAACGCTGAACCATCTTGAGAGGAGAGGGTCTGGCGATGGAAGAACGCAGACAGGACAACGCCCGGCAGGCGGCATTGGATTATCACGAATTCCCGCGCCCGGGTAAGCTTGAGGTGCGCGCGACCAAGCCCCTTGCCAATGGCCGCGACCTGAGCCGCGCCTATTCGCCCGGCGTGGCGGAAGCCTGCCTGGAGATCAAGGCCGACCCCTCCACCGCCGCCCGCTATACCGCACGCGGCAATCTGGTCGCCGTGGTCTCGAACGGCACCGCGGTGCTGGGGCTGGGCAATATCGGCGCGCTGGCCTCGAAGCCGGTGATGGAGGGCAAGGCGGTCCTGTTCAAGAAATTCGCCAATATCGACTGTTTCGATATCGAGCTGAACCAGCCCGACCCCGAGAAACTGGCCGAGATCGTCTGCGCGATGGAGCCGACCTTCGGCGCCATCAACCTGGAAGACATCAAGGCCCCGGACTGCTTCATCGTCGAGAAGCTGTGTCGCGAGCGCATGAACATCCCGGTCTTTCACGACGACCAGCACGGCACCGCCATCGTCGTCGGCGCGGCGGCGACCAACGCGCTGCACATCGCCCACAAGCGGTTCGAGGACATCAAGGTCGTCTCGACCGGCGGCGGGGCGGCCGGCATCGCCTGCCTCAACATGCTGCTGAAGCTGGGCGTGAAGCGCGAGAACGTCTGGCTTTGCGACATCGCCGGCCTGGTCCATGAGGGCCGGACCGAGGAGATGACCCCGCAAAAGGCGGAATACGCGCAGAAATCCCACCTGCGCACGCTGGAGCAGGTGATCGAGGGCGCGGACCTGTTCCTGGGCCTGTCCGGCCCCGGCGTGCTCAAGCCCCATATGGTGGCCAAGATGGCCAAGCGCCCGATCATCTTCGCGCTGGCCAACCCCACGCCCGAGATCCTGCCCGAGGATGCGCGCGCCGTGGCGCCCGACGCCATCATCGCCACCGGCCGCAGCGACTATCCGAACCAGGTCAACAACGTCCTGTGCTTCCCCTTCATCTTCCGCGGCGCGCTGGACGTGGGCGCGACCACGATCAACGACGAGATGCAGCTGGCCTGCATCGAAGGCATCGCCGCGCTGGCCCGCGCCACCACCAGCGCCGAGGCGGCGATGGCCTATCGCGGCGAAAAGCTGAGCTTCGGCGCCGACTACCTGATCCCCAAGCCCTTCGATCCGCGGCTGATCGGCGTGGTCTCCACCGCCGTGGCCAAGGCCGCGATGGAGACCGGCGTCGCCACCCGGCCCCTGGACGACATCGCCGCCTACAAGCGCAAGCTGGACGGTTCGGTCTTCCGCTCGGCGCTGATGATGCGCCCGGTCTTCGAGGCCGCCGCTACCGCCAACCGCCGCATCGTCTTTGCCGAGGGCGAGGACGAGCGGGTGCTGCGCGCCGCCAATGCCATGCTCGAGGAAACCACCGATGCGCCCATCCTGATCGGCCGGCCCGAGGTGATCGAGATGCGCGCCGAGCGCGCCGGCCTGCCGATCCGCCCCGGCCGCGATTTCGAGATCGTGAACCCCGAAAACGACCCGCGCTATCGCGACTATTGGGGCACCTATCACGAGCTGATGGCCCGCCAGGGCGTCACGCCCGACATCGCCCGCGCCATCATGCGCACCAATACCACCGCCATCGGCGCGGTCATGGTACACCGGGGCGAGGCCGACAGCCTGATCTGCGGCACCTTCGGCCAATACAGCTGGCACCTGAACTATGTCACCCAGGTGCTGGCCCGCGACGGTCTGCGCCCACATGGCGCGCTGTCGCTGATGATCCTGGAAGACGGGCCGCTGTTCATCGCCGACACGCAGGTCACCCATTCCCCCACCCCCGAGCAGGTGGCCGAGGCCGCCATCGGCGCCGCCCGCCATGTGCGCCGCTTCGGCGTAACGCCCAAGGTCGCGCTGTGCAGCCATTCGCAATTCGGCAACCTGGACACCGATTCCGGCCGCAAGATGCGCGCGGCGATGGAGATCCTGCATGCGCGCGGCGTCGATTTCATCTTCGACGGCGAAATGCACGTGGACTCGGCCCTGGACCCGGCGATCCGCGAGCGGCTGCTGCCGCATTCCCGGATCGAGGGCGCGGCCAACGTGCTGGTCTTCTCGGGCACCGACTCGGCCTCGGGGGTGCGCAACGCGCTGAAGCTCAAGGCCAACGGGCTCGAGGTCGGGCCCATCCTGATGGGCATGGGCAACCGCGCCCATATCGTCACCCCCTCGATCACCACCCGCGGCCTGCTGAACATGAGCGCGATCGCCGGCACCCCGGTCGATCACTATCGCTAGACGGCAGGGGAAGCTGCGTCAGGGCTCGCGGTGATTCTGCCGCGGCCCTGGGCGGCCGGCCTGATTTTGCAAAATGCCGCGGGGTTTTCAGCCCGACGCAAAGTCGCCGGCGATTTGCAAACTAATTCCCGCGAATGGCGCGGGATTCTGCAAAACTTTTTGTCGCACCCGCGGTTGTGGGCGTTAACATCCTTGCGCCCTGCCTTTCGGCGCGCATAACTCCGGCCCATTCATCCGGGGAGGAGTTGTTTCATGGGATATCGGGAGATCTATTCTGCCTGGCAGGCGGACCCTGAGGGTTTCTGGATGCGGGCGGCCGATGCCATCGACTGGGAGCGCAAGCCCTCGAAGGCGCTGTTCGACGACAAGGCCCCGATCTACGAATGGTTCTCGGACGGGATGGTGAATACCTGCTGGAACGCGGTGGACCGCCATGTGCTGGCCGGGCGCGGCGACCAGATCGCCATCCAGCATGAAAGCCCGATCACTCTTTCGACCAAGGGCATCACCTACAAGCAGCTGCAGGACCGCGTCGCCTCGCTGGCCGGGGCGCTGCGCATGCGCGGCGTCGAAAAGGGCGACCGGGTCATCATCTACATGCCGATGATCCCCGAGGCGCTGGAGGCGATGCTGGCCTGCGCCCGGCTCGGCGCCATCCATTCCGTGGTCTTCGGCGGCTTCGCCGCGAACGAATTGGCGGTGCGCATCGACGACTGCCAGCCCAAGGCGATCATCGCCGCCTCCTGCGGGCTCGAACCGAACCGGGTGGTGCATTACAAGCCGCTCTTGGACGCCGCCATCGACATGGCCCAGCACAAGCCCGAATTCTGCGTGATCTTCCAGCGCGAGCAAGAGGTGGCCAAGCTGGTCGAGGGCCGCGATTTCAACTGGCACGGCTTCCAATACGGCGTGAAGCCCGCCGAATGCGTGCCGGTCGAGGGCAACCACCCGGCCTATATCCTCTATACCTCGGGCACCACCGGCCAGCCCAAGGGCGTGGTGCGCCACACCGCCGGCCATCTGGTGGCGCTGCAATGGTCGATGACGAATATCTACAACATCGCGGCCGGCGACCGCTTCTGGGCTGCCTCGGACGTGGGCTGGGTCGTCGGCCACAGCTATATCTGCTACGGGCCGCTGATCGCCGGCGCGACCACCGTGGTCTTCGAGGGCAAGCCCGTGGGCACGCCGCATCCGGGCGTGTTCTGGCGCATCATCCAGAACCACCGCATCAAGAGCTTCTTCACCGCGCCCACCGCCCTGCGCGCCATCCGTCGCGAGGATCCGCAGGGCGAGTGGATCCGCCGCTACAAGCTGCACGACCTGCAAGCCCTGTTCCTGGCCGGCGAGCGCGCCGACCCCGACACGGTGAAATGGGCGCAGGAGCACCTGGGCGTGCCGGTGGTGGACCATTGGTGGCAGACCGAGACCGGCTGGGCCATCGCCGCCAATCCTATCGGCATCGAGACCCTGCCGACCAAGCTGGGCAGCCCTTCGGTGCCGATGCCCGGCTATGACGTGCAGGTGCTGGACGAGGCCGGCCATCCGGTGCCCGCAGGGACCTTGGGCGCCATCGCGGTCAAGCTGCCGCTGCCGCCCGGCACGCTGCCGGGGCTGTGGAATGCCGAAACCCGCTTCCGCAAATCCTATCTCGAGCATTTCCCCGGCTATTACGAGACGGGCGACGCCGGCTATATCGACGATGACGGCTATCTCTACATCATGGCGCGCACCGACGACGTGATCAACGTCGCCGGACACCGGCTGTCGACCGGCGCCATGGAAGAGGTGCTGGCCAGCCATCCCGCCGTCGCCGAATGCGCGGTGATCGGCGTGGCGGACAGCCTCAAGGGCCAGGCGCCGGTCGGGTTCCTGTGCCTGAAGGCCGGGATCGCGACGCCGCATGAGCAGGTGGCGCGCGAGGTGGTCAAGCTGGTGCGCGACAAGATCGGCCCGGTCGCGGCTTTCAAGTCGGCCTGCGTGGTGGACCGGCTGCCCAAGACCCGCTCGGGCAAGATCCTGCGCGCCACCATGGCCAAGATCGCCGACGGCGAACCGTTCAAGACCCCCGCCACCATCGACGACCCGGCGATCCTGGACGAGATCCGCGAGGCGCTGGCCGGGCTCGGCTATCCCGAGGCTGCCAAGGCGGGCTAGGCCGCGCCCGGCGGCCACGGCCGCATGATGGGTATTTGAGCAACAGAGAAAGACCACAGGCGGCGCCCCATCCGGCGCCGCTCTCCTTTTTTCTTTCTTGTCGCAGTATCCTCGGGGGTTGGCCATTGGTCCGCCATCGGTCCGAGGACCAATGGACAACGGGGCAGACAGCCCCCGGCCGCGACGGATCAGTCGATCCGGGCGCCGAGTTTTTGCATCAGCGGCAGGAAATCCGGGAAGGACGTGGCGATCGGGCCTCCGTCATCCACGCTGATCGGCTGCTCGGAAGCGAGGCCGGCGACCAGGAAAGACATGGCGATGCGGTGGTCGAGATGGCTGGCGCAGGTAGCGCCGCCTTTCAGCCCGCCCTTGCCGTGGACGGTCATAGTGTCGGGCGTATCCTCGACCTCGGCGCCATTGGCGCGCAGGCCGACCGCCATAGCGTCGATGCGGTCGCTTTCCTTGACGCGAAGCTCGTGGACACCCTGCATCACCGTCTTGCCCTCGGCAAAGCAGGCGATGACCGAGAGGATGGGGAACTCGTCGATCATGCTGGCGGCGCGTTCCACGGGCACGGTCACGCCTTTCAGCGGGCCGTGGCGGACGACCAGGTCGGCGACCGGCTCGCCCCCCTCCTCGCGTGGGTTCTCGAAGCGGATGTCGGCGCCCATTTCCAGCAGCGTGACATAGAGCCCGTCGCGGGTCGGGTTGCGGCTGACGCCCGGCACCCGGATCTCGGATCCCGGCACGATCAGCGCCGCCGCCACCGGGAAGGCGGCGCTGGAGGGATCGCGCGGCACCGCCACCGGCTGCGGCTTCAGCTCCGGCCGGCCCTTAAGGGTGATGACATGGCCCTCGTCGGTCGTCTCGGCGCGGATGCTGGCGCCGAAGCCGGCGAGCATACGCTCGGTATGGTCGCGGGTCGGTTCGGATTCGATCACCACCGTCTCGCCCGGCGCGTTCAGGCCCGCCAGCAGCACGGCCGACTTGATCTGCGCCGAGGCCACGGGGGTCTTGTAGCGCACCGGCACCGGGTCGGCCGCGCCCTTGATCGTCACCGGCAGCCGCTTGCCCTCACGCGCCGTGACCTCGCAGCCGAACAGTTCCAGCGGGTCGGTAACCCGGCCCATCGGGCGGCGCGACAGGCTGGCATCGCCGGTGAAGGTGGCGGTGATGGGCGTCGTGGCCATGGCGCCCATGATCAGCCGCACGCCGGTGCCGGAATTGCCGCAGTCGATCACGCCCTCGGGCTCGGCAAAGCCGCCGACGCCGACGCCGTTGACCTTCCATTCGCCCTCGCCCAGACGCTCGACCCGGGCGCCGAAGGCCCGCATGGCCGATGCCGTGTCCAGCACGTCCTGGCCTTCCAGCAGGCCGGTGATATGCGTCTCGCCCACCGACAGCGCGCCGAGGATCAGGGCGCGGTGGCTGATCGACTTGTCGCCCGGCACCTTGGCCTCGCCCGACAGGGGACCCGAGCGGCGGGCGGTCATCGGCAGCGGTTCGGCGGAATGTGACATGAAGGCCCCCTCGTGCTTGTCGCGCAAGGTGATAGCGGTCACGGGCGGGGGTTGCAATCGGTGGCGATCAACGCCGCTTCAGCCCCCGCGGCGGAAGGTGACGTAATGCGGCACCCGGCCCTCGCGCAGCGCCTTCTGCTCATAGCGGGTGCTGGGCCAGTCGTCCCAAGGCTCCGGGCCTTCGCCGATCAGCTGGAACCCGGCCTGCGGCACCTCCTCCAGCGTCTGGCGGACGTAATCGGGGATGTCGGTGGCGACGCGGAATTCGGCGCCCGGCTTCATGACGCGGGCGAGCGGGATCAGATGCTCGGGCGTCACGAAGCGGCGGCGGTGATGGCGCGCCTTGGGCCAGGGGTCGGGATAGTTCAGGAACGCCTTGCTGATCGAGGCGTCGGGCAGCACGTCCATCAGGTCGCGCGCATCGCCGGGATGCACACTGACATTCTGCACGCCGGCATTGCGGATCTTGCCCAAGAGCATGGCGACGCCGTTGATAAAGGGCTCGCAGCCGATGATGCCGATCTCGGGATAGCGTGCCGCCATGTGCACCATATGCTCGCCGCCGCCGAAGCCGACCTCCAGCCAGACCGGCCGGTCGTCGCCGAAGATCGCCGCCGGGTCGATGGGCTTCCTCTCGGGGTTCTCGGCGAAGGTGATGCCGCGCGGGCGCAGCTCGCCCAGATCCTCGGAAAGATAGCCCTTTTGCGACTGGCGCAGGGTCTTGCCGTGGCGGCGGCCGTAGAAATTGCGACGCGGAGGGTTCGGATCGAATTCACTCATGCCCGCGCCCATGCCTCGGGCGCGGGGCAAGGTCAAGTCATTCCGCAGCCAGGCGCGAGATCACCACCGTCACCTCGGGCTTCTTGCCGATCTCCTCCATCGAGACCTGCCGGGTGATCTTGCGGATCGCCTCCTCCAGCCGGTCGTCGTCCATCACCGTGCGGTCGTCGGCGCGTTCCAGGAACTCGGCCAGCTCGGCCTCGATATTGCGGGCCAGCGGCACGCCGGCCCGGCCCTTCTCGGGCAGGCCCGAGAGCTCCACCCAGGCGTCGGGCAACGGCGTATCGTCCTCGTCGATGATGACCGAGACCATGGCATGGCCGTTCAGCGCCATGCGGATGCGGTCGCGCACCACCCCGTCCATGGCGCCGATCAGCACCGTGCCGTCGAGATAAATCCGCCCGGTGTCGATCTGGTCCACCACCCGCGGCGCCTCGCCCGACAGGTCCAGCATGGTGCCGTTGGTCGCCACCACCGAATGAATGCCGCGTGCCTCGGCCAGCTTGGCATGTTCGCGCAGATGCATGTGCTCGCCATGCATCGGGATGACGATCTGCGGCTTCAGCAGGTCGTGCACCGCCTCGATATCCGGACGGTTGGCATGGCCCGAGACGTGATAGAGCCCGTCATCGGCGTCATGCAGGTCCACGCCCATTTCCGAGAGCGCATTCATGATGCGGATCACCCCGCGCTCATTGCCGGGGATGGTGCGCGAGCTGAACAGGAAGCTGTCCCCGTCCTTCAGCTGGATGCCCAGATAGCGGCCGCGCGAGAGCTGGGCGCTGGCGGCGCGGCGCTCGCCCTGGCTGCCGGTGACGATCAGCATCACCTTGTCGCGCGGCAGCTCCGAGGCTTCCTCGGGGCTGATGACCGGGGGGAAACTGGTCAGGATGCCGGTCTCGACCGCGACGGTCACCATGCGGCGCATGGCCCGGCCCAGAAGGCAGATCTTGCGGCCGGCGGCGATGCCGGCCTCGGCCAGGGTCTTGAGCCGGGCGATGTTGCTGGCGAAGGTCGTCGCCACCACCAGCTGCCGCTGCGCCATGACGAAATCCAGCAGCGGATTTGCCAGCACCGCTTCGGACCGGCCGGGATGGGGCGAGAAGACATTGGTGGAATCGCAGGTCAGGACCTTGATCCCCTGCCCCTCGTTGGCAATGTCGTGCCACAGGATCGGGTCGAAGGCCTCGCCCACCACCGGGGTGCCGTCCAGCTTGAAGTCGCCGGTATGCACGATCCGCCCCGCCGGCGTGTCGATGATCAGCGCCGAGCTTTCCGGGATCGAATGGCTGATCGGGACGAATTGCACCCGGAACGGGCCCACCGTCACCGCATCGGGACGCGGCGCGTGGATATGCAGCTGATCGACCGGCTGGCCGGCCTCCTCCAGCTTCAGCCGCGCCAGCGCGCCGGTGAAGCGGCGGCAATGCACCGGCTTTTGCAGCTTGGGCCAGAGCAGGCCAAGCGCGCCGACGTGATCCTCGTGCCCATGGGTGATGAAGATGGCGTCGATGCGGTCGCGATTGGCTTCCAGCCAGGCGACATCGGCCATGATCAGGTCGATGCCGGGCGAAGAATCCATGTCGCCGAAGGTCACGCCCAGATCGACGACGATCAGCCGTTCACGCCCCGGCTGGCCATAGCCATAGACATAGGCGTTCATGCCGATTTCGCCCGCGCCGCCCAGCGGCAGATAGATCAGGCGCTCAGCCATTGCCCATCTCCTTGTTGTAATCGTGGATCAGGCGCAGGCCGTGCATGGTCAGATCGTCCTCGATCGCGTCAAACAAATCAAACCCCTGGTCGAACAGCGGCGCCAGCCCGCCCGTAGCGATAACCTTCATCGGCCGGCCGCGTTCCTCGCGGATCTTGTCCACCACGCCCTGCACCAGGCCGATATAGCCCCAGAAGATGCCCGACTGGATGCAGGACACCGTATTGGTGCCGATCACCTTGGCCGGCATGGTCACATCGACATGCGGCAGGCTGGCCGCGCCCATATGCAGCGCCTCCAGCGACAGGTTCACCCCCGGGGCGATGACGCCGCCGACATAGGCGCCGTCGGTATCGACCACGTCGAAGGTGGTCGCGGTGCCGAAATCGACCACGATCAGGTCAGGCCCGTGCCGCTGGAACGCCCCCCAGGTGTTCACCAGCCGGTCGGGACCGACCACGGTGCCGAAATCCACCCGCGGCGCCACCGGCAGCAGGCAGTCGGGCTTGCCGACCACCAGCGGGCGGGTGTCGAAATAGCGGTTGCAGAGCACGCGCAGGTTGAACACCACCCGCGGCGCGGTCGAGCTGATGATGCAGGCATCGATGCTCAGCTCCAGCTTCTGCAGCGAGATCAGCGTGGACAGCCAGACGAAATATTCGTCCGCCGTGCGGCGATGGTCGGTCGAGATGCGCCAGAGGCCCACGAATTTCTCGCCGTCCCAGACCGAAAAGACCGTGTTGGTGTTGCCGGTGTCGATGCAAAGCAGCATGGGCTAAGCTCCGAAATAGACGTCGGCGGCGGGAATGACCTGCCGCCCCGCCGGGCCGCGCAGGATCAGCGCGCCGCTGTCGTCGATCCCCTCGAAGATGCCGTGGCTCTCGGTCGCGCCGGTGCGGGCGGTGATCGGCTCGCCCAGCCGGGCGGCGCGGGCCAGCCAGGCGTTGCGGATCGGCGCAAAGCCATAGATGTCCAGCTGCGCCTGCCAGCGCGCGAAGGCCGGCGCCAGCAGGTCCAGGAAATCCTCGGGATCGACGACATGGCCGGTCTCGCCCAGGACCGAGACCGGGGGCGTCGCGCCCGGCTCGACCGCCGCCGCATCCGGCGCGGCGGCCAGGTTGACGCCGATGCCGACCGCGACGGCCTGCACGCCCGGACCCGAGCCCGCGCTTTCCAGCAGGATGCCCGCCACCTTGCCGCCGTTCAGCAGCACGTCGTTCGGCCATTTGATCGCCAGCCGGACCGAGGGGCCGCAGGCATCGCCAAGCGCGTCGTAAAGCGCCAGCGCCGCCACGAAGGACAGCTGCGCGGCGGCCAGCGCCCCGCCCTGCGGCCGGACGACCAGCGTCCCGGCGAAATTCCCGGCCGGCATCACCCAGTCCCGACCGCGACGGCCGCGGCCCGCGAATTGCTCGCGGGCCATTACCCAGGCCGGCCCCGAAAGGCCGGGCGCCAGCCGCAACGCCTCGGCATTGGTGCTGTCGGCGCGGGCCAGCACATGGCGGGCCACGCCTTCGGGCCAGGCGTCACTCACCTTGCGCGGGCTCGGCTTGCGCGGATTCGGCCGGCTGTTCGGCCGCGGCGACCGGGCCGACCAGAGTCTCGGCGGCGCGGCCGGCGGCGGCATCCACGCCGAACATGCTGATCGCACCCACCAGCATGGCCAGCGCCGGCAGCATCAGCGCCAGATATTGCACCGCACCCATGCGCGAGGTCATGCCTTCGGTCTCGGCGCCGAAATACATGTAATAGACGATGCGCAGGTAATAGAAGGCGCCGATGACCGAGGCGATCACGCCCAGCACCGCCAGCCAGCCCATGCCGGCATCGACCGCCGCCGTCAGCACGCCGAACTTGGCGAAGAAGCCCAGCGTCGGCGGCACGCCGGCAAGGCTGAACATCAGCACCAGCATGGCCAGCGCCTTGACCGGATCGGTCCAGGCGAACCGGTTCAGCGCGGTCAGATCGGTGACCGGCACGCCGTCGCGCTCCATCGACAGGATGAAGGCGAAGGTGCCGATGTTCATCACCGCATAGATGGTCATGTAAAGCAGCATGGTCTGCACGCCGATGGCGGTGCCGGCGGCAAGGCCGACCAGCGCGAAGCCCATATGCGCGATCGAGGAATAGGCCATCAGCCGCTTGATGTTGGTCTGGCCGATCCCGGCGATCGAGCCCAGGAACATCGACATCACCGCCAGCGCCGCGACGATCTGGCTCCAGTCGCCGATGACATGGCCGAAGGCGTCGAAGACCAGCCGCGCGATCAGCGCCATGGCCGCGACCTTGGGCGCGGTGGCGAAGAAGGCGGTCACCGGCGTCGGCGAGCCCTCATAGACGTCCGGGGTCCACATGTGGAAGGGCACGGCCGAGACCTTGAACGACAGGCCCACCAGCATGAACACCAGCCCGAACAGCACGCCCAGCGACAGGTGGCCGCCCTGGATGGTCGAGATGATGCCCTCGAATCCGGTGGTCCCGGCAAAGCCGTAGACCAGCGAGGCGCCATAGAGCAGCAGGCCCGAGGAAAGCGAACCGAGGACGAAATATTTCAGCCCCGCCTCGGAAGAGCGCACCGAATCGCGGCGCATGGCGGCGACGACGTAAAGCGCCAGCGATTGCAGTTCCAGCCCCATGTAGAGGGTCAAGAGGTCGCCGGCCGAGACCATGAACATCATGCCCAGCACCGCCAGCGCGACGATGATCGGGAACTCGAAGCGCAGCATGTTGCGGCGCTGCATGTAATCGGCGCTCATCGCCAGCACCCCGGCGGCGGCGACCAGCGTCACCACCTTGGCAAAGCGTGAAAAGCCGTCGTCGATGAACATGCCGTGGAAGGCGGTGCCGTCGACATGGTTGCCCAGGCCCACCATGGCCGCGACGATCAGGAAGGCCGCGACCGTGACCCAGAGCAGCGTGCGCGCCAGCCTGTCCTTGCCGAGATAGGCCCCTGCCATCAGCGCGGCGAGGGCGTAACCGGCCAGCACCACCTCGGGCAGAATGGTCGAGAAATCGAGCGAGGTCATATCCGTCCCCTAGTGGCTGGCTTGGGCCGTGGCGACGGGCGCCGCCGGCTGGCTCTGGTTGTAGTCTTGGACGAGTGCTGCGACCGCCGGGCCGGTCACGTCGGTGACGAGCCGCGGATAGACGCCCAGGATCAGCGTCATGGCGATCAGCGGAACGAATACCCAGCGCTCGCGCGGCGTCATGTCGGTGATCGACTTCAGGCTTTCCTTGATCAGCTGGCCCAGCGTCACCCGGCGATAGAGCCAGAGCGCATAGGCCGCCGACAGGATCACCCCCGAGGTCGCGACCAGCGCCACCCAGGTATCGACGCGGAAGACCCCCATCAGCGTCAGGAACTCGCCCACGAAGCCCGAGGTGCCCGGCAGGCCCACATTCGCCATGGTGAAGAACATAAAGACCGCCGCATAGGCCGGCATCCGGTTCACCAGCCCGCCATAGGCGTCGATCTCGCGCGTGTGCATGCGGTCGTAGATCACGCCGACGCACAGGAACAGCGCGCCCGAGATGAAGCCGTGCGACAGCATCTGGAAGATCGCGCCGTCGACGCCGATCTGGTTCGCGGCGAAGACGCCCATGGTCACGTAGCCCATATGGGCGACCGAGGAATAGGCGATGACCTTCTTCATGTCCGACTGCGCCAGCGCCACCAGCGAGGTGTAGACGATGGCGATGGCCGACAGCCAGAAGACATAGGGCTGGGCCACGCCGCTGGCGACCGGGAACATCGGCAGGCTGAAGCGCAGGAAGCCGTAGCCGCCCATCTTCAGCAGCACCGCCGCCAGCAGGACCGAGCCGGCGGTCGGCGCCTGGACGTGCGCGTCGGGCAGCCAGGTATGGACCGGCCACATCGGCATCTTCACGGCGAAGCTGGCGAAGAAGGCCAGGAACAGCAGCATCTGCATGCCGCCGACCACCGTCATGCCCAGCAGGCGGAAGTTGTCCGACGGGAAGTCGAAGGTCAGCAGCGTCGGGATGTCGGTGGTGCCCGCCATGCGATACATGGCGATCATCGCCACCAGCATCAGCACCGAGCCGAGGAAGGTGTAGAGGAAGAACTTGAAGGACGCATAGATGCGGTCCTTGCCGCCCCAGATGCCGATGATCAGGAACATCGGGATCAGCCCCGCCTCGAAGAACAGGTAGAACAGCACCAGGTCGAGCGCGGTGAAGACGCCGATCATCAGCCCTTCCAGCACCAGGAAGGCGATCATGTATTCCTTGACCTTGTCCTCGACCGCCCAGGTCGAAAGGATGGTCAGCGGCATCATGAAGGTGGTCAGCAGCACGAACAGCACCGAGATGCCGTCCACGCCCATCTTGTAGCGCAGCCCCATGATCCAGGCGTGATCCTCGACGAACTGGAAGCCCGTGTTCGCCGGGTCGAAGCGGAACAGCACGAAAAGCGAGATCACGAAGGTCGCGCTGGTGGTCAGCAGCGCCAGCCACTTGGCGTTGCGGGCCGCCGCCTCGTCCTGGCCGCGCAGGAACAGCGCCATGATGATCGCGGCGACGATCGGCAGGAAGGTGATGATGGAAAGAAGGTTCGTCATGTCAGTGCGCGCCCCGCATCATCACCCAGATCAGCAAGCCCACGATGCCCAGAACCATCGCGAAGGCGTAGTGGAACAGATAGCCCGATTGCACCCGGACCGCCGCGCGGGTCAGCCGCGGGATCAACCCCATGGCCACCCCGTTGATGGTGCCGTCGATGACGGCGCCGTCCCCGCCCTTCCACAGCGCACGGCCAAGCCATTTCGCCGGGCGGACGAAGATGAAGTCGTAGATCTCGTCGAAATACCATTTGTTGAGCAGGAACTGATACAGCGCCGGCTGCTGCGCCGCCAGCCGCCGCGGCAGCGACGGATTGGCGATGTAGAAGGTCCAGGCGGTGATCAGCCCCAGCACCATGGCGATGAAGGGCGAGACCTTGACCCAGGCCGGCGCATGATGCGCCTCGTCCATGATATGGTTGTCGGGATGCATGTAGATCGCACCGCCGACCGGGGCCGCGACCTCGGCATGGGCGGCCTCGTCAGTCGGCTCGCCCTCGGCGGTATCGGCGGCGACATGCTCCACCGGAGCCTCGGCGGTCGCGTGCTCCGCTTCCCCGCCCTCGGCCGCTTCGTGATGCGCGCCGGCGATGTGGAAATATTCCGTCACCTTGTGATGGTCGCCGAAGAAGGGACCATACCAGACCATGCCGGCAAAGACCGCACCGATGGCCAGCACGCCCAGCGGGATGGTCATCACCGGCGGGCTTTCATGCGCATGGTCATGGGCATGATGGTCGCCGCGCGGCTTGCCGTAGAAGGTCAGGAAGATCAGCCGCCAGCTGTAGAAGCTGGTGAAGCAGGCGGCGATCACCAGCAGCCAGAAGGCATAGCCGCTGCCGGCATAGGCGCTTTCGATGATCGCGTCCTTGGACAGGAAGCCGGCGAAGCCCAGATGGGTCAGCGGGATGCCGACGCCGGTGATGGCGAAGGTGCCGATCATCATCGCCCAGAAGGTCAGCGGGATCTTTTTCCGCAGCCCGCCATAGTTCCGCATGTCCTGCTCATGGTGCATGGCATGGATCACCGAGCCGGCGCCCAAAAACAGCATGGCCTTGAAGAAGGCATGGGTCAGCAGGTGGAACATGGCCGCCGAATAGACGCCGACGCCCGCCGCCACGAACATGTAGCCCAGCTGCGAGCAGGTCGAATAGGCGATGACGCGCTTGATGTCGTTCTGCACCAGGCCCACGGTCGCGGCGAAGAAGGCGGTGGTGGCGCCGATGATGACGATGAAGTTCTTGGCATCCGGCGCGAATTCGTAAAGCGGCGACATGCGGCAGACCAGGAACACGCCCGCCGTCACCATGGTCGCGGCGTGGATCAGCGCCGAGACCGGGGTCGGGCCTTCCATCGCGTCCGGCAGCCAGGTGTGCAGCAAGAGCTGCGCCGATTTGCCCATGGCGCCGACGAAGAGCAGGAAGCCCAGCAGGTTCGCGGCGTTCCAGTCGCGCCACAGGAAATGCATCTCGGTCTGCGCAAGCTGCGGCACCTGGCGGAAGATCTCGTCGAACTGGACCGAGCCGGTCAGCCAGTAAAGGCCGAAGATGCCCAGCAGGAAGCCGAAATCGCCGACCCGGTTGACGATGAACGCCTTGATCGCCGCGGCATTGGCGCTGGCCTTCTTGTAGTAGAATCCGATCAGCAGATAGGAGGCGACGCCCACGCCCTCCCAGCCGAAGAACATCTGCAACAGGTTGTCCGCCGTCACCAGCATCAGCATGGCGAAGGTGAAGAACGAGAGATAGGCGAAGAAGCGCGCCTTGTAATGCTCGTCATGCGTCCAGTTGTCGTCATGGGCCATGTAGCCCAGCGAATACATGTGCACGAGGGCCGAGACGGTGGTCACGACGATCAGCATGATCGCGGTCAGCCGGTCCAGCCGGATCGCCCATTCGGCATGGAAATCGCCGGTCACGACCCAGTCGAGCACCGGAATGTGCCGCGGCACGCCGTCGAAGGACAGGAACAGATACCAGCTGATCAGGCAGCTTAGGAACAGCACGCCCGTGGTCAGGTATTGCGCGGCCTTCTCGCCGATGGCGCGCCAGCCCAGCCCGGCGATCAGCGACGCGATGAGCGGCGCGAAGAGGACGAATTTTTCCATGCTCGCTTACCCCTTCATCACGTTGACGTCTTCCACCGCGATGGTGCCGCGGTTGCGGAAGAAGACCACCAGGATCGCCAGGCCGATGGCGGCCTCGGCGGCGGCGACGGTCAGCACGAACATGGTGAAGACCTGCCCGGCCAGATCGCCCAGATGCGTCGAGAAGGCGACGAAATTGATGTTCACCGCCAGGAGCATCAGCTCGATCGACATCAGGATGACGATGACGTTCTTTCGGTTCACGAAGATCCCGAAAATGCCGGTGACGAACAGTATCGCCCCCACAACAAGATAATGAGTCAATCCGATCATCGTCCTGGTCCCTCCGGGTCGTTCACCCGTTGAAATATCCGTTTGCTACTAGGACCGCCGTGGCGATCCCGATGGCTATCGCGGTCCAGCTTGCCGCGTTCAAAGCCCCTGTCCCGGCTTGACGTCCTTCAGCTCCATGGTCTTGGCCGGGTCGCGCCACATCTGTTCCAGCACGTTCTGGCGCTTGACGTCGCGGCGGTGGCGCATCGTCAGCACGATCGCCCCGATCATCGCGACCAGCAGCACCAGACCGGCCAGCTGGAACATCAGCACATAGCGGTCGTAAAGCACGAGGCCCAGGCCGAAGGTGTTCTCGACCGTCGCGTCCACCGGCGCGGCGCGCAGGCTCTCGGCGCTGTCCGAGGGCGTCCAGCCGGAAAAGGCGATGCCCAGCTGCGCCAGCAGCACCACACCGATCAGCAGCGCCAGCGGCAGGTAGCGCGCCAGCTCGCCCTTGAGCTCGGCGAAATCCACGTCCAGCATCATGACGACGAACAGGAACAGCACCGCCACGGCGCCGACATAGACCACGACCAGCAGCATGGCGACGAATTCCGCGCCCTGCAGCACGAACAGGCCCGCCGAGGCGAGGAAGGCCAGGATCAGCCACAGCACCGAATGCACCGGATTGCGGCCGATCACGACCATGAAGCCCGCGACGCAGGCGCTGATCGCGAACAGGTAGAAAGCGAAGGTCATCATTCGTCGTCCTCCTCGGCATAGACGCTCTGGGCGATTTCCAGCGCCTTCTGCATCGCAGGCAGCCCGCCGAACATGCTCATCTGAAAGATCGTCTCGGCGATCTCGCGTTTGGTGGCGCCGGCCGCCAGCGCCTGACGGATGGTCATGCGCAGCTGCGGCTCGGCCAGCGCGCCCTGAACGGTGATCGCGCCGATGGTGAGAAGCAGGCGCGTCTTGGCGTCCAGCCCCTCGCGGTTGAAGGTCTTGCCGAACCACATTTCCAGCATGTCGGCGGGGATCGTCGGCACCAGCTTTTCCATGGCGCGCATGTCGAAATGTTCCAGCGCCGGGTTGAAGACGCGCGCCATCTCCTGGCCGGATTGCAGCATCTGCTGGAACAGCTTCTGGAAGGCATCGGTCATGGACTTGTTCCCTCCGCTTCGAAAACCTCGATGGCGGCATTCAGCGCGTTGATCGCCGCCGGCATTCCGCCATAGAGATGCATCTGGAAGATCGCCTCGCAGATCTCTCGCGCGCTTGCGCCTGCGCGCAGGGCCGAGGCCACGTTCACCTTGAGCTGCGGCCGGGTCTGCCCGCCCATCGCCGCCAACGCGCCGACCGTGACCAGCAGACGGGTCTTCAGATCCAGCCCCTCGCGGGCATAGACCTCGCCCATCCCGTGACCCACGACCGTTTCGGCCACCGCATCGGGCAGCCAATGGCCATAGCGGTCGCGCAGGGCCGCCTCCATCCCAGGATTGAGATGCTCGGCCAGGGCGCGGCCGCGCTGATATGCGGCGACGGGAGTCATCTGTAGGGCGCATCCAGCTGCAGGTTGCGGGCGATCTCGGCCTCCCAGCGTTCGCCGTTCGCAAGCAGTTTCTGCTTGTCGTAGAACAGCTCCTCGCGGGTCTCGGTGGAATATTCGAAATTCGGCCCCTCGACGATGGCATCGACCGGGCAGGCCTCCTGGCAGAAGCCGCAATAGATGCATTTCGTCATGTCGATGTCGTAGCGCGTGGTGCGGCGCGAGCCGTCCTCGCGCGGTTCGGCGTCGATGGTGATGGCCTGGGCCGGGCAGACAGCCTCGCAGAGCTTGCAGGCGATGCAGCGTTCCTCGCCGTTCGGATAGCGGCGCAGCGCGTGCTCGCCCCGGAAGCGCGGCGAAAGCGGGCCCTTTTCGTGGGGATAGTTCAGCGTCGGCTTGGGCGAGACGAAATAGCGCATGCCCAGGCCGAAGCCCTTGATGAAGTCCCACATCAGGAAATACTTGGTCGCCCGCGCGAAATCGAAGGCCATCAGAAACGCTCCCCTTCCCGCGGCGCCGCGAAACGGTCGAACGCGGCGACATAGTCGCGGATGCGGGCGCTGTCCTGCGCCTGTTCCGCACTGTCCAGATTGTTGGCGAGGAAATGCGCCAGCTCTACCTTGTCGGTCTCACTGGCTTTGGCAAATGCCTCGGCTAGCTTGTTGGAATACATGGCTTATCCTCCGACTGCGAAACGGGCCCAGAAGCTGCCCAGCACTTCGTAGCGGGCCAGGATCGCCACCAGCACCACCCAGCCCAGCGACAGGGGCAGGAACACCTTCCAGCCGATGCGCATCAGCTGGTCGTAGCGGTAGCGCGGCACGATCGCCTTGACCATGGCGAACATGTAGAACCAGAACCACATCTTGATGACCATCCACCACCAGCCGTCCGCGATGAAGGGCACCGGCGACAGCCAACCGCCGAAGAACAGCAGCGACAGAAGCGCGCACATCAGATACATGGCGATGTATTCGCCCGCCATGAACAGCAGGTAGGGCGTGGACGAATATTCGGTCATGAAGCCCGCCACCAGTTCCGATTCGGCCTCGACCAGGTCGAAGGGCGGGCGGTTGCATTCGGCCAGCGCCGAGACGAAGAACAGCACCACCATCGGCAGATGCGGCAGCCAGAACCAGTTCAGCAGGCCGTAATCGCCGCGCTGCGCCTCGACGATGGCGGTCAGGTTCATCGAGCCGGCCGAGATGATGACGCCGATGATGATCAGCCCCAGCGAGACCTCGTAGGAGATCATCTGCGCCGCCGAGCGCAGCGAGGCAAGGAACGGGTATTTCGAGTTCGAGGCCCAGCCGCCCATGATGACGCCGTAAACCTCCAGCGAGGAGGCGGCGAAGATGAACAGGATGCCGACATTGATGTTCGCCATCACCCAGCCCTCGTCGAAGGGGATGACCACAAAGGCGAACAGCGCCAGCATCATCGACAGGAAGGGCGCCAGGAAATAGACGAACTTGTCCGCCCCGGCCGGGACGACGATTTCCTTGACGACGTATTTCAGCGCATCGGCGAAGGTCTGCAGCAGCCCCCAGGGGCCCACCACGTTCGGACCGCGGCGCATCTGCACCGCCGCCCAGATCTTGCGGTCGCCATAGACCATGAAGATCAGCGAGCCCATGACAAAGGCGATGACCGCCAGACCCTGCAAGAGCAGGCTGAGCGCGAAACCGTAGGGCGAGGCCCAGAATTCAGCCATGATCTTTCGTCCCTCTCATCACGCCGCGGGAATGCCGCGTGCCTTGCATTCCTGCAAGGTCTCATTCGTTGTCATCACCGTCAGGCCCATCGGTTTCTTCTCGGACAGGGTAAAGACCGAGCCGACGACCATCTTGCCGTTGCGCTTGTCCCTGAGCGTGCGGATGTGCCGGGCATAGGGCGCCCCCTTCGCATCGGCCCAGCTGGCCAGCGCGCATGTGGCATAGGCGAAGGCGGTGTCGGCGTCCACCCCGGCGCGCAGGTTTGCCGTCACTTCCACCAGCCCGTCCGCCCCCTTGCGCGAACTGGCCAGGCCCGAGACCTGGGCGCCCTGGAAATCCTTGGGATCGGCCTCGAAGCTCTTGGGCAGGTTCAGCCGCAGCGGACGGGTGCGGGCCGCGAAATCGGCCAGCGCCTTTTCCTGCGCCGTCGGCTGGCGCTGCCGCACCGGGGCCATGTCCGGCATTCCCGACAGGTCCAGATCCAGATTCGCATTCAGCGCCATCAGCTCGGCCTCGGTCACCGCGAAGGCATCGCGGCCCTCGGGGCTGTCCAGCGCCATCTCGCTGACCGATCCGTCGGGTTCCAGAATCAGGATCTCGCCCGACTTGGTCGAGATCCGGCCCTTGGTCAGCACCTTCTTGTCCGGCGCGCCGGCATCGCTTTGCAGCACCGCGACGCCCAGCTGGGCCGGCTTGGGCCGCGGGCGCGCGTCCTTGCTTTCGCCGCAACCCGCCAGCAGGGCGAGAAGGCCGATCCCGGTCAGAAGGGCAAGGCGGGGCCGCATCCCCGTCACTCCGCCGCCAGGGCCGGAGCCCTGCGGGCCGCGGCCATGGCCGAAAGCTCTCCCATCAGCGGCGAGGAGCGCGCGATGGGATTGGTCAGATAGAAATCCTTGATCGCATTGCGGAAATCGGCCTGGCCCAGGTCAAGACGGTCCAGCGGCTGCCATTCGTTCTGCGGCACCTGGTCGATCTGGGCCAGATGCGGCACCGCCGCGACCAGTTCGCGGCGCAGCCCGGCCAGGCTGTCCCAGGGCTGGGTCGCGCCCAGTTCGGCCGAAAGCGCACGCAGGATCGCCCAGTTCTCCTTGCCCTCGCCCGGCGCGAAATTGGCGCGCATGGCGAGTTGCGGACGGCCCTCGGTGTTCACGAACAGGCCGCTTTCCTCGGTATAGCAGGCGCCGGGCAGGATGATGTCGGCGCGATGCGCACCGCGGTCGCCATGGCTGCCCTGATAGATCACCACCGGACCGGCAGCGATGTCGACCTCGTCGGCACCGAGGTTGTAGACCACCTCCGCGCCGTCGATGGCGGCAAGCAGGCCGCCCTCGGTCACCGCGCCCACGTCCATGGCACCGACGCGGCCGGCGGCGCTGTGCAAAACCAGCAGCCGGGCGTCGCCCAGCTCGCAAAGCTTCATCGCATTGGCCAGCACCGCCTCGCCATCGGCTTCGCGCAGCGCGCCCTGCCCGACGATCACCAGCCCCGGAGTGCCGTCCGGACCCGGCGCCTCATTGACCAGATCAAGCAGGGCCTGCCGGTCGGTGCCGAGATGCAGATAGTCATAGGTCAGATCGACTGCCTCGCCGATCAGAGCCACTTGCGCGCCATGCGCCCAGGCCTTGCGGATGCGGGCGTTCAGCACCGGCGCCTCGTCGCGGGGATTGGTGCCGATCAGCAGGATGCGCTTGGCGTGGTCGATATCCTCGATCCGCGCCGTGCCGACATAGGCCGAGCGGTTGCCGGCCGGCAGCCGCGCGCCGTCGGTGCGGCATTCCACCTTGCCGCCCAGCCCCTCGACCAGCTGCTTGAGGCTGAAGGCCGCCTCGACCGGCACCAGATCGCCGACCAGCCCGGCAATCTTCTTGCCCTTCATCGCGCGGGCGGCGGCCTCCAGCGCCTCGGGCCAGGAGGCCGGGCGCAGCTTGCCGTTCTCGCGGATATAGGGGCGGTCGAGGCGCTGGCGGCGCAGCCCGTCCCAGACGAAGCGGGTCTTGTCGCTGATCCACTCCTCGTTCACGCCGTCATGGTTGCGCGGCAGGATGCGCATGACCTCGCGGCCCTTGGTATCGACGCGGATATTGCTGCCCAGAGCGTCCATCACGTCGATGGATTCGGTCTTGGTCAGTTCCCACGGCCGGGCGGTGAAGGCATAGGGCTTGGAAACCAGCGCGCCGACCGGGCACAGGTCGATGATATTGCCCTGCAGGTTCGAGTTCAGCGTCTCGTTCAGATAGCTGGTGATCTCGCTGTCCTCGCCGCGGCCGGTCTGGCCCATCTGGGTGATGCCGGCGACCTCGGTGGTGAAGCGCACGCAGCGGGTGCAGGAAATGCAGCGCGTCATATGCGTCTCGACCAGCGGGCCGAGGTTCAGGTCCTCGCTGGCGCGCTTCGGCTCGCGATAGCGGCTGAAATCGACGCCATAGGCCACGGCCTGGTCCTGCAGGTCGCATTCGCCGCCCTGGTCGCAGATCGGGCAGTCCAGCGGGTGGTTGATGAGCAGGAACTCCATCACCCCCTCGCGGGCCTTCTTGACCATGGGCGAGTTGGTGCGGATCTCGGAGGGCGCGCCGTCCGGCCCCGGGCGCAGGTCCTTGACCTGCATGGCACAAGAGGCGGCGGGCTTGGGCGGGCCGCCCACCACCTCGACCAGGCACATGCGGCAGTTGCCGGCGATCGACAGCCGCTCGTGATAGCAGAAGCGCGGCACCTCGATCCCGGCCTGCTCGCAGGCCTGGATCAGGGTCAGGTTCGGATCGACCTCGATAATCACATCGTCGATCTTGATCTTGCGAAGATCTGCCATCTTGTCTTCCCTTATCCCGCGCGACGAAGTCGGCTGCCGGCACGATTTCCGGCAGGTTCCGCGCGATGCAAATGCTGGCCGAAGGCTGGCCCGGTTGTCTTCTGTGCCGTCATTCCTGCACCCTCACGAAGGCACGGGGAAAGATGGTCGGCACCATCCTGTCTTCTTCGCCGTCGCGCTGGACCATGATGCCGGCAGCGTCCTGCCCGGCGTGAAAGGTCACCGTCGCGCGAACGGCCCCGGCGGTATTATAGCGCACCCTGCGGTTCACGTCGGTCGTATAGCGGCTGCCATCCGGGCGCCAGCAAAGGATCTGCGCCCCGGCCGCATTGCCGGTGATGCGCAGCAGCGGCGCCCCCGTCATCCCGCGGCTGAGCTTGGTGCGCACGCCCGGCCCGGTCGCGTCACATTGCATGTCGCCCGGCGCGAACATCGAGAATTGCAGGTAGAACTTTTGCGCCGTCGGTTGCAGCGGGTCCGAGGGTTCGCCCGCGAAGGCATCCGCCGCGATCATCGAGGCGGCGGCGGCGGCCATCAGTCCCAGCCCGATCCAGTTGAGCCATTTTCTCATTTCGCCACCAGCAGGCTGCCAATAACCGTGTTCTTCTGGATCTCCTGCCGGCCGATGCGGCAGAAGCTCTCGGGGTCCTCCGCCCTGGCGCCGTTGCGGACCAGATAGTCCTCGGCCACGGCATAGATGCGCTTCTTGTCCTCCCTGCTGTCGAGGAAGGCGTCGATCTGCGACCGCGAATAGCCCTTCTGCTCGGCATAGCGCTTGAGCTTGCGGGCCTCGCCATAGGCGTAGAGGATGCGGCCGTTGATGCTGGGACAGGTGCGGCGGATGCGGTCGGCGATGCGGGCCGCGATCAGCCGGTCGTTGATGTATTTCTCCTGGCTCAGCGGCTCCAGCGCCTGGGCCGGCGTCGCCAGCATGGCCGCGCCGATCAGGGCGGCAGGGATGAGTTTCATGGCAATAGCCTCCTTGTCATGGCCCTGAGCCATAACATGGGGTCGCCCCGCCATCCGGCCATCTCGCGTCACTTGGCCGTGATCGGCCGCAGCGACATCGCCGGCCCGCCGATCCTTGCCGCGCACAGCCTCGACCGCCCCGGAGAGATCATCCGGGACGGGCGGGACATGTGCTTGGCAAAACAGATCCATGACTATTGCACGCGCTTGAAGCTGAACATCCGATAGAAATTGCCGTAGGTGACCTTGACGCCCTGCTCGGCATGGCCCTTGCTGAACCAGGTCTCGCCAGCGAGCATCCGCGCGCCCTGCGGACCCAGCGCAAGCTGGTTCCAGTTCGATTCGTAGACCGCGCCATCGGCCATGGTGCAGCGGATCGTTCCTTCATCGGCATAGCCGCGCGCTTTCAGGACAACCCCGCGATTGATCACGGTCTTTTCCTGCCACGACTTGCCCCGCGACCCGACCAGCTTGCAGTCGGTCGAGCCGGGCACCCCGTTCAGGAAGAAATTGAACCCCGTCTCCGAAGAGGGCGCAGGACCGTTGCAAGCGGCAAGCCCGGCCAGCGCCACCATCGCCACGATCAGATGCGTCTTGCGTTTCATGGATGGGCCCTGCGCCTCTACTCTGCCGCCATCGCGCCCATGCGGCCGGTGCGCTTGGCCTTGATGCGGTCCTCGATCTCCTCGCGGAAGTTGCGGATCAGGCCCTGGATCGGCCAGGCGGCCGCGTCGCCCAGGGCGCAGATGGTGTGGCCCTCGACCTGCTTGGTCACGTCGAAGAGCATGTCGATCTCCTCGACCTCGGCATCGCCGCGCACCAGCCGCTCCATGACCCGCATCATCCAGCCGGTGCCCTCGCGGCAAGGGGTGCACTGGCCGCAGCTTTCGTGCTTGAAGAACTTGGACAGCCGCCAGATCGCCTTCACCACGTCGGTGGACTGGTCCATGACGATCATGCAGGCGGTGCCGAAGCTGGATTTCAGCTCGCGCATGCCGTCGTAATCCATGATGGCGTTTTCGCATTGCTCGGCGGTCAGCACCGGGCAGGAGGCGCCGCCGGGGATCACCGCCTTGAGGTTCTTCCAGCCGCCGCGGATGCCGCCGCCATGCTTCTCGATCAGCTCGCGCATGGGGATCGACATGGCCTCTTCGACCACGCAGGGGGTGTTGACGTGGCCGGTCAGGCCGAACAGCTTCACGCCCGCATTGTTCGGGCGGCCGAAGCTGGCGAACCATTCCGCGCCGCGGCGCAGGATGGTCGGCACCACGGCGATCGACTCGACGTTGTTCACCGTGGTCGGGCAGCCATAGAGGCCGGCGCCCGCCGGGAAGGGCGGCTTCATCCGCGGCATGCCCTTCTTGCCCTCAAGCGATTCCAGCAGCGCGGTTTCCTCGCCGCAGATATAGGCGCCGGCGCCGTGGTGCAGGTAAAGGTCGAAATCCCAGCCCGACCCGGCGGCGTTGCGGCCCAGCAGGCCCGCGTCATAGCATTCGTCGATGGCGGCCTGCAGCGCCTCGCGCTCGCGGATGAACTCGCCGCGGATGTAGATATAGGCGGCATGGGCGCCCATGGCGAAGCTGGCGATCAGCGCGCCCTCGATCAGCGTATGCGGGTCGTGGCGCATGATCTCGCGGTCCTTGCAGGTCGCGGGCTCGGATTCGTCGGCATTGATGACCAGGTAGGAGGGGCGGCCGTCCGATTCCTTGGGCATGAAGGACCATTTCATCCCGGTCGGAAAACCGGCGCCGCCACGGCCGCGCAGGCCCGAGGCCTTCATCTCGTCGATGATCTTGTCGCGGCCGCGCTGGATGATGGCGGCGGTGCCGTCCCAGCAGCCGCGCGATTTCGCGCCGGCCAGGCTGCGGTCGCCCATGCCGTAGATGTTCGTAAAGATCCGGTCCTGATCGTTCAGCATCGTCTTATCCTTGTCCCTGCGAGGACGCATTGCGCCGCCGCCAGATCCGCCAGGTCACCAACAGCGACCAGATCAAGGCCCCAATCGCCGCCAGATCGGCGAGAAAGGCGTATTTCGCGGGCCAGTCCTGCTGGCCCCCCAGCCATTGCACCCCCAGCCACAGCGCCATGGTGACGGCGATCACCACCGCCACAAGCCGCATCTGCCGGGCATCCGCCGCAGCGGTCCTGCCCGCTTGCGACGCCTGTTGTCCTGTCGGGCGGGCCATCAGACGGCCTCGCCCTTGTCGATGCGGCGGGAATGGGCGGTCTCGCCCCCCGCCGCCAGAAGCTTCGCCTGGCCGACCCAGTCGTCGGCCTCGATCCGCCCGCCCATCCGGCCCAGCCGCTGCGCGAAATCGGCGACGGCGGCGGCATCCCAGGCGGCGATCTGCTCATAGCGCGTCACGCCCTGCGCGTTCAGCCAGTCCGAGATCTTGGGGCCGATGCCCTTGATCCGCTTCAGATCGTCGGTGCCCGGCGCGGTCCCGGCGGGCTGTGCCGGCGCCGCGGGCGCAGGGTCAGGCCGCGATGCCGCGGCGGGCATGGCCCCGGCGACGATGGGCATCTGCCTGCCCGACATCTGCGTGCCCGAGGTGAAAGGCTCCGGTCCCAGCGAGCCGCCGACCAGCAATGTCTCGGGCTGGCGGTCCACCGCCGCGCGCTGCCAGTCCGTACCGGTCAGGCCGTCTCCCTCGGCGAAGAGCTCGGGCCGTTCGTGGCAGACCAGCCAGACCATCAGCGCCCCGAACAGCACGAAGGTGACGGCGCCGAGGAACAGCCCGGCCAGCCAGTGCAGATCGCCGATGCCCGAGGTGAACAACAGCACCACGACCCCGGCGATTGCCGCCGAGATCCAGCAGTTCCTGTTGCACTCCGCCCGTTCCATCGTGACCCGACCGCTCCTGTCCCGTAACGATTAAGCGCCGTTCTGCGTCGCAAGCCAAGGCGTGGTGACCGGAACCTCGGTCCCGTCGATGCGCTTGACCGTGTCGCCAAGCCGCACCGCCAGCGCCACGCTGCCGTTATACTGCTCACCGCCCTTCAGGTCGGCCAGCGCGGTCGGACCACCCAGGGCCTCGGCCGAGAAGCGGCCGTTCTGCGGGCCCGGCACCGGCACCTCGCCCGCGGCGAAACGGTCGATCAGCGCCGAAAGCTTCTCGGCGGTCAGGTCCTCGTAGAAATCCTTGCCGATCTGGGCCATGGGCGCGTTGGTGCAGGCGCCGAGGCATTCGACCTCTTCCCACGAGAACCGGCCATCGGCCGAAAGCGTGTGCGGCGCCGGCGCGATCTTTTCCTTGCAGACCCGGATCAGGTCCTCGGCGCCGCAGATCATGCAGGTCGTGGTGCCGCAGATCTGGATATGGGCGACGGTGCCGACCGGATAGAGCTGGAACATGAAATAGAAGGTCGCGACCTCCAGCGCCCGGATATAGGGCATGCCCAGCAGGTCGGCGCAATATTCGATGGCGGGACGGCTCAGCCAGCCCTCCTGTTCCTGGGCACGCCACAGGACCGGGATGATCGCCGATTGCTGGCGGCCTTCCGGGTATTTGGTCATCTGGGCGCGGGCCCATTCCAGGTTCGCGGGGGTGAACTCGAAAGAGTCCGGCTGGATGGGGGACAGACGGCGCAGCATCAGCGGTCAACCTCTCCGAAAACGATGTCGAGCGTGGCGATGATCGCCGGAACGTCGGCCAGCATGTGGCCGCGCGACATCCAGTCGATCGACTGCAGATGCGCGAAACCGGGCGCGCGCAGCTTGGCGCGCCAGGGCTTGTTGGTGCCGTCGGCGACCAGATAGACGCCGAACTCGCCCTTGGGGGCCTCGACGGCGGCATAGACCTCGCCCGCCGGGACCCGGAAGCCCTCGGTGTAAAGCTTGAAGTGATGGATCAGGGCTTCCATGTCGCGCTTCATGTCGGCGCGCTTCGGCGGCGTCAGCTTGCCGCGGGCCAGCACGTCTCCGGCCGGCTCGGCGCGCAGCTTCTGCACCGCCTGCTGCATGATCTTGCAGGATTCGCGCATCTCGGCCATGCGGCACAGATAGCGGTCATAGCAGTCGCCATTCCTGCCCACGGGGATCTGGAAGTCGAATTCGTCATAGCATTCATAGGGCTGCGCCCGCCGCAGGTCCCAGGCCAGGCCCGAGCCGCGCACCATGACGCCGCTATAGCCCCAGTCCAGCGCGTCCTCCTCGGTCACGATGCCGATATCGACCAGCCGCTGCTTGAAGATGCGGTTCTCGGTCAGCAGCGTGTCGAGGTCGTCGACCAGCTTCGGAAAACGCTCGCACCATTCCTCGATATCGTCCAGCAGGGCGGGCGGCAGGTCCTGATGCACGCCGCCGGGACGGAAATAGGCGGCATGCAGCCGCGCCCCGCAGGCGCGTTCGTAGAACACCATCAGTTCTTCGCGCGCCTCGAAGCCCCAGAGCGGCGGCGTCAGCGCGCCCACGTCCATGGCGCCGGTGGTGATGCCCATCAGGTGGTTCAGGATGCGGCCGATTTCGGAGTAAAGCACCCGGATCAGGCTGGCCCGGCGCGGAATCGTGGTGCCGGTCAGCCGCTCGATGGCCAGGCACCAGGCATGTTCCTGATTCATCGGCGCCACGTAGTCGAGCCGGTCCAGATAGGGCAGGTTCTGCAGATAGGTGCGGCTTTCCATCAGCTTCTCGGTGCCGCGATGCAGCAGGCCGATATGCGGGTCGGCGCGCTCGACGATCTCGCCGTCCAGCTCCAGCACCATGCGCAGCACGCCATGGGCGGCCGGGTGCTGCGGACCGAAATTGATGTTGAAGTTGCGGATGCTCTGCTCGCCGGTCAGGGCGTCCATCGAGCCGTCGTCATAGCTGTTCTTGCGGATGTCGCCGTCCATGGTCATCCCTCCAGCCCGGCCTTGGCGCGCTTCGCCTCGAGCCGGTCGTTGAATTTCGCGGTGTTGATCAGCGCGCGGCGGTGCCGGCCCGCGCCGATGCGGTCGACCCCGTCATGGGCTACGACCTTGAACCAGATGAAGCGGCCGTCGATCTCCTCGACCTCGGTCTCGACCGTCACCGCCTGTCCGGGCAGGGTCGGGGCGCTGTGGTCCACATCGACATGGACGCCCAGCGAATCCTCGCCGTCCTCGTAATAGGGGCGCAGCTGTTCGACGCAGGCCCATTCCATCAGCCCGACCATCTTGGCCGTGGCGAAGACCGCCGGCATCCGCGGAAAGGCGCCCCGGTCCGAGAACAGCGCGCGCACGGTATCGCCCTCGGCCACCGTCATGCTGAAGCGGGCGCGGGCGCCGGGGGTCAGGCCGGGTTTCACTTCTTCGCCTCCGGCGCCTTCTCGTCGCCCGGAAGCACGTATTTCGCGCCCTCCCACGGGGACAGGAAGTCGAACTGGCGGTATTCCTGCACCAGGTTCACCGGCTCGTAGACCACGCGCTTGTCGATGTCGCTCCAGCGCACCTCGACATAGCCGGTGGTCGGGAAATCCTTGCGCAGCGGATGGCCGCGGAAACCGTAATCGGTCAGGATGCGGCGCAGGTCCGGATGGCCCGAGAACAGGATGCCGAACAGGTCGAAGACCTCGCGCTCATACCAGCCGGCCCCGGGAAAGACGCCGGTCAGGCTGGGGACCAGCTCGTCCTCGCGCACCTGGACCTTCACCCGGATGCGCTGGTTCTGATACATCGACAGCAGATGATAGACCACGTCGAAGCGCACCGGCCGCGCCGGGTTGTCCACCGCCGTGATGTCGATCAGCGTCGAGAAGCGGCAGTTCGGATCGTTGCGCAGGAACTCGATCAGGCCGATCACGCCCGACAGCGTGGCATTCACCGTCAGCTCGCCAAAGGCGATCTGGGTCGAGATCACGTCGCTTTCCCGGCGCAGGGAGATGTGCTCGGCCAGTTCCAGCAGGGCTTCGTCAGAGACGTCGGACATGGCTCACCTCACCAGCGTGCCGGTGCGCCGGATGCGGCGCTGAAGTTGCAGGATGCCGTAAAGCAGCGCCTCGGCGGTGGGCGGGCAGCCCGGGACATAGATGTCCACCGGCACGATACGGTCGCAGCCGCGCACCACCGAATAGGAATAGTGGTAATAGCCGCCGCCATTGGCGCAGCTGCCCATGCTGATGACGTAGCGCGGCTCGGGCATCTGGTCATAGACCTTGCGCAGCGCCGGCGCCATCTTGTTGGTCAGCGTGCCCGCGACGATCATCAGGTCCGACTGGCGCGGGCTGGCGCGCGGCGCGGTGCCGAAGCGTTCCAGGTCGTAGCGCGGCATCGAGGTCTGCATCATCTCGACCGCGCAGCAGGCCAGGCCGAAGGTCATCCAGTGCAGCGAGCCGTTGCGCGCCCAGTTGATGATGTCCTCGGTCGTGGTCAGCAGGAAGCCCTTGTCCTGCAATTCGCGGTTCAGCTCGGCCGTGGCGAATTCACGGTCGGCGCCCGCGGTGTTCAGGCCGGTCATCACGCCCATTCCAGCGCCCCTTTCTTCCATTCATAGGCAAAGCCCACGGTCAGGACCGCCAGGAACACCATCATACCCCAGAAAGCCACGTCCGACAGGCTACCGAAGCTCACCGCCCAGGGAAACAGGAAGGCCACTTCCAGGTCGAAGATAATGAACAGGATCGACACCAGATAGAAGCGGACGTCGAACTTCATCCGCGCATCGTCGAAGGCGTTGAAGCCGCATTCATAGGCGCTGACCTTTTCCGGGTCCGGGTTGCGCACGGCGATCACCGCGGCCGCCAGAATCAGCACGATGGCAAGCGCCGAGGCCATTCCCAGAAAAACCAGGATCGGCAGGTATTCTTGCAGCAGATATTCCACTGGGTTGGGCTCCCTTTCGCTCGCAGGAACCCGACTGGCGCCCCGCGATGGGTTTGGCTAAGGTCCGTTTATCCCCGGTCGCGGATATGGTCAACGGTGCCACCCCGCGTCAGACCGGCTTTGCAACCGCTGCGACGCGAGAAAACCGCAGGTCACGGCACGGGATTTTCAAGGTATTTTACTCGGCTTCCCGGCCGATTCGACCCAGATGCGTGTCGTGAAAGCCCGAGGGCGATTTCAGCCCGTATCCCAGCATCCGGTCGAAGCCGACATGCGCCAGCCAGAGCCCGCCGCCGGCGATCAGCCCGGTCGATCCCAGCGCCACGCCCAGCACCATCAGCAGGAAGGGCAGCGCATAGAGATGGCCCAGGTTGTAAAGCGCCGCGCCGGTGCGCGGGCCGGCCAGATAGCCGGCCATCGTCAGATCCGGCGCCAGCAGGATCGCCAGCCAGGCCAGCACCCCCCAGCCCGGAGAAGCCAGCGCCGCGACGGCGAGCCCGCCAAGCGCCAGTCCCGCGCCCTCGGCCCGCTGCCACAGCACCGGGCTCATTCCGCCGCCCGGCTGCGCGCGGCGCCAAGCATGGGCGCCAGATAGCGGCCGGTATGGCTTGCTTCGACCTTGGCCACGTCCTCGGGCGTGCCGGTGGCGACGATGCGGCCGCCGCCGTCCCCGCCCTCGGGGCCGATGTCGATGATCCAGTCGGCGGTCTTGATGACGTCGAGGTTATGCTCGATCACCACCACCGTATTGCCTTGGTCGACCAGGGAATGCAGCACTTCCAGCAGCTTGCGCACATCCTCGAAATGCAGGCCCGTGGTCGGTTCGTCCAGGATATACAGCGTCTTGCCGGTGGCGCGGCGCGACAGTTCCTTGGACAGCTTTACCCGCTGCGCCTCGCCGCCCGAGAGCGTGGTGGCCTGCTGGCCGACCTTGATATAGCCCAGCCCCACCTCGACCAGCGCGTCCATCTTTTCGCGGATCGAGGGCACGGCCTTGAAGAATTCCTGCGCGTCCTCGACCGTCATGTCCAGCACGTCGGCGATGGACTTGCCCTTGAAGGTCACCTCAAGCGTCTCGCGGTTGTAGCGTTTGCCCTTGCAGGTCTCGCAGGTGACATAGACGTCGGGCAGGAAATGCATCTCGATCTTGATGACGCCGTCGCCCTGGCAGGCCTCGCAGCGGCCGCCCTTGACGTTGAAGCTGAAGCGGCCCGGCTTGTAGCCGCGCGCCTTCGCCTCGGGCAGGCCGGCGAACCAGTCGCGGATCGGGGTGAAGGCGCCGGTATAGGTCGCCGGGTTGCTGCGCGGCGTGCGGCCGATGGGCCTCTGGTCGATGTCGATCACCTTGTCCAGCAGCTCCAGCCCCTTGATCGTCTCGCAGGGCGCGGGGGTCTGGCGTGCGCCATTAAGCCGCAGGCTCGCCGTCTTGAACAGGGTCTCGATGGTGAGCGTCGACTTGCCGCCGCCCGAGACGCCGGTGACGCAGACGAACTTGCCCAGCGGGAATTCGGCGGTGACGTTCTTGAGGTTGTTGCCGGTGGCGCCGACCACCTTCACCGCCTTGCCATTGCCCTTGCGGCGCTCGGCCGGCACGGCGATTTCGCGCGCGCCGGACAGATACTGGCCGGTCAGGCTGCAGGGATCGGCGGCGATCTCGGCCGGGGTGCCGCGGGCAACCACCTGGCCGCCATGCACGCCCGCGCCCGGCCCCATGTCGAAGACGTAATCGGCATGGCGGATCGCGTCCTCGTCATGCTCGACCACCAGCACCGAATTGCCCTGGTCGCGCAGCCCCTTCAGCGTCGAGAGCAGCCGGTCGTTGTCGCGCTGATGCAGACCGATCGAGGGCTCGTCCAGCACGTAAAGCACCCCGGTCAGCCCCGAGCCGATCTGGCTGGCCAGGCGGATGCGCTGGCTTTCGCCGCCCGACAGCGTGCCCGCCGCGCGGGACAGGGTCAGGTAGTCGAGACCCACGTTCACCAGGAAGCCCAGCCGCTCGCGAATCTCCTTGAGAATGGCGGCGGCGATCTCGTTCTTCTGCTTGGTCAGGTGCTTCGGCGCCGCCTCGACCCAGGCCAGCGCCTCGCGGATCGACAGTTCGGTGACATTGCCGATATGCGCGCCCGCGATCCTGACCGCCAGCGCCTCGGGCTTCAGCCGGTAGCCCTCGCAGGCGCCGCAGGGCCGGTTGTTCTGGTATTTCTCGAACTCCTCGCGCACCCAGGCCGAGTCGCTTTCGCGCAGCCGCCGCTCCATGTTCGGGATCACGCCCTCGAACTGGCGGGTGACCTCGTAGACCCGGCCGGCATCGTCGAAGCGGAACGGGATCTCGTCCTGGCCCGAGCCGCGCAGGAACATCTGGCGCACCGATTCCGGCAGGTCCTTCCATGGCGTCTTCTTGTCGAAGCCGTAGAACTTGGCCAGAGCGTTGACAGTCCGGGTCAGATAGGCCGATTTCGACTTGGCCCAAGGCGCGATCGCACCCTGCGCCACCGACAACGCCGAATCGGGCACCACCAGCCGCTCGTCGAAGAACAGCTCGACCCCCAGCCCGTCGCAGACCGGACAGGCCCCGAAGGGCGCGTTAAAGGAAAACAGCCGCGGCTCGATCTCGGGGATGGTGAAGCCGCTGACCGGGCAGGCGAAATTCTCGGAGAAGGTGATGCGCTCGGCTTCACCTTCGGAGGGCGCGGTTTCCAGCACCGCGATGCCGTCGGCCAGGTCCAGCGCGGTGCGGAAGCTGTCGGCCAGCCGCGTCTCCATGCCCTCGCGCACGACGATGCGATCCACGACGACGTCGATATTGTGGCGGAATTTCTTGTCGAGGGTCGGCGGCTCGTCCAGCTCGTGGAACTGGCCGTTCACCTTGACGCGCTGGAAGCCCTGCTTCCGCAGCTCAAGGAATTCCCTTTTATATTCGCCCTTGCGGTCGCGGACGATGGGCGCCAGCAGATAGGCGCGCGTGCCCTCGGGCAGCTCCATCACCCGGTCCACCATGTCCTGCACCTGCTGCGCCTCGATGGGCAGGCCGGTGGCCGGCGAATAGGGCGTGCCGGCGCGGGCGAACAGCAGCCGCAGGTAGTCGTAGATCTCGGTCACCGTGCCGACGGTCGAGCGCGGGTTCTTCGAGGTCGTCTTCTGCTCGATGGAAATCGCCGGCGACAGGCCGCTGATATGGTCGACATCCGGCTTGCCCATCATGTCGAGGAACTGCCGGGCATAGGCCGACAGGCTTTCGACATAGCGCCTCTGCCCCTCGGCATAGATGGTGTCGAAGGCGAGGCTGGACTTGCCCGAGCCCGACAGGCCGGTGATCACCACCAGCTGGTCGCGCGGGATGTCCATGTCCACGTTCTTCAGATTGTGCTCGCGCGCGCCGCGAACCTCGATGAACTTCTGTTCCATCGCGCCAGTCCTGATTCCGCCAAGCGCATGAGATAGGCATCCGCGCCGAAATGGCAACCCGGAACGGAACAACTCGGGAACATTTCTGCTTGCGGCGCCGGGTCCCCTGCCCCACCATGCAGGTGAGTCGCGAAAGGAGGCGCCGATGAGCCGACAGCATTACAAGGGCAGCTGCCAATGCGGCAGCGTCGCCTATGAGGTCGATGCCGATCTGGACCAGACCTTTACCTGCAACTGCTCGCGCTGCCAGCGGTTGGGCTTTGTGCTGGCCTTCGTGCCGCGGGCGGATTTCCACCTGACCAGCGACGGGCCGGTGACGGAATACCTGTTCAACCGCAAGCAGATCCACCACCGCTTCTGCCCGACCTGCGGCGTGGAATCCTATGCCTTCGGCACCGGACCGGACGGGGCCGAGATGGTGGCGGTGAACGTGAATTGCCTGGAAGGGGTCGATCCGCGCGCGCTGGCCAGCCAGGCGGTGGACGGGGCCAGCTCCTAGCCGCCGGTATGGCTCATGAAGCGGCTGACCTGGCCGGCGACATGCCGGCGGGAATAGTCGAAATCGTGGCCCTTCGGCTTGCGGGCGATGGCCTCGCGGATGGCATCGCGCAACGGCGCGTCGCTTTGGCTGGCGCGCAGGGGCGCGCGCAGGTCGGCGCGGTCCTCCTGGCCCAGGCACATGAACAGCTCGCCCGTGCAGGTGACGCGGACGCGGTTGCAGCTTTCGCAGAAATTATGCGTCAGCGGGGTGATGAAGCCGATCTTCTGCCCGGTTTCCTCAAGCCGGACATAGCGCGCCGGCCCGCCGGTCCGTTCGGCCAGCAGGGTCAGGGTGAAGCGTTCCGCCAGCCGGTCGCGCAGGTCGGACAGCGCCCAATACTGGTCAAGCCGCTGCTCCTCGCCCATCTCGCCCATGGGCATGACCTCGATGAAGGTCAGGTCGTGGTCATTGGCGGCACACCAGTCGGCCAGGCGGAACAGCTCGTCCTCGTTGAAGCCCTTCAGCGCCACGGTGTTGATCTTGACCCGCATGCCGGCGGCTTTCGCGGCCTCGATGCCCTGCAGGACCTGCGGCAATCGGCCCCAGCGGGTGATCCGGGCGAAACGCTCCTCGTCCAGCGTGTCCAGCGAGACATTGACCCGCCGCACGCCGCAATCGGCCAGCTCAGCCGCGAATCGCGCCAGTTGGCTGCCGTTGGTGGTCAGCGTCAATTCGTCCAGGCCGGCGCCCAGGTGCCGCGACATGGCGCGAAAGAATTCCATGATGTTGCGCCGCACCAGGGGCTCGCCGCCGGTCACGCGCAGCTTGCGCACGCCCAGGCAGACAAAGGCGGAACACAGCCGGTCCAGTTCCTCCAGCGTCAGCAGGTCGCGTTTGGGCAGGAACTGCATGTGCTCGGCCATGCAATAGGTGCAGCGGAAATCGCAGCGGTCCGTCACCGATACCCGAAGATAGGTGATCGGCCTGGCAAAGGGGTCTATCAGCGGGGCCTGCGCGTCCATGCCGCAAAGATAGGACGGGGCCCGCATCGGCACAAGCCGGCCGATCCGTTAATACTGTCGTAACCACGAATGGAAGCTCGGGTGGACAGAGGGGCGCCGGCGGGTCTAGCCTCGACCCGACCGCACAGGCAAGACGAGGGGAACCGCCCATGACCAAGCCGATCCTGCGCCTTCTGGGCGCGCTGACGCTGCTGGCTCTGGCCGCCTGCACCCAGAACCCGCAGACGGGGGATGCGCCCGCCGGCCGGGTGATGGACAGCATGATCGACCCCGCGACCGGCCAGCCGGTGATCCCGGGCCCGGTCCTGACCGGCACGGCGCCGCGCACGCCGGGCAAGACGCTCAGCACCGCCTCGCCCCCCGCGCCCGCCGCCCGCACCGCGGCGGAATTCGACACCACGACGCGCGAACAAAGGGCCGCGGCGGCCGCCGCACCGACCACGGGGGAACGCCGGCTCGGCACCACCATCGCTTCGCTCGGCGATCCGTCGCAGCCGGGCTTCTGGATCAAGACGCCGCTGGCGAAGTCCGAATCGGAGGGTCGGATCGTGAACCCGGCGAACGGCAAATCCGCCAAGGTGCGGCTGATCCCGATGGGCGGCCCGGCCAGCGGCGGCAGCCAGGTCTCGCTGCCGGCGCTGCAGCTGATCGGCGTCAGCCTGACCGACCTGCCCACCATCGAGGTCTATGGCAGCTGAGCGCCGCCGCCCGGCAAGCCCTTGCGATTCTCGGGCAGCCACCGCCCTGCCTCGCGCCGGGCAAAGGGCTTCAGCCGCGCCCCATCCGCCGCCAGCCAGTCGCGGACGCGTTGCGGATCATGCTTGGAGAGATCGCGCAGCCACCAGCCAATGGCCTTCTGGATGAACCATTCCCGGTCCTCGGCCAGACGCGCGAGCCAGGACAGCACCCGCTCGCGCCGTTCCAGATCCTGCGGCTTGGGGTTGCGGATGCGCGTCCAGGGCAAGGTCCCGACCAGGGCCGCGCGCCGCACCCACAGGCTGGGATGATCCAGCCACAGCGCGACCTCGTCGAGCCGCGCCGGCTCGGCCAGCAACCGCCGCTCGCCCGCCTTCATGGCGTGATCGGCGATCGCCCAGCCATCGAATTGCGGCACCCAGCCGGCGATCAGCCGCCAGACCGCTTCGTCCGGCCGGATGCGCGCCTGGGTCAGTAGCTTCGCCGCCGCGATCCGCGCCTCATGCACGTCGCTGTCCCAGAGCCGCCGCGCCAGATCGACCCGCGCCGGCACATCTCTGCCCTCGCGCCAGCCGCGGGCCAGCGCGTCGATCTCGGGCACGGCGACGCCCAGATAGACCCGCGGCGCCTTGTGATAGGCCGCCATCCCGGCCGCCTTGCCGGCATCGCCGCGCGCCTTCAGCTCGTCCAGTTCCCGCATCTTCTCTGTTTTCCAAATACTCCCGGGGGAGCCCTCGCCGGCCCCGTCGAGGGGCCTGCGAGGGCGGGGGCAGAGCCCCCTACTCCACCGTCACCGATTTCGCCAGGTTGCGCGGCTGGTCCACGTCGGTGCCCTTGGCCACCGCGGTGTGATAGGCCAGATATTGCATCGGCACCGCGTAAAGGATCGGCTGGAACAGCCCGCCGCCCGCAGGCATCGCCAGCCCGGCCCGGACGCCCTGGCCGCCAGTCGCCAGCCCGTCGGCATCCGAGATCAGCAACACCTGGCCGTGCCGCGCCATGACCTCCTGCATGTTCGAGACGGTCTTTTCGAACAGCCCGTCGCGCGGCGCCAGCACCACCACCGGCACATTGCGGTCGATCAGCGCGATGGGCCCGTGCTTCAACTCTCCCGAGGCGTAGCCCTCGGCATGGATATAGCTCAGCTCCTTGAGCTTCAGCGCGCCTTCCAGCGCCACCGGGTAAAGCGGCCCGCGGCCCAGATACAGCACGTCCTGCGCCTCGGAAAGCCAGCCGGCCAGGCGGCGGCATTCGTCGCTGACCGCCAGCGCCTGGTTCAGCAGGCCCGGCAGCGCGCGCAGATCCGCCAGATGCGCCGCCAGCTCGGCCTCCGTCAGCCGGCCGCGATCCCGCGCCGCCTTCAGCGCCAGCACCGCCAGCACCGCCAGCTGGCAGGTGAAAGCCTTCGATGAGGCCACCCCGACCTCGATCCCCGCCAGCGTCGGCAGGGCGATGTCGGCGTCGCGTGCGATGGCCGAGGTGCCGACATTCACCACCCCCACCGTCCGCGCCACCTTGTCCCGGGCATAATGCAGCGCCGCCAGCGTGTCCGCCGTCTCGCCCGACTGGCTGACGAAGATCGCCCAGCTTTGCGGCGAAAGCGGCGGCTCGCGATAGCGGAACTCGGACGCCACATCCAGGTCGCAGGGCAGGCCCGCGAGCGATTCGAACCAATAGCGCGCGACATGCGCCGCATAGAAGGCGGTGCCGCAGCCGACCAGGGTCAGACGGTCCACGTCGCGGAAATCCAGCGCCTCGGGCAGGACGATCCGGTCGCCCTTGATGTAGTGGTTCAGCGCATCGCCCAACACCACCGGCTGCTCGGCGATCTCCTTGGCCATGAAATGCCGGTAGCCGCCCTTGTCGATCTGGGTCGCGCCGACGTCGATCTGCTGGATCTCGCGATTGGCGGGGCGGCCCTCGGCGTCGAAGATCTCGGCGCCCGAACGGCGGATAATCGCATGGTCGCCGTCTTCCAGATAGGTGATCCGGTCGGTGAAGGGCGCCAGCGCCACGGCATCCGAGCCGATGAACATCTCGCCCTCACCATGGCCCACGGCCAGCGGGCTGCCCTTGCGGGCGGCGATCATCAGGTCGGGCTCGCCCTCGAACAGGAAGGCCAGCGCGAAGGCGCCATGCAGGCGCGCCAAAGTCGCCCGCGCCGCCTCGACCGGCGACAGGCCCTGGCCCATGTGCCAGGCGGTCAGCAGCGCCACCGTCTCGGTATCGGTCTGCGATTCCGGCTGCAGCCCCAGCGCCACCACCTCGTCGCGCAGCTCGCGGAAATTCTCGATGATGCCGTTATGGACCACCGCGACGGGACCGCGGCGATGCGGATGGGCATTGGCTTCGGTCGCCGCGCCATGGGTGGCCCAGCGGGTATGGCCGATGCCGGCATGGCCGGTCAGCGGCTCATGCACCAGCCGGTCGGACAGGTTCACCAGCTTGCCCACCGCCCGGCGACGGTCCAGCCGTCCCTCGGCATCCACCGTCGCCACGCCGGCGCTGTCATAGCCGCGATATTCCAGCCGCTTCAGCGCCTCGACCAGCTGGGGCGAAACTTCGTGATCGCCGAGAATGCCGATGATGCCGCACATGGGTCAGTTCCCCTTCTTCTGGCGCAGGGCCTGCATCAGCCGCGTGGCGAGGCCGGGCTTGGTGATCTGGCGCGCGCGTCCCAGCGCCAGCGCGTCGTCCGGCACGTCCTGGGTGATGACCGAGCCCGAGCCGGTCATCGCCCGCGCCCCCACCCGCACCGGCGCCACCAGCATGGTGTCCGAGCCGATGAAGGCATGGGCGCCGATCTCGGTCCGGTGCTTGCCGACGCCGTCGTAATTGCAGGTGATGGTGCCGGCGCCGATATTCGTCGCCTCGCCGACATGGGCGTCGCCGAGATAGGTCAGGTGGCCGACCTTGACGCCCTCGTCCAGCACGGCGTTCTTGATCTCGACGAAATTGCCGACATGCACGTCGCCGCCCAGCTCCGCCCCGGGCCGCAGCCGGGCGAAGGGGCCGACCGTGGCGCCGGCGCTGACATGGCAGCCTTCCAGATGGCAGAAGGGCAGGATCTCGGCGCCGCTTTCGACGGTCACGCCGGGGCCGAAGACTACGTTCTGCCCGATCACCGCGTCGCGGCCGATGCAGGTGTCGAGCGCGAACCAGACCGTCGCCGGATCGCTCAGCGTCACGCCGTCCTCCAGCGCCCGGGCGCGGGCGCGGGCCTGGAAGGCGGCCTCGGCCTGCGCCAGTTCGGCGCGGGTGTTGATGCCCAGCGTCTCGGATTCGTCGCAGGTCACCACCTCGACCCGGTGGCCGGCGGCGCGGGCCAGTTCGGGAATGTCGGTCAGGTAGTATTCGCCCGCCGCGTTGCGGTTGCCGATCCGGGGCAGGAATTCGCGCAACAGCGCCGCATCCGCCGCCAGCACGCCGGAATTGACCAGGCGGATGGCGCGCGTCGCCTCGTCGGCGTCCTTGTATTCGACGATGCGCTCCAGCCCCTCGGGGCCGGTGACCAGCCGGCCGTAGCGGCCGGGATTGGCGGCCTCGAAGCCCAGCACCACCACGTCGGCGGCATGGCTGGCAAGATTGGCCAGGGTTTCCTCGCCGATGAAGGGGGTGTCGCCGTAAAGCACGATCACCCGGCCCTCGAACCCTTCCAGCAGCGGCATGGCCTGGCGCACGGCATGGGCGGTGCCGAGCTGCTCTTCCTGCAGGGCGATGCGTGCCTCGGGGTCCAGCTTCGCCACCGCCTTGGCCACCGCCTCGGCGCCATGGCCGGCGACCACGATCACCTCTTCGGGTTCCAGCAGGCGGCCGGTGGCCAGCGCGTGCCCGACCAGCGGCACGCCGCCCAGCCGGTGCAGCACCTTGGGCAGGTCCGACTGCATGCGGCTGCCCTGTCCAGCGGCCAGCACGATCAGCGCGACGGGTTTCTCGGTCATCTCTGCCCTCTTGCCTGTTCCTTATCCTTGCCGGGCGTTCTACCTAGAGGGCGGCGGTCGGGAAAGGCCCCGGCGGATCAAACATCTTGACGGAAGGTTACAGCATGGCGGGAACGGTGGTCTTCGATCTGGACGGCACGCTGGCCGATACATCCGGCGACCTGATCGCGGCGGCCAATGCCTGCTTCCATGCCCGCGGCCTGGGCGCATTGCTGGATCCCCTCGAGGACGCGCTGATCGCCTTTCACGGCGGCCGCGCCATGCTGCGCGCGGGCTATGCGCGGCTGCCCGGCGACACCATCCTGCCGCCCGGCGCCGAGGACGAGGATTATCCGCGCCTGCTGGGCCATTACGGCGAGGCGATCGCCATCCACACCCGGCTCTATCCCGGGGCCGAGGCGGCGCTGGACCGGCTGGCCGAGGCCGGCCACCGGCTGGCGGTCTGCACCAACAAGCCCGCCGCGCTGGCCGAGACGCTGCTGCGCGAACTGGGCATCCGCGACCGGTTCGCGGCCATGATCGGCGCCGACACGCTGCCGGTGCGCAAGCCCGATCCCCGCCCCTATCAGGCCGCGGTCGAAACGGCGGGCGGCAAGGTGGCGCAATCCTTCCTGGTCGGCGATACCGAGACCGACCGCAGGACCGCCGCCGCCGCCGGCGTCAAGGTCGCGCTGGTCGCCTTCGGCCCCGAGGGCGAGGCGCTGCGCAGGCTGGCGCCCGAGGCGATGCTGGCGCATTTCGACGACCTGCCGCGGCTGGCCGCCGACTGGCTGGCCTGAGCCAAAGTGAAAGGGGGCCGCGACGGGCCCCCTGATGCGCGGAATTGCCCCGGGACGGGACGGCCCCTATTCGGCCTCGTCGGCGGATTTGGCGTTGAGCTGGCCGTAGTTCTGCGCCCCGATCTCTTCGTAAAGGCCCAGCTGGGTTTCGAGGAAGTCGATATGCCCCTCTTCATCGGTCAGCAGCGCGTCGAACAGGTTCTTGCTGACGTAATCCCCGACCTTGTCGCAATATTCCCGCGCTTCGATGTAAAGGGTGCGGGCATCGTATTCGGCCGCCAGGTCGGATTCCAGCGTTTCCTTGAGGTTCTGGCCGATCCGCAGCGGGTCCAGCTTTTGCAGGTTGGGATGGCCTTCCAGGAAAATGATTCGCTGGATCAGCCGATCCGCGTGATGCATTTCCTCGATGGATTCGGCGCGCGACTTGTCGGCGACCTTGCCGTAACCCCAGTCCTCTTGCAGCCGGTAGTGCAGCCAATACTGGCTGACCGCGGTGAGTTCAGACCGTAGCGCTGCGTTGAGATACTCGATGACCTTTGCGTCGCCCTTCATGGCTTACCCCTGTGCGGTTGGCTTTCAGCCCCCGAAGGATGGGGGGCACGGCCAGATTATCGCATCCGCGCATGGTGTCCAGAAACAAAGGCATACAGCTCCCGCAATCGGCGCGCTTGCCGAGTGCGTGGTAGATCTTGCCGGGGGTGATGATCGTTTCGGGGTCCGCGGCACGCATCCAGTCAATGGCGGCCTTGATGTCGTGGTCCGAAATCTGGGTGCAGTGGCAGACGATCATTTACTCACCTCGGTTGGGCAAAACTTACCCATTTCCTCGGATAAGTAAAGCCTGAGTTTTTCACTTTGTGATGAAGCCCGCCTTGACGCTTCCGGACGGCGCGGACAGAACCTAAGCCCATGAAGCTGGACGATTTCGATTTTCACCTGCCCGAGACGCTGATCGCGACCCGCCCGGCACGGCCGCGTTCCTCGGCGCGGCTGCTGCTGGCGCAGGGCGATTCGATTCGCGACCTGCACGTGCGCGACCTTGTCGACCTGCTGGGACCGGGCGACCTGCTGGTGCTGAACGACACCAAGGTCATCCCGGCGCGGCTGAACGGCACCCGCGCCCGCCAGACCCCGCAGGGCGAGGCGGTGGCGAAGGTCGAGGTCACGCTGCTGGAACCCGTCGCCAATGGCTGGAAGGCGCTGGCGAAACCGCTGCGCAAGCTGAAGCCGGGCGAGGTGATCCGCTTCGGCGCGGCGCTGTCCGCCGAGGTGGCCGGGATCGCCGGGGGCGAGCTGACCCTGCGCTTCGACGCCACGGGCGAGGCGTTCGATGCCGCGCTGGCGCAGGTCGGCGCCATGCCGCTGCCGCCCTATATCGCCGCGCTGCGGGCGCCCGACGAGGCCGATCGCGAGGATTACCAGACCGTCTGGGCGCGGCGCTCGGGCGCCGTGGCCGCGCCGACCGCCAGCCTGCATTTCGACCGCGACCTCCTGGAGCGGCTGGCCGCCCGCGGCGTGCGCTTCGCCCATGTCACCCTGCATGTCGGCGCCGGCACCTTCCTGCCGGTCAAGGTCGAGGACGTGACCACCCACAAGATGCACGGCGAATGGGGCGAGGTCACGCCCGAGGCCGCCGCGGCGATCAACGCCACCCGCGCAGAAGGCGGGCGGGTGATCCCGGTCGGCACCACGGCGCTGCGCCTGATCGAATCGGCGGCCGCCGAGGACGGCACCGTGCAGCCCTTCCAGGGCGTTACGGAAATCTTCATCTATCCCGGCTATCGCTTCCGCGTGACGGATGCGCTGATGACCAATTTCCACCTGCCGAAATCGACCCTGCTGATGCTGGTCAGCGCCCTGATGGGGCCGGACCGCATCCGCGGCATCTATCGCCATGCGGTGGAATCGGGCTATCGCTTCTTCAGCTATGGCGACGCCTCCCTGCTGATTCCGAAGGACCCGTGATGCTGACCGTGCTGCGCACCACCTGGCCATTGCTTCTGGGCATCCTGCTCTTGATGGTCGGGAACGGCATGCAGGGCACGCTTCTGGGCATCCGCGGCAAGATCGAGGGCATTTCGACCACCCAGATGTCGGTGGTCATGTCGGCCTATTTCGGCGGCTTCCTGCTGGGCTCGCGCGTGGTGCCGGAACTGATCCGCAAGGTCGGCCATGTGCGGGTCTTTGCCGCGCTCGGCTCGCTGATTTCCTCGGTGCTGATCCTTTACGCAGCGGCGCCGCACTGGATCTCGTGGTCGCTGATGCGGCTGCTGATCGGCTTCTGCTTCTCGGGCGTCTACATCACCGCGGAAAGCTGGCTGAACGCCGGCACCACCAACGAGAACCGCGGCCAGGCCATGTCGGCCTATATGATCATGCAGATGCTGGGCATCATCTCGGCGCAGTTCCTGATGAACACGGCCGATCCGGCGGGCTATCTGCTGTTCGTGATCCCCTCGGTCCTGGTCAGCGTCTCCTTCCTGCCGATCCTGCTTTCGACGCAGCCCGCGCCGCAATTCTCGACCCTGAAGCGCATGAGCTTCGGCAGCCTGTTCCGCGTCTCGCCGCTGGGCTGCATCGGCATCTTCCTGATGGGCGGGGTGTTCTCGGCGCTGTTCGGCATGGCCTCGGTCTGGGGCTCGACCAAGGGCCTTTCGGTGCGCGAGATCTCGGCCTTCGTCGCCGCGATCTATGCCGGGGGGCTGTTGCTGCAGTACCCGATCGGCTGGCTTTCGGACCATGGCGACCGGCGCTTCATCGTGCTGGGCCTGTCGGTTCTGGGCGCGGCGGTCAGCCTGGCCACGGTGACGCTGCAGCCGGGCATCTGGGGCCTGCTGCTGGCCGCGGCGCTGATCGGCGGCGTGGCCAATCCGGTCTATTCGCTGCTCCTGGCCTATACCAACGATTTCCTGGACAACAGCGACATGGCCGCCGCCTCGGCCGGGCTGCTGTTCATCAACGGCATCGGCGCCATGGCCGGGCCGCTGATCACCGGCTGGCTGATGTCGCTGCTGGGCCCGGACGGGTTCTGGGTCTATATCGGCCTGCTGCTGGCGATGCTGGCCTTCTATGCCGGCTGGCGCCGCACCCGCCGTCCGGCGGCCCCGGTGGCGGATCAGCAGAGCTTCGCGGTCATCGCCCCCTCGGCCACCCCCGTCGCGGTCGAGGCGGCGCTGGAAACCGCCAGCTCGGACGACGCCGACAAACCCGCCTGACGGGGTTGCGGCGCGCCGCCGGCTCTGCAACCATCCGGGAAAACGGAGGGCGCAGCATGACCGACACCGTGACACCCGAAAGCATCAACCGCTTCTGGCTCGACGAGATCGGCGAGAAGGGCTGGTATGTCCGCTCGGACGCGCTGGACGACACCATCCGCCAACGCTTCCTGCCGGTCTGGGAGCGCGCCGCCGATCTGGCGCCCGGCTGGGCCCGGACGCCCGAGGGCGCGCTGGCCGCGCTGATCCTGACCGACCAGTTCCCGCGCAACATGTTCCGCGAGGATGCCCGCGCCTTCGACACCGACCCCCTGGCCCGCAGCCTGGCCCGCGAGGCCGTCGAGAACGGCTTCCACCTGCGCATCGAGCCGCCCGGCCGGCAGTTCTTCTACCTGCCCTTCGAGCATTCCGAGGACCTGGCCGACCAGGACCGCGCCGTCAGCCTCTTCGCCGAGTTCATGCCCGGCGAGAACCTGCGCCATGCCGAGCTGCATCGCGACACCATAGCCAAATTCGGCCGCTTCCCCTGGCGCAACGCGGCGCTGAAGCGCGTGCCCACGGCGGCGGAAACCCGCGTGATGGAGGCCGGCGGCTATGGCGCGCTGGTCGCCGGCAAGCTGTCGCTTGCTGACCTCTGAAAAATGGTTTAACGCTGAACTATCTTTTTTGATAGGGGGACATCCATGGCGCAGAGCTTCGACATGGTGGTGATCGGTTCCGGCCCTGGCGGCTATGTCTGCGCCATCCGCGGCGCGCAGCTGGGGCTGAAGGTGGCCTGTATCGAGCGCGAGCATCTGGGCGGCATCTGCCTGAACTGGGGCTGCATCCCGACCAAGGCGCTGCTGCGCTCGGCCGAGGTCTTTCACCTCATGCACCGCGCCAAGGAATTCGGCCTCTCGGCGGACAAGATCGGCTACGACCTCGGTGCCGTGGTGCAACGCTCGCGCGGCGTGGCCAAGCAACTCGCCGGCGGCGTCGGCCACCTGCTGAAAAAGAACAAGGTCACCGTCATCATGGGCGAGGCCAGCCTCACCGCCCCCGGCAAGATCAGCGTCAAGACCGACAAGGGCAGCGAAGAGATCACGGGCAAGGCCATCGTGCTGGCCACCGGCGCCCGTGCCCGCGAGCTGCCGGGGCTGGAACCGGACGGCGACCTGGTCTGGAACTACAAGCACGCCCTGCAGCCGCCGCGGATGCCGAAAAAGCTGCTGGTCATCGGCTCGGGCGCCATCGGCATCGAATTCGCCAGCTTCTTCAACACGCTGGGCGCCGACACCACGGTGGTCGAGGTCATGGATCGCGTGCTGCCGGTCGAGGATGCCGAGATCTCGGCGCTGGCCAAGAAGCAATTCGTCAAGCAGGGCATGAAGATCCTGGAAAAGGCCGCGGTCAAGAAGCTCGACCGCGCCAAGGGCAAGGTCACCGCCCATATCGAGATGGGCGGCAAGACCGAGACGCATGAGTTTGACACGGTGATCTCGGCCGTCGGCATCGTCGGCAATGTCGAAAACCTCGGCCTGGAAAAGCTGGGCGCCAAGATCGACCGCACCCATGTCGTCACCGACGAATATTGCCGCACGGGGGTCGAGGGGCTCTATGCCATCGGCGACGTGGCCGGCGCGCCCTGGCTGGCGCACAAGGCCAGCCATGAAGGCGTCATGGTGGCCGAACTGATCGCCGGCGGGCACCCGCATCCGATCAAGCCGAACTCGATCCCCGGCTGCACCTATTGCAACCCGCAGGTCGCCTCCGTCGGCCTGACCGAGGAAAAGGCCAAGGCCGCGGGCTACGAGGTCAAGGTCGGCCGCTTCCCCTTCATCGGCAACGGCAAGGCCATCGCGCTTGGAGAGCCCGAGGGCCTGATCAAGACCGTCTTCGACGCCAAGACCGGCGAGCTTCTGGGGGCCCACATGGTCGGCGCGGAAGTCACCGAACTGATCCAGGGCTATGTCGTCGGCCGCACGCTGGAAACCACCGAGGCCGAGCTGATGGAAACGGTCTTTCCGCACCCGACGCTTTCCGAGATGCTGCACGAGGCCACGCTCTCGGCCTATGGCCGCGCGATCCATTTCTGAACGACAAAGGGGCCTCGCGGCCCCTTGATTTCTCCGTTTCACAAATACTCTCGGGGGTCCGGGGGCAGACAGCCCCCGGTCCGGCCGTCACGCCGGGATCGGCATCCGCGCCTCGACCATGCCGGCATACCAGCTCGACCCCGCCGGAATCGCATTGTCGTCGAAGTCATAGGCCGGGTGATGCACCATCGCCGTGTCGCCATTGCCGACGAAGATATAGGCGCCGGGCCGTTCATTCAGCATATAGCTGAAATCCTCGCCCGCCATCAGCGGCTCCATCTCCATGTTCACCTCGCCCGCCACCTGGCGCGCCACCTCGGCCGCGAATCCGGTGGCTTCCGGGTGGTTCATCGTCACCGGATAGCCGCGGTCATAGCGCACCTCGGCCGTGGCGCCGAAGGCGGCGGCGACATTTCCCGCGACGCGCTTGATGCCCTCTTCCAGCTGGTCGCGCACCTCGGGCGCGAGGCTGCGGGCGGTGCCCTTCAGCTTCACCACCTGCGGGATGACGTTATGCGCGGTCGAATCGGTCTCGACCACGCAGACCGAGACCACGCCGCTCTTCAGCGGATCGACATTGCGCGACACCACCGATTGCAGCGCCACGATGATCTGCGCCGCGACCAGAAGCGTGTCGATGGCCTCATGCGGCTTGGCGGCATGGCCGCCCTTGCCGGTGACCAGGATGTCGAACTGGTCGGCGGCGGCCATCATCGCGCCCTCGCGGATGGCGAAGCTGCCCACCGGATAGCCGGGCATGTTGTGCATGCCATAGAATTCCTGGATGCCCCAGCGATCGACCAGCCCGTCCTGCACCATGGCCAGGCCCCCCGCCCCGCCCTCTTCGGCGGGCTGGAAGATCACCACGGCGGTGCCGTCGAAATTCCGCGTCTCGGCCAGGTATTTCGCCGCGCCCAGCAGCATGGCGGTATGGCCGTCATGGCCGCAGGCATGCATGACCCCCGGATTCTTCGAGGCATATTCCGCACCGGTCTGTTCCTTGATCGGCAGCGCATCCATATCGGCGCGCAGCCCGATCACCCGGCCGCTGCTGTCGCTGCGGCCCTTGATGACGCCGACCACACCGGTGCGGCCGACGCCCTCGGTGACCTCGTCCACGCCGAAGCTGCGCAGCAGCTCGGCCACCCGGCCGGCGGTGCGATGGACCTGATAGTCAAGCTCGGGGTTCTGGTGAAAGTCGCGGCGCCAAGCGGTGATCTCGGGCAGCAATTCGGCAAAGCGGTTCTTGACGGGCATGTGACGATCTCCTTCGGCCCGCAGGTTACGCCTTTCGCCCCGCGCCGCAAGGCCGTGCAGGCCGGCAATACGCAAGGCGACGCCGATGCCCGCGCCTCAGCCATGCGTCACCGGCTCGGTCAGCACCAGATGGCCGGGCGCGACCTCGGCATAGGTCGAGGGCAGCGGGACGTAGCCGATGGGCTGGATCGGCGAGGGGATCGGGCGGAAGCGCAGATCCTCGCTGATCTTGCGGCGGCGCGGATCGGCGACCGGGACAGCGGCCATGAGCTGGCGGGTATAGCTGTGCTGCGGATTCTCGAACACCTGCCGGCGGCTGCCGATCTCGACGATGCGGCCCAGATACATGACCGCGACATGGTGGCTGACCCGCTCGACCACCGCCATGTCATGGCTGATGAACAGCATCGAGATGCCCAGGTCGCGCTGCAGTTCCATCAGCAGGTTCAGCACCTGCGCCTGGACCGAGACATCCAGCGCCGAGACCGCCTCGTCCGCCACGATCAGCTTGGGGTCCAGCGCCAGGGCGCGGGCGATGGCGATGCGCTGGCGCTGGCCGCCGGACATCTCGTGCGGGTAACGCTTCATGAAGCCGCGCGGCAGCTCCACCCGGTCGAAGAGCTGGGCGATGCGGTCGCGGCGCTCGGTGCGGTTGCCGATGCCATAGTTCAGCATCGGCTCCTCGATCTGGTCCAGCAGCCGCATCTGCGGGTCGAGGCTGGCGAAAGGATCCTGGAAGATCATCTGCATGTCGCGCCGCGCCTTGCGCAGATCGCGGGTGCCAAGCGCCAGGATGTCGCGTCCGCCCAGGCTGACCTGTCCCGATGTCGGCTCGACCAGCCGCAGGATCGAGCGGCCGGTGGTGGACTTGCCGCAGCCCGATTCGCCGACCAGCGACAGGGTCTCGCCGGCATTGACGGTGAAGCTGACGTCCTCGACCGCATGGACCTGGGCCACGGTGCGGCGCAGGATGCCGCCCTTGACCGGGAAGCGGGTGCAGAGATGCCTGACCTCCAGCAGCGGCTCGGGGGTGCGGGGGACGACCGGCTCGGGCCGGGCCGCCTGCCCTTCGCGCATCAGCCGCATCGGCTCGGGCGCGTCGCGGCCGGCCATCTCGCCCAGCCGCGGCACGGCGGCCAGCAGCGCCTGGGTATAGGGCTCGCGCGGGGCCTCGAAGATCTGCTCGACCGGGCCTTCCTCGACCTTGTTGCCGCGGAACATGACCACGACGCGGTCGGCCATCTGCGCCACCACCGCCATGTCATGGGTGATGAACAGCACCGCCATGCCGGTTTCGCGCTTCAGCCGGTCGATCAGCGCCAGGATCTCGGCCTGGATGGTCACGTCCAGCGCCGTGGTCGGCTCGTCGCAGATCAACAGGCGCGGCCGGCAGGCCATGGCCATGGCGATGACGACGCGCTGGCGCATGCCGCCGGACAGCTCGTGCGGGTATTGCCGCAGCCGCCGCTCGGGCTCGGGGATGCGCACCTCGGCCAGAAGCTCCAGCGCCCGGGCGCGGGCTTCGCGCCGCGACAGGCCGCGATGCACCATCAGCCCTTCCGAGAGTTGCTCGCCCACGGTGAAAACCGGGTTCAGCGCCGTCATCGGCTCCTGGAAGATCATCGCGATCTCGTTGCCGCGGATGTCGCGCATGGCGGCGGGCGGGGCCTTGGCCAGGTCGACTTCGCCCCGCTCGCGCTGGAAAAGCAGCCGGCCCTGGGCGATCTCGCCGCCGCCGAACTCGACCAGCCGCATCAAGGACAGCGAACTGACCGACTTGCCCGAGCCGGATTCGCCCACCACGCAAAGGCATTCGCCGGGCCGGATGTCGAAGGACAGCGACTCGACCCCGGTAACCGGGCCGTCATGGGTCTGGAATTCGACCCGCAATCCCTCGACCCGGACCAGCGGCTTTCCGTCCAGCATCCGCACCCCCTGACCATTGCCCGACCATTGTTGCGGCATTCAGGCTAATGCCCCGCCGTCACATTGCAATCGCAAAGCGGGGCGGGAACTTGTTTCTTGCTTTTCATCCGGGACCTGTCTGAAACTCGGCGCATCCGAGGGACAGCAAGACCGGGGAAACGGCAGAAGGCAAAACACCACCGGAACCGGCAGCGCCAGAGGTCCCGCGCAGATCCACCGACAGGAGAGAGCGATGAAACTGAAAACCCTGATGCTGGGCGCGGCGGCAACCACCGCCTTTGCCGCCGCCATGACCCCCGCCGCCTTTGCCGCGCGGGGCGCCGACGGGCAGGTGAACGTCATCATGTGGCAGGCACCCTCGACGATGAATCCCTACCTCTCGGCCGGCACCAAGGACATCATTGCCAGTTCCATCGCGCTTGAGCCGCTGGCGAGCTTCACCACCGAGGGCACCATCGAGCCGCGGCTGGCGGCCGAGCTGCCCTCGGTCGAGAACGGCGGCATCGCCGAGGACCTGAAAAGCGTCACCTGGAAACTGAAGCCGGGGATCAAATGGGCCGACGGCAGCCCCTTCACCGCCGAGGACGTGGCCTTCACCGCCGCCTATTGCATGGACCCCTCGGGCGGCTGCGCGCAGCTGGCGAAGTTCGAGGGCGTCGAAAAGGTCGAGGCGGTGGACGAGCTGACGGTGAAGATCACCTTCGTCTCGCCGCGGCCCGACCCGTTCTCGGCCTTCGTGGGGGCGCAGTCGCCGGTGCTGCAAAAGGCGCAGTTCGAGAACTGCACCGGCGAGAAGGCCCCGACCTGCACCCAGCAGAACTTCAACCCCGTCGGCACCGGCCCGTTCAAGGTGGTCGAGTTCCGCACCAACGACACCATCACCTTCGAGGCGAACCCGGAATATCGCGACCCCGAAAAGCCCGCCTTCGCCCGGCTGGTGGTCAAGGGCGGCGGCGATGCGGCGGCGGCGGCGCGTTCCGTGCTGGAGACGGGCGAATTCGACTATGCCTGGAACACCCAGCTGGCCCCCGACGTGATCGCCGGCATGGAGGCGGCCGGCAAGGGCCAGAACGTCGCCGCCTTCGGCTCTCTGGTCGAGCGCATCCATGTGAACCTGACCGATCCCTCCTCGGACCTGCCCGAGGGCGAACGCTCCACCGCCAAGCATCCGCACCCGATCCTGACCGATGCCAATGTCCGCAAGGCGCTGTCCATGGCCATCGACCGCGAGCTGCTGACCGAGCTCGGCTATGGCCCGGCCGGCCAGCCGACCTGCAACCTGGTGCCGGCGCCGGCGGCCTGGGCCTCGGACAATACCGAATGCCTGACCCAGGACATCGAGGGCGCCAAGAAGCTGCTGGACGAGTCCGGCTGGACGCCCGGCGCAGGCGGTATCCGTGAAAAGGACGGCAAGCGGCTGAGCTTCGTGTTCCAGTCCTCGGTCAACGCGGTGCGGCAGGACTTCCAGGCACTGATCAAGCAATGGTGGTCCGAGATCGGCGTCGAGACCGAGCTGAAGACGGTCGACCCTTCGGTGTTCTTCGGCGGCGACGCGGGATCGCCCGACACCTTCCAGAAGTTCTATGCCGATATCGAGATGTACGCCAACAACTTCGAAGGCAACAACCCCGAGCCCTATCTGGCGCGCCAGACCTGCGACAAGATCCCCGGTCCGGAAAACCAGTGGCAGGGCGAGAACACCAGCCGCTATTGCGACCCGGAATTCGACAGGCTGATCGGCGAGATGACGCAGATCGTCGATCCGGCCGAGCGCGGCGCCATGGGTCGCAAGCTGAACGACATGCTGACCAAGGACAGCAATGCCGTCATTCCGCTGGTCTATCGCGGCACCGCCTCGGCCGTGTCGAACACGCTGGGCGGCGTCAAGCTGAACGCCTGGGACAGCGAGCTGTGGAACGTCGCGGACTGGCATCGCATCAAGCAATAGGCCATGCTGGCGAAAGACCGGCCCCGTCGCGGGGGCCGGCCCCTGACCCGTCAACAGGCTGAAAGACCATGATGATTTCCCGACTGATCGTTTCGGCGCTGGCGCTGGCCGTCGCTTCGCCCGCCCTGGCCGAACGCGGCGGCGACGGCGAGCTGCGCGTGCTTTACTGGCAGGCCGCCACGGTGCTGAACCCCTATCTGTCGACCGGCGCCAAGGACGTGGACCCGGCCTCGATGGTGATCGAGCCGCTGGCCATCGTCGCCGACGACGGCAGCCTGGTTCCGGTGCTGGCGGCCGAGATCCCCAGCCGCGAGAATGGCGGCATCGCCGAGGATTTCACCTCGGTCACCTGGAGGCTGAAGCCGGGGCTGGTCTGGTCGGACGGCTCGCCCGTCACCGCAGAGGACGTGAAGTTCACCGCCGAATATTGCATGGACCCGGCCTTCGGCTGCGCGGTGCTGGCCGAGTTCGAGGGCATCGCCTCGGTCGAGGCGCTGGATGCGCAGAGGGTGCGGCTGAATTTCGACGCGCCGCGCTATGCGCCCCTGCAAGCCTTCGTCGGCGGGCGCACGCCGGTGCTGCAAAAGGCGCAGTTCCAGCCCTGCATGGGCGCGGCGGGCGCCAGCTGCACGGCGCAGAATTTCGGCCCCATCGGCACCGGCCCCTATCGGGTGACGGATTTCCGGCCCGGCGACGTGGCGGTGTTCGAGATCAACCAGCATTACCGCGACCCCGCGAAACCCGCCTTCGACCGGGTGACGGTCAAGGGCGGCGGCGATGCCATGGCGGCGGCGCGGGCGGTGCTGGAATCGGGCGAGTACGATTTCGCCTGGAACCTGCAGCTGCCGCCCGAGTCGGTGGCGGCGATGGAGGCGCAGGGCAAGGGCAGGCTGGTCGCCAGCTTCGGCTCGATGGTCGAGCGGATCGAGCTGAACCAGACCGATCCCAGCTCGGACCTGCCCGAGGGCGAGCGGTCCACCGCCGCGCATCCGCATCCGGTCCTGGGCGATCCGGCGGTGCGCCGGGCGCTGTCCATGGCCATCGACCGGCCGCTGCTGGCCGAGCTGACCTATGGCCCGGCCGGCAAGCCGACCTGCACCATCGTGCCGGTGCCGGCCGCCTATGCCTCGGGACGCGACGAATGCCTGGCGCAGGACATCGAGGGCGCGAAAGCGGCGCTGGACCAGGCCGGCTGGCTGCCGGGCGGCGACGGCGTGCGTGAAAAGGACGGTCATCGGCTGTCGCTCGTGTTCCAGACCACGGTGAACCCGGTGCGCCAGGACGTGCAGGCGCTGGTCAAGCAATGGTGGTCCGAGATCGGCGTCGAGACCGAGCTGAAGGCGGTGGACGGCGCGGCCTTCTTCGGCGGCGATCCGGGCAATCCCGATTCGCAGCAGAAATTCTATGCCGATGCGCAGATGTTCACCGATGCCTTCTATATCCCCGACCCTGCCTCGTTCCTGAACAAGTTCGTCTGCTCGCGCATCCCCTCGGCGGAAAACCAGTGGCAGGGCAACAATTCCGTGCGCTTCTGCGACAAGGCCTATGACGCGGGCATCGCCGAGCTGCATCGCAGCGCCGAGCCGGAACAGCGGCAGGAGATCGCGAAACGCCTGACCGACACGCTGACCGCCGAGGGCAATTACCTGCTGCCGCTGGTGCATCGCGGCATGGTCTCGGCCCATGCGGGCAGCCTGCGGGGCGTCGCCCCGAACGGCTGGGAGGGGCAGCTGTGGAACGTCGCCGGCTGGAGCCGCGTCGAGTGAGGAAAAAGCCGTGAGCGCGAAAGGATCGCCATGCTGAGTTTCGCCCTGCGCCGGCTCTTGCTGGCAATCCCGACGCTGCTGTTCATCTCGCTGGTGATCTTCCTGCTGCTGGAAGCCTCGCCCGGCGATCCCTTGGGCGACGTGCCGCTGACCGTGCCGCCCGAGGTCAAGGAGCGGATGCGCGAGGCGCTGGGGCTGGGGCAGGCCTGGTATATCCGCTATGTGCTGTGGCTGAAGCAGTTCTTCTGGGTCGAGCCGCTTCACTGGTTCGACCGCGCCTTCGGCACCGGGTTCAGCGAAGGCATGCAGCGCATCATCAGCTTCCAGAGCCGCAGCCCGGTCTTCGACGTGATCGCGCAGCGGCTGCCGCAGACGCTGACCGTCGTCGGCATGTCCTACCTGATCGGGGTGCTGATCGCGATCCCGATCGGCATCGTCTCGGCCTACAAGCAATATAGCTGGTTCGACCAGATCGGCACCTTCGTGTCGATGGTCGGCTTCTCGCTGCCGACCTTCTTCACCGGGGTGGTGCTGATCATCGTCTTCGGCATCAAGCTGCAATGGTTCCCGTCGATCTACGACACCACCTTGCGGGTGACGGATTGGGACAGCTTCGCCCAGCAGGTGCGGCAGATGGTGATGCCGGTCACGGTGCTGGCGCTTTACAACGCCGCGCAGATCAGCCGCTTCATGCGCGCCTCCATGCTGGACAACCTGCGGCAGGATTACGTGCGTACCGCCCGCGCCAAGGGCCTGTCCGAGCGCGTCGTAGTGCTGAAGCACGTGCTGCGCAATTCGCTGATCCCGGTGGTCACGGTGATCGCGCTGGGTCTGCCGGCGGTCTTCGGCGGCGCCATCATCACCGAGCAGGTGTTCAAGGTGAACGGGCTGGGGCAATTGCTGATCCTGGCGATCAACGCCAACGACATCCCGATGGTGATGACGCTGACCTTCATCTTCGCGGTGCTGATCGTCACCTTCACCCTGATCGCCGACCTGCTCTATGGCGTGCTGGACCCGAGGATCCGCTATGACTGACCGGCTGCTGATCGAGGAAAGCGCGGTCAATGCCGCGGCACCGGGGGCCGAGGCGCTGCCACCGGCCGCCCCAACGCCCGAGGCCCCGGCCCGCAGCCAGTGGCGCGACATCTGGCGGCAGTTCCGCAGCCATCGCGGCGCCATGGTGGCGCTGGTGCTGTTCGTGGCGATCATCCTGTTCGTGGCCGTCGGGCCGCTGGTCTGGACCATCGAGCCGACCTTCGTCGACATCCGCGCCCGCAACCAGGGCTTCAGCGCCGCGCATCCGCTGGGCACCGACCAGCTGGGCCGCGACCTGCTGGCCCGGCTGATGGCGGGGGGGCAGGTCTCGCTGGCGGTGGGGCTGACCGCCATGGCGATCGCGCTGAGCCTGGGCAGCCTGATCGGCATCAGCTCGGGCTATTTCCGCCGGCTCGACGCGCCGCTGATGCGGCTGACCGAGCTGTTCCTGGCCCTGCCGCTGCTGCCGCTGCTGCTTCTGATGGTGACGCTGTTCCGCGAGCCTTTGGGCAAGGCGATGGGCCCGGCGGGCGGCACCTTCCTGCTGATCGTCGGCGCCATCGGCGTCACCTCGTGGATGCAGACCGCGCGCATCGTGCGCGGCGAAGTGCTGGGCCTGAAGGAGCGCGAGTTCATCCTGGCGGCGAAATCCATCGGCACGCCGGCGCCGCGGATGATCCTGCGCCATGTGCTGCCCAACGTGGTCTCGCCCATCGTGGTGGCGGCGACGCTGGGCATCGCCACGGCGATCATCACCGAAAGCGCGCTGTCCTTCCTGGGGCTGGGCTTCCCGCCGGATTTCCCGACCTGGGGGCGGCTGCTTTACGACGCGGTGGACCAGATGCAGATGTATCCCTGGCGGGTGGTGCTGCCGGGGCTGCTGATCTCGCTGACGGTGCTGTCGGTGAACTATATCGGCGACGGGTTGCGCGATGCCATGGACCCGCGGATCCGCAAGCGCTGAACGGCGCGGTTGCATGGGTATTTGGCGAGCAAAGAAGCCTAGAGCGCCGCGGCCAGGCGCGGCAGTTCCGCGCGCGGCAGGATCAGGAGCATCGGGCCCTCGCATTCCAGCGTGACCGGGCCCGTGGCTTCGTTCGAGGTGCCGCTGCGTCCGGCCGGCGCGAAGGCCAGCCCGTCGATGGGCCATTTCAGGCCGGTCGAGCTGCCCGAGGCCGGGCCCATCGGGAACAGCGAGACCCGGGTGCCGGGGGCGAGGTCCAGCGCGAGATGCGGGGGGGCGAGGGTGATCGCGTCCTCGCCGGCGATCAGGATGCAGGGCGGGCCGATGCGGCGGGCGAGCACGCCGAGCGCCGAGAGGAAATGATCGTGGCGCGCGCCCGAGAAACCCAGCGCAATGATGAAGGGCGCACCGAGCCGGGAGAGGCATTTCTCGAAATCGGTGCTGTCCTGCTCGGCGATGGGATGCTGGTTTTCGGCCGGGATCTCGGCCCGGGCGCGGGCCGAGATGCTGTCGAAATCGCCCCAGACCGCCGCCGGCATCAGCCCGTGGCTCAGCGCGGTATCGGCGCCGCTGTCCGCGGCGGCCACCACCGGCGCGAGCCGCAGCGCCTGCTGCAGGTCGGCGCGGCTGACCGGCGCGCCGCCGATCAGCGTGACCGGGCGGGCGCTGGTGAACCTCATTCGCCCTTGCCGATGCCGGAGAAGACCTTGCGGAAGGGCAGCGCCCAGAGGATGCCCAGGGCCACATAGACCGCAAGCTCGACCAGGATCGGCTGGCGGCCCCAGCTCCGGTCCATCCAGTTCACCAGGCTCACCGCCACCACGATATAGAGCGGCAGCCCGACCAGCAGGATCACCAGCGACCAGCGTTTGCGCGTCTTGAGGTCCATGTCAGCCCGCGTCAGTCCGCAAAGGGATCGGTCACGAGGATGGTATCGTCGCGCTCGGGCGAGGTCGAGAGCAGCGCGACGGGGCACTGGATCAATTCCTCGATGCGGCGGACGTATTTGATCGCATTGGCCGGCAGGTCGGCCCAGCTGCGCGCGCCCTGCGTCGAATCCTGCCAGCCCTCCATCTCCTCGTAGACGGGTTTCGCGCGGGCCTGCAGCGCCGCGGCGGTGGGCAGGTGGTCGTAATGCTGGCCGTCCACTTCGTAGCCGGTGCAGATCTTGAGCGTCTGGAAGCCGTCCAGCACGTCGAGCTTGGTCAGCGCGATGCCGTCCACGCCCGAGATGGCGCAGGTCTGGCGCACCAGCACCGCATCGAACCAGCCGCAGCGGCGCTTGCGGCCGGTGACGGTGCCGAATTCATGGCCGCGCTCGCCCAGGCGCTGGCCGTCGGCATCGTCGAGCTCGGTCGGGAACGGGCCTTCGCCGACGCGGGTGGTATAGGCCTTGACGATGCCCAGCACGAAGCCGATGGCCGAGGGGCCGAGCCCGGTGCCGCTGGCCGCCATGCCCGACATGGTGGTCGAGCTGGTCACATAGGGATAGGTGCCGAAATCGATGTCGAGCAGGCTGCCCTGCGCGCCCTCGAACAGGATGCGCTTGCCGGCCTTGCGGTAGTCGTTCATCACCTTCCAGACCGGCTGGGCGTATTGCAGCAGTTTCGGGGCGATTTCCAGCAGCCTGGCGCGCAGCTCCGCCCGGTCGATGGGCGCGGCGCCGAGGCCCTGGCGCAGGGCGTCGTGATGGGCGAGCAGGCGGTCGAGGCGCGAGTCCAGCGTCTCCTCGTCGCCAAGGTCGGCGACGCGGATGCTGCGGCGGCCGACCTTGTCCTCATAGGCGGGACCGATGCCGCGGCCGGTGGTGCCGATCTTGCTGGCACCGGCAGCTTCCTCGCGCAGCTTGTCGAGGTCCTGATGCAGCGACAGGATCAGCGGGGTGTTTTCCGCGATCATCAGGTTTTCCGGGCTGATCTCGACCCCCTGCGCGGCCAGCTTGTCGATTTCGGCGAACAGCGACCAGGGGTCCAGCACCACACCGTTGCCGATGACCGCCATCTTGCCCTTGCGCACGATGCCCGAGGGCAGGAGCGACAGCTTGAAGACCTGATTGCCGATGACCAGCGTGTGGCCGGCGTTGTGGCCGCCCTGGAAGCGCGCGATCACATCGGCGCGTTCCGACAGCCAGTCGACGATCTTGCCCTTGCCCTCGTCGCCCCATTGCGCGCCGACGACCACCACATTGGCCATTGTGCTTCCCCTTGCGGTCATGAATGCCGCGAACCGTATAATGGCCGAAGCCCTTGGGGGGAAGCGCATTCCGCCCTGCCTGCGAAATGCCCAGCCTGCCCCGATTTCGCGCAGATCGGGGATCGGGCCGGCGGATCTGGTGCCTTTCCTTGCAGTCGCGGCGCGGCTCTGCCGATGCTTCGGGCAAAGAGGTCCCGATGCTGCACCAGACGATCCCCTGCCAGCTTCCCCGCGCCCAAGGGCGTGTCCGCGCCGGATTCGCGCTGCGCGGCGGCACGACTCGGCTGGAGCGGCTGCACCAGTCCGGCAGCGGCAAGGCCATGCTGCCGCCCGCAGGGGGCTGCGAGCTGGTGCTGCTGAACACTTCGGGCGGGCTGACCGGCGGCGACCGGATGGAGATCGCGGTCGGGCAAGGGCCGGGCACGCGGCTGGTGGTGACGACCCAGACGGCCGAGCGCGCCTATCGCTCGGTGACCGGGCGCGCGGGGGTGCAAGCGCGCTATGCGGTGGCGGACGGCGCGCATCTGGACCTGCTGCCACAGGAGACGATCCTGTTCGACCGCGCCGCGCTGGTGCGCGAGCAGGAGGTGGCGCTGGCCGGCACGGCCAGCTGCCTCTGGGCCGAGGTGCTGGTGCTGGGCCGCGCGGCCATGGGCGAGACGGTGACGCGGCTGGACCTGAGCGACCGGCGCCGCATCAGCCGCGACGGCCGGCCGGTCTTTGTCGAGAACCTGCGCATCACCGATGCCGCGCTGGCCGGATGCGGGCCGGCGATGCTAGCCGGATGCCGCGCCTTTGCGACGCTGGTGCTGGTGGCCCCCGACGCCGCCGACCGCCTGGGGCGGGCGCGGGATGCGCTTGGCGCGGACGGCGCCGCCAGCGCCTTCGACGGCAAGCTCGTGGCGCGGCTGATGGCCCCGGATGGCTGGGAGCTGCGGCAGGCGCTGATGCGGCTGATCCGGGCGATCCGGCCCGGCCCCCTGCCCCGCGTCTGGCAAATCTGAAGGAAGCCCAAGATGAACCTGAGTCCCCGCGAAAAGGAAAAGCTGCTCGTCTCGGTCGCCGCCATGGTGGCGCGCGCCCGGCTGGCCCGCGGCGTCAGGCTGAACCACCCCGAGGCCATCGCGCTGATCTCGGATTTCGTGGTCGAGGGCGCGCGCGACGGCCGCACGGTCGCCGAGCTGATGGAGGCCGGCGCCCATGTCATCACCCGCGAGCAATGCATGGAGGGTATCCCCGAGATGATCCATTCCGTGCAGGTCGAGGCCACCTTTCCGGACGGCACCAAGCTGGTCACCGTCCACGATCCCATCCGCTGAGAGGCTGCCATGAAACCTATCCTTCCCCTGCTGCTGATGCCGACGGCGGCCTTTGCCCATCCCGGCCATGTCGGCCATGCCGCGCCCTTCGCCGAGGGCTGGATGCACCCCCTGGGCGGCACCGACCATGTGCTGGCGATGGTTGCAGTCGGGCTATGGGCCGCGACGGCGGCGGACCGGCGGGGCCTCTGGGCGCTGCCGCTATGCTTCGTCGCCGCCATGCTGGCCGGCGGCGCGCTGGGGGCGGCGGGCCTGCCCCTGCCGGCGGTCGAGCCGATGATCCTGGCTTCGTCCGTCATCCTCGGCCTTGCCGTGGCGCTGGCGCTGCGGCCCTCGCTGGGCTTTGCCTTGCCGGTGGTGGCTGTCTTCGGCCTGATGCACGGCCATGCGCATGGGGCCGAGGGGCCGGCCTCGGGTCTTGCCGCCTATGCGGCGGGCTTCGTGCTGGCGACCGCGGCGCTGCATCTGGCAGGGATCGCGCTTGGCCGGCTGGGCGCCACGCGCCTGCTGGGCGCGGCGACGGCGGCGGCGGGCGTCGCGCTGGCGGTGCTGCCGTGATCCCGGGCGAACTCTTTCCGGCCGAGGGCGAGATCGTCCTGAACGCCGGGCGCGAGGCGATCACGCTGATGGTCGCCAATACCGGCGACCGGCCGGTGCAGGTCGGCAGCCACTACCATTTCGCCGAGACCAATCCGGGGCTCGATTTCGACCGGGCGGCGGCGCGCGGCATGCGGCTGGACATCGCCGCCGGCACCGCCGTCCGCTTCGAGCCGGGCCAGCGGCGCGAGGTGCGGCTGATCCCGCTTGCCGGCCGGCGCGCGGTCCATGGCTTCAACGGCACGGTCATGGGCCCGCTGGATTAAGGAGAGGATCATGGCGCTGACCATTTCCCGCGGCGACTATGCGCAGATGTATGGCCCGACCACCGGCGACCGCCTGCGGCTGGGCGATACCGAGATCGTCATCGAGGTCGAGCGCGACCTGACCACCTATGGCGAAGAGGTCAAGTTCGGCGGCGGCAAGGTGATCCGCGACGGCATGGGCCAGTCGCAGGCCAGCCACGCTGAGGGGGCCATGGACACCGTCATCACCAATGCGCTGATCCTTGACCATTCCGGCATCTACAAGGCCGATATCGGCCTGCGCGACGGGCGCATCCACGGCATCGGCAAGGCCGGCAATCCCGATACCCAGCCGGCCGTGACGCTGGTGATCGGCCCCGGCACCGAGATCATCGCCGCCGAGGGCCGCATCGTCACCGCCGGCGGCATGGATGCGCATATCCATTTCATCTGCCCGCAGCAGGTCGAGGACGCCATCGCCTCGGGCATCACCACCATGCTGGGCGGCGGCACCGGCCCGGCGCATGGCACGCTGGCCACCACCTGCACGCCGGGGCCCTGGCACATCCGGCGGATGCTGATGGCGATGGATTCGGTGCCGGTGAACATGCTGATCTCGGGCAAGGGCAATGCCTCGCGCCCCGAGGCGCTGGAGGAGATGGTCCGCGCCGGCGCCGCCACGCTGAAGCTGCACGAGGACTGGGGCACCACCCCGGCCGCCATCGACTGCTGCCTGACCGTCGCCGATGCGATGGACGTGCAGGTGACGATCCATACCGACACGCTGAACGAATCCGGCTTTGTCGAGCACACGCTGGCGGCGATCAAGGGCCGCACCATCCACGCCTTCCACACCGAGGGCGCGGGCGGCGGCCATGCGCCGGACATCATCCGGCTGGTCGGTGCGCCGAACGTCATCCCCAGCTCGACCAATCCGACCCGCCCCTTTACCGCCAACACGGTCGAGGAGCATCTGGACATGCTGATGGTCTGCCATCACCTCGACAAGCGCGTGCCCGAGGACGTGGCCTTCGCCGAAAGCCGCATCCGCCGCGAGACGATCGCGGCCGAGGACATCCTGCACGACATGGGCGCCTTTTCAGTGATCTCCTCCGACAGCCAGGCCATGGGCCGGGTGGGAGAGGTGGTGACGCGGACCTGGCAGACCGCGCACAAGATGAAGCTGCAGCGCGGGCGGCTGGCCGGAGAGACGGGCCGGAACGACAACCTGCGCGCCCGGCGCTACGTGGCGAAATACACCATCAACCCCGCCATCGCGCATGGCATCAGCCATGAGATCGGCAGCGTCGAGCCGGGCAAGCGCGCCGATCTGGTGATCTGGGACCCCGCCATGTTCGGCGCCAAGCCGGAAATGGTGCTGGTCGGCGGCATGATCGCCTGGGCGCAGATGGGCGATCCGAACGGCTCGATCCCGGTGCAGCCCATGTATATGCGGCCGATGTGGGGCGCGATGGGCCGGGCGCGGCATGCCTCGGGCACGACCTTCGTCAGCCGGGCCGGGCTGGATGCCGGCTGCGCCGAGGGGATGCTGAAAGCGGCGGTGGCGGTGCGGGATACGCGCGGCATCGGCAAGGCCGACATGCGGCTGAACGACGCGACACCGCTGATCGAGGTGGACCCCGAAACCTACGAGGTGCGGGCGGATGGCGAGCTTCTGGCCTGCCAGCCCGCCACCGAACTGCCGCTGGCGCAAAGATATTTCCTGTTCTGAAAGCCGCTTACGCCCCCGCTGCAATGCAGCATTGCAAAAGAAGCCATGGTGATGACCGCGAAACAGACCTACATTCGACGCCAGGGGAGGAAACCATTCGCCAATACCGAAAGGGTTTCCAATGGCTACCATCTCGACCAACATCTTCTCGCCCCGCCTGCCGGAACTGTTCGACGCATTCCTCAAGCGGTTCGCGCGCGGAACCGAGGCCTATATCGAGAAGCATTCGCGCCGTGCCGAGATCGAGGCGCTGGAGGCGAAATCCGACGCCGAACTGGCCCGGATGGGCATCACCCGCGACCGGATCGTGCATTACGTCTTCAGCGACCGCATCTGGTTCTGACCTGCAAGGGGGCGCCGCGATGAGCGCGCCCCTGCCGTTGCGGGCCGTCGCGGTGCTTCGCGCGACCCCCGCCGACGACACGGTGGTCCTCGACTACGAGGGCCGCTTCCTGCGCCGCAAGCGCCTGACCTCGCGCGGCGGGCTGTCCTTTCTGGTCGACCTGCCCCAGACGGTCAGCCTTGATCCCGGCGACGCATTGCAGCTGGAGGACGGGCGTCTGGTCGGCATCGCCGCCGCGCTGGAGCCCTGCCTGCGCATCGAGGGGCCGCTGCCCCGCCTCGCCTGGCATATCGGCAACCGCCACACCCCCTGCCAGATCGAGCCCGACCACCTGCTGATCCGCGCCGATCATGTGCTGGAGGCCATGCTGCGCGGCCTCGGCGCCCGCATCACCCCGACCATGGCGCCCTTTGCCCCCGAGGGCGGCGCCTATGGCCATGGCCGCACCATGGGCCATGACCATGCGCATTAGCCGATGTCCGCGCTGGACCGCCTGTCGCTGATCCAATGGCTGTCGCCGGCCTTCCCCACCGGCGGCTTCGCCTATTCGCACGGGCTGGAACAGGCGATGGCCGAGGGCGTGCGGGACGCCGATGCGGTTTCGGACTGGGTCGCGGATGTGCTGCGCCATGGCGGCGGCCGGCTCGACGCGGTGCTGCTGGCGCTGGTGCTGCGCGGCGAGGATGCCGAGGAGATCGCGGATCTTGCCCGTGCCTTGGCCGGCTCAGCCGAGCGGCTGGCGGAAACCGCGGACCAGGGCCGCGCCTTTGCCGCCACCGTCTCGGCGCTTTCGGCCGCGACGCTGCCGGCGCGGCCGCTGCCCGTCGCGGTGGGTGAGGCCGCGCGCCGACTGACCCTGCCGGCCGAAGAGGTGATCGCGCATTACCTGCACGCCTTCGCCGCGAACCTGATCTCGGCCGCGACGCGCTTCCTGCCGCTGGGCCAGGCCGAGGCGCAGGCGGCGCTTTCCCGCCTGCATCCCCTGATCGCCGCGCTTGCGGCCGAAGCCGCGACGGCCGGGCGCGACCGGCTGGAAAGCTGCTGCTTCGGCGCCGATCTGGCGGCGATGCGGCATGAAACCCTGGAGGTAAGGATCTTCCGCACATGATGAACGGACCTTTGCGCGTCGGCATCGGCGGCCCGGTCGGCGCCGGAAAGACCACCCTGACCGAGCAGCTGGCCCGGGCGCTGGCGCCGCGCCTGTCCATGGCGGTCATCACCAATGACATCTATACCCGCGAGGATGCCGAGGCGCTGATGCGCGCCCAGGTGCTCCCGGCCGAGCGCATCCGCGGCGTCGAGACCGGCGGCTGCCCGCATACCGCGATCCGCGAGGATGCCAGCATCAACCTGGCCGCCGTGGCCGATCTGCGCACCGCCTTCCCCGAGTTGGCGCTGATCCTGATCGAATCGGGCGGCGACAACCTGGCCGCGACCTTCTCGCCCGAGCTCGCCGATCTGACGATCTATGTCATCGACACCACTGCCGGGCAGGACATCCCCAGGAAGCGCGGGCCGGGGCTGGCCCGATCCGACCTGCTGGTGGTGAACAAGACCGACCTTGCGCCGCATGTCGGGGTGGATCTGGCGCTGCTGGAAAGCGATGCACGGGCGGCGCGGGGCACGCGGCCCTTCGTCATGGCGCAATTGCGGCATGGCAAGGGGGTCCGCGAGATCGTGGATTTCCTGCTGCGCGAGGGCGGGCTGGCCCTGCGCTGACCCGTGAACGATCCGGCCGCGCGAGCCCGGCACGGACGCTGCACCTGCACCGTGGCTGAGGGTATTTGGGCAACAGAGAAGAGACCGGAGAAAGGCGCCCGGCCACCGGCCGGCCTTGGCCGACATCGCCCCATTCCCATCGCCGCGGGTTACGGCCGCCTCCGGAGGAGGTCCGGCTTGGCACAGCTGGCCGGCTGCGATGCCTTTCCGGCCGGGGCAAGCAGCCCCACCGGGTTCCGGGCCGTCGCAAGGCGGATGGCGCCGACTTTCGCGGGGGGTTTCGTGGCTCAGGCGACGGCGCGCAGCGGCCCCGGCCGGAAAGGCGTGAGTGTCACCTCGGCGCCGTCGAAGATGCAGAAGCTTTGCGCCGGCACCTCCAGCCAGCCGGTTTCGTCGCTCTCAAGCGGTTCCGAGACCACCGCGCGGCCGCCGCGCGTGTCGGACCAGCGGTGGAACAAGGTCGGCGCATGTTCGTCGCTGGCATAGCGCAGGGCATAGAGTCTGGTCCCATCCGAGAAGGCCGCCGTCAGCCGCACATGCGGCGCCGCGCCCTTTTGCCGGGCCAGTGCCTCGAATTTCGCGGTGGCGCGGGCCATGGCGCCGGCGGGGTCGTCCTCCAGCCCCTCGCCCAGGGCCATCAGGAACAGCGCCTCGCTGTCGGTGGCGCCCTTGCGATGCGGATAGAGCTCGTCGGGGATCAGCACCTCGGCATGGCGGCGATAGCCGTCGTAGCCGCCGAACTGGCCGTTATGCATGAAGCACCATTTGCCGACGACGAAAGGATGGCAATTGTTGCGGCTGGTCGCCGTGCCGGTCGAGGCCCGCACATGCGCCAGGAACAGGTGCGATTTCACCGTGGCGGTCAGGCTGCGCAGGTTGCTGTCCGACCAGGCCGGCATGATGTCGCGGTAAAGGCCCGGCTCCTCGCGCTCGCCATACCAGGCGATGCCGAAGCCGTCGGCATTGACCGGGGTGTGACAGCGGGTCGCCCCGTGGCTTTGCCGGACCAGCGAATGGCCGGGCCGGCAGATGACATCCTCAAGATAGATCGGACTGCCGACATAGGCTGCCCAGCGGCACATTATCCTGCCCCTTTCCGCGCTTTTTCCTAGGGCTAGCACGAAAAGCCTGACGAATCACCAAAAAGTCTCAGGCGGGGTTTTCTTCCACGATCACAAGGTCGCGTTCGGCCGCATCCCGGGCATGGTCCAGCGCCGCCTGATACTCGGCCGAGCGGTAGCAGGCCACCGCATCCTCGACGCTGGGGAAGCGCGCCACGACATTGCGGGCGCGCTCCTTGCCTTCAAGCTGCACGTAGCGCGAACCGCGGGCCAGGAACACCCCGCCATGCGCGGCGATCGCCGGCCCCGCCAGCCGGGCATATTCGCCATAGGCATCGGGGTCGGTCACGGTCACATGGGCGATCCACAAGGCGGTCATGCTTTCTCTCCGATCAGGGTTTCGACGGCCGAGATGGCGCTATCGGCCGCGGCAAGGCTGGGCGCCCCGCCCTGGGCGCGGTCGGGACGGCCACCGCCGCCCTTGCCGCCAAGCGCCGCGGTCGCGGTCTGCACCAGTTCGACGGCGCTGATCCGGCCGGTCAGGTCGGGGGTGACGCCCGCCGCCACCGTCGCCTTGCCGTCCGCCTCGGCCAGCACCACCACGGCGCCGGAGCCGAGCCGCGACTTCATCTCATCGACCAGCGGGCCCAGCTCCTTGCCGGTCACGCCCTCGACGCGCCGGGCGATCAGCTTGATGCCGTTGATGTCCTTGGGCTTGTCCTCGGACCCGCCGCCCATCGCCAGCTGGCGCTTGAGCTGCGCCACCTCGTTGGCCAGCGCCTTGCGCTCATCGGCCAGGGCGCGGACCTTGTTCACCACGTCGCCGGCCTGCGCCTTGACGATGCCGGCAATTTCGGAAAGCTCGGCGTCCACGCGACGCAATTCGTCCATCGCCGCCTGGCCGGTCAGCGCCTCGATGCGGCGGATGCCGGCGGCCGAGGCGGTCTCGCCGGTCAGCGCGAACATGCCGATATCGCCGGTGCGCGCGACATGGGTGCCGCCGCACAGCTCCAGCGAATAGGTCTGGCCGCCGGTGCCCTTGCCCGAGCCCGCCAACTCGCCCATCGAGACCACGCGCACCTCGTCGCCGTATTTCTCGCCGAACAGCGCCTGGGCGCCCAGGGCGCGGGCATCGTCGGGGGACATGATCCGGGTCTCGACCGGGCTGTTCTGGCGGATGAAATCATTCACCTCGCGTTCGACCTGGGCCAGCTCCTCGGGTGTCATCGCCTTGGCATGGCTGAAGTCGAAGCGCAGCCGGTCCGGCGCGTTCAGGCTGCCGCGCTGCGCGACATGCTCGCCCAAGGCGCGGCGCAGCGCCTCGTGCAGCAGATGCGTGGCCGAATGGTTGGCACGGATGGCGCTGCGGCGGTCGTGATCGACGGAAAGCTGCGCCCCCTGGCCGCGCTGGATCGTGCCCAGCGTCACCTCGGCGATATGGATGAAGACGCCGCCCGACTTCTTGGTGTCGGTGACGCGCGCCGCGCCGGTCTCGGTCTTGATCAGGCCGGTATCGCCGACCTGGCCGCCGGCTTCGGCATAGAAGGGCGTCTGGTTCACCACGATCTGCACCTGCTGGCCCTCGGAGGCCGCATCCACCGCGGCGCCGTCCTGCACCAGGGCCAGGATCTGGCCCTCGCTGATCTCGGTGTCATAGCCCAGGAATTCGGTGGCGCCGTGCTCTTCGGCGATATCGAACCAGATCGCGGCATCCTTGGTCTCGCCCGAGCCGGCCCAGGCGGCGCGCGCCTTGGCCTTCTGCTCGGCCATGGCGGCGTCGAAGCCGGCGGTATCGACCGCGCGGCCCTTTTCGCGCAGCGCGTCCTGGGTCAGGTCCAGCGGGAAGCCATAGGTGTCGTAAAGTTTGAACGCCGCCTCGCCCGGCAGGTTCGCCCCCTCGGGCAGCTTCGCGAGCTCGTCGTCCAAGAGCCGCAAGCCGCGGTCCAGCGTCTGCTTGAAGCGGGTCTCCTCCAGCTTCAGCGTCTCCTCGATCAGCGCCTGGGCGCGGCCGAGCTCGGGATAGGCGGCACCCATCTCGCGCACCAGCGAGGGCACCAGCCGATGCATCACCGGGTCCTTGGCGCCCAGCATATGCGCATGCCGCATGGCGCGGCGCATGATGCGGCGCAGCACATAGCCGCGCCCCTCGTTCGAGGGCATCACCCCGTCGGCGATCAGGAAGCTGGTCGAGCGCAGGTGATCGGCGATGACGCGATGATGCACCTTGCCGGGACCGTCCGGGTCGGCGCTGGTCGCATGCGCGCTGGCCTCGATCAGGCTCCGCATCAGGTCGGTGTCGTAATTGTCATGCTTGCCCTGCAGAAGCGCGCCGATCCGCTCCAGCCCCATGCCGGTGTCGATCGACTGCATGTCGAGCGCGCGCATCGAGCCATCCTCGAACTGCTCGTTCTGCATGAAGACCAGATTCCAGATCTCGATGAAGCGGTCGCCGTCCTCATCGGCGCTGCCGGGCGGACCGCCCCAGATCTGCTCACCGTGGTCATAGAAGATCTCGGTGCAGGGACCGCAGGGACCGGTCGGACCCATCTGCCAGAAATTGTCGCTGGTCGGAATACGGATGATGCGGTCATCGGGAAGCCCCGCGACCTTCTTCCAGATCTCCGCCGCCTCGTCGTCGGTGTGATAGACGGTGACCAGCAGCTTGTCCTTGGGAATGCCGAAATCCTTGGTCAGAAGCTCCCAGGCAAAGGGGATGGCGCCGTCCTTGAAATAGTCGCCGAAGCTGAAATTCCCCAGCATCTCGAAGAAGGTATGGTGGCGCGCGGTATAGCCGACATTGTCCAGGTCGTTGTGCTTGCCGCCGGCCCGCACGCATTTCTGTGCGGTGGTGGCGCGCTTGTAGTCCCGCGTCTCGACGCCGGTGAACAGGTTCTTGAACTGCACCATGCCCGAATTGGTGAACATCAGCGTCGGGTCGTTTCGCGGCACCAGCGGGCTCGAGTCGACGACGCGATGGCCGTTGCGTTCGAAATAGTTCAGGAAGGTTGAGCGGATCTCATTCAAGCTGGGCATATCGGGCCTTCATCGCAAAGCGGTTTTTCCGGCCAGAACCGGTTTGCCGCCCGGTCTAGCCCCAGCCATGGCGGCTGTCCAGCAATCCCGCGTGGCCGGGCGGCCTCCCGGCATCTCTCTTGGGCAAATATCCTGGGGGAGCGACTCATGCGCCCCGTCGAGGGGCGCGTGAGGCGTGGGGGCAAAGCCCCCTTGGCGATGGAAATGCACGGGAACTTCCCTGCGCACCGCATGCAAGCCCTGTCGGAAGCCACCGATGCCCGCCGGGTCGGTCCGGGATCAATCCTCGGTCAGCGCCTCGTCGCCATCCTCCGCAGCCCCGAAATCCAGGCCGTGGCTGGCACGGATCTTGTCCTCGATGGCATAGGCCACGTCGGGATTGTCGCGCAGATATTGCTTGGCATTCTCGCGGCCCTGGCCGATGCGCTCATCGCCATAGGAATACCAGCTGCCCGATTTCTCGACCACGCCGGCCTTGATGCCGAGGTCGATCAGTTCGCCGACCTTCGAGATGCCCTCGCCATACATGATGTCGAACTCGACCTGGCGGAAGGGCGGCGCCACCTTGTTCTTGACCACCTTGACCCGGGTCGAGTTGCCGACCACCTCGTCTCGGTCCTTGATCGAGCCGGTGCGGCGGATATCCAGGCGCACCGAGGCGTAGAATTTCAGGGCGTTGCCGCCGGTGGTGGTCTCGGGGTTGCCGAACATCACGCCGATCTTCATGCGGATCTGGTTGATGAAGATCACCATGCAGTTCGACCGCCCGATGCTGGCGGTCAGCTTGCGCATCGCCTGGCTCATCAGCCGGGCCTGGCTGCCCATCTGCATGTCGCCCATATCGCCCTCGATCTCGGACTTGGGCGTCAGCGCCGCCACCGAATCGACCACGACCAGGCTGACCGCGCCCGAGCGCACCAGCGTATCCACGATCTCCAGCGCCTGTTCGCCGGTGTCGGGCTGGCTGATCAAGAGCTCGTCCAGGTTGACGCCCAGCTTCTTGGCATATTGCGGGTCCAGCGCATGTTCGGCATCGACGAAGGCGCAGACGCCGCCCTTCTTCTGCTCCTCGGCCACGACATGCAGCGTCAGCGTGGTCTTGCCCGAGCTTTCCGGGCCGAAGATCTCGATGATCCGGCCCTTGGGCAGGCCGCCGATCCCCAGGGCGATGTCGAGCCCCAGCGAGCCGGTCGAGGTCGCCTCGATCTCGGCCACCGGACTGTCGGCGCCCAGCTTCATGATCGAGCCCTTGCCGAATTGCCGTTCGATCTGGGCCAGCGCGCTGTCCAGCGCCTTCTGCTTGTCTGCGGATCGCTTGTCGTTCATGTCGAAAAGTGTTGCCCCTGCCATGCGGTCCTCATGCTTATTTCACACCCCGCCATCCGGGGCAATCAGCGCCCGCCCGCCATTTTGTTCACGGGTTGTTCTTATCTGCGCCCTATTGCGCCGAAATGCAAGTCCTGGTTGGCGAATCAGAGGCCGCATCGCGACCTCCTGCCCCAGACTGCCGCGAAAGGATTAAGAAACGGTTTACAGCCGCAGGGCGGATGGCTATCCCGGCGCGCATGCCGCAACGGCTGAAAGTATTTGGAAAATGCTGATCTTCTGGGAAAGGCGGCTGGTCTTCCTCGCGACACCCAAGGCCGGGTCCACCGCGGTGGAATCCGCGCTTGAAGCCCTGGCCAATGTCGCCGTCCAGCGCCCGGCCGCGCTGAAACATGCCGACCTGCAGACCTATCGACGCCATATAGAGCCCTGGCTGCATTCGGCCACCGGCGAGAAATTCACCACCATCGCCCTGATGCGCGAGCCGATCGGCTGGCTGCGCAGCTGGTATCGCTTTCGCCTGCGCGACGATGACGAGGACCCGGAACACCCCATGATCGGCGTCAGCTTCGCGGATTTCGCCAGCGCCTATGCCGATCCCGACGGGCCGGAGGTGGCGCGGGTGGGCAGCCAGGCCGCCTTCCTGACCACGGAAGCCGATCATGTCGATCGCATCTTCCGCTACGAGGACATGGAAACCTTTACCCATTTCCTCGAGGACCGGCTGGATTGCGCGATCAGCCTGCCGCGGGTGAACGTGCCGCCGACGGTCGACGTCAGCCTGAACCCCGAACAGGAGGCGGGGCTGCGCAAGGTGATGGCGGCGGATTTCGCGCTTTACGATTCGCTTTGAACCCGGTCCGGCGGCGACCTAGCGATTGCCGCCCAGCTGCCGGCTCACCAGCGCGGTCAGGTCCGAAAGCGAGAAGGGCTTGGCCAGGAAGGCGGCATCCGGCACCGGCGGACGGCCCTCCGAGAAGATGTCCTCGGCATAGCCCGACATGAAGATCACCTTGGTGTCAGGCCGGTCGCGCAGCGCGGTGCGCACCCAGGCCGGGCCGTCCATGCCCGGCATCACCACATCGGTGACGAAGACATCCACCTCCAGGCGCTGATCGGCCAGCAGCGACAGCGCATCCTCGGCGCAGGCCGCCTCGAGCACGTTGAACCCCTGCAGTTTCAAGGCGCGGCTGGCAAAGGCGCGCACCGGGGCCTCGTCCTCGACCAGCAGCACGGTCGCCTCGACCTCGCGACGCGCGCGCATCGCAGCCGTCGGGGACTGTTGCTGCACCTCTTCGGCATCGCGGCGGTCATGCGCCGGGAAGAACAGGGAAAAGCAGCTGCCCTCGCCCGGCGCGCTGTCGCAGAAGATATAGCCGCCGGTCTGCTTGACGATGCCGTAAGCGGTCGAGAGTCCCAGTCCGGTGCCTTCGCCGGTGCGCTTGGTGGTGAAGAAGGGCTCGAAGATCTTGGCCAGATCATCGGCGGCAATGCCGCAGCCCTGGTCGCGGACCTGGACCCGGACATAATCCCCGGCCGGCAAGGTGGCGCGCCCGCAGGCGGCGCGGCTCTCCAGCCGGACATTGTCGGTGCAGATGGTGATGTCGCCGCCCTCGGGCATGGCGTCGCGGGCGTTCACCACCAGGTTCATGATCACCTGTTCCAGCTGGCGCCGGTCGGCGCGGATCATCCGCAGCGAAGGATCGTGATCGAAGGTCAGCACGATGCGCTCGCCCACCAGCCGGTTCAGCAGATGCGTCAGGTCCGAAAGCGTGTCGCGCAGGTCCATGATCTGCGGCTTGAGCGTCTGCTTGCGGGAAAACGCCAGCAATTGCCGCACCAGCGCCGCCGCCCGGTTGGCGTTCTGGCTGATCTGGTCCAGATCGGCGTAGTCCGGATCGGCCTTGTCATGGCGCAGCATCAGCAGGTCGCAATGCCCGGTGATCGCGGTCAGCAGGTTGTTGAAGTCATGCGCGATGCCGCCGGCAAGCTGGCCGATCGCCTGCATCTTCTGGCTTTGCACGAACTGCGCCTCGAGCGTCTTCAGCGCGCTGGCATCGGACAGCACCGCGGTGACGTGATCCCCCTTGCCGCGCGTCAGCGAGACCTGAACGAACCGGTCGGGGCCCTCGGCCCGAACATGCAGCACCTCTGAGCCGCCGATCGTCCGTCCCGCGCCGACATCCGCCACCCAATCGCCCATCTCGCGTCCGAGCCCGTCGAGCAGTGCGGCCAGGTTCTGTCCCCCGACCGCCCCCCCCAGCAGGTCGCAGGCGGCCGCATTGGCGCGGAGGATATTCGCCGCGGGGTCGAGGATCAGCAACGAGACCGGAAGCAGATCGAAATCGTCGATGTCGCTGCGCGGCGGCGCCGGCGCGGGCAGCGCCGGCAGCTCGGGGGCGGCGGCCCGCCACAGCTGGACGGTCGAGCCCGCCTGGCGGGTCACCATATAATCGCCCGCCTCGCCCAGATCGGCGCGGACCCTGCCGCTGCGGGAAAGGCCGATACCCAGGTCCTGCCAGAACGCGGCCGGATCGGCATGGCGGCGGCTGAGCGCATCATGAACGGGTCGGTCGACCAGATCGCCGATCCGGTCCAGCGCCATCTGATTCTGCGCCAGGATCAGCCCGTCCGGCCCGACCGCAAAGGCCGGCAGATCATGGTCCAGGACGGCGGGCAGCAGCCGGGTCAGATCGCGCCGCGTCGCCAGCCCCCGCCACAGGTGACGGGCCGAAATGGCGCCCCCCAGAAGATACCAGGCCGTCACCGCCGCACCGACGGTCAAAAGAGTGACGCCGCCCTGCGCGTCCTGCGGGCGCAGCGCCAGCCACAACGCGCCGATCAGCGCGGGAAGCGTCAGAAACGGCACCAGGATTTGCGCCGAGCGCAGGATGTCCGCCCGTTCCGAAATCATCAGTCCCCTCGCAACCAATCTTTTCCTCTCTGCGTAGCGCATGCGGGTTAACCGGAGGTTAACGCCGACGCATCAAGGCGAGGTAGAAGCCGTCCGAAGCCTCCAGCGGCGTGAACCGGCGCTCGGCGACCGGTTCGAATCCCGGATTGCGGGCAAGGAATGCATGTGCTTGCCCCTGGTTTTCCGCAGAAAGCACCGAACAGGTCATATAGGCGAGATACCCGCCCGGCGCGACGAATCCGGCCGCCTGATCCAGGATCCCGCCCTGCACCGACAACAGCCGCCGCAGCGCTTCGGGGGTCAGCCGCCATTTCGCCTCGGGGCTGCGCCGCCAGGTTCCGCTGCCCGAACAGGGCACATCGGCCAGGACGGTATCGAACCGGCCCGCGACCTTGCCCGGCGCGGCCAGGCGGATGCGCACCCCGGCTCTTTCGGCCCGGGCCGGCAGATCGGCCATGCGCCCGGCATCGATGTCATGCGCGGTGATCGGCCCCGCTCCCCGCGCCGCCATGGCCAGCGCCTTGCCGCCGCCCCCCGCGCAAAAGTCCAGCAGACTGCCCTGCGCCGGCAAAAGCGCGCAGGCCAGCTGGGGCGAAAGGTCCTGCAACTCGACCAGACCCTCGCGATAGGCGCGGCAGCCGGACAGCCGCCGCGCGCCTTCGGAGACGCGCAGCGCCGTGGGCAATTCGGCATGCGCCACGGTCGCGATCCCTTCCTCGGCCAGCGCGGCCGCGGCGCGCGCCGGATCGGCGCGGCGCAGGTTGACCCGCAGCCAGACCGGCGCGCGGTCGCGCATCGCCAATGCCACCGGCTCGGCAGCGGCGCCCAGCGCCTCGTGCCACAGCGGCAAAAGCCAGTCCGGCAGGTCCAGCGCCTCTGCCGGCGTCGGCGCGCGGCCCGCCGCCAGCTCGGCCGCGGAAAGAGCCGGCGGCCCGTGCCCTTCGCCGGTGAACAGCGTTGCGGGATCGGCGCCTTCTTCGCGGCACAGCCCGAGAAGCAGCCCGCGCCCGGACAGCGCGCCGCCCAGGGCGGCACGAGAACGCCGCCGGCGCAGCGCATCGAAGACCAGATCCCGCACCGCCGCGCGATCCCCCGAACCGGCAAAGCGGCTGGCCCGGGCCCAGCGGATCAGCGCCGCCTCGGCGGCCTGTCCCGCAAGAATGCCGTCAAGGATGGCGATGGCCGCGGCGGCTCGGGCGGCGGGCGTCATGTCTGGCTGCGTCCCCGGCGCGGCGGTTGGCGGATCCCGCCCAGAAACGGCCCCGGCCGTGCTTTGTCAATCCCGTCAGGGCGGCAGGCCGGACCGCCAGAGCGAGGCCCCCTCTTCCCCCGAGGCGACGCGCACCGCGATCATCGGCCCGCCCGGAGCCCCCAGGGGCGAGCGTCCCGAGGCCAGCACCGCCAGCGAGCCGGGCCGGCCAGTGACCTGACTGCCCAGCGGCGCCCCCAGCAGCATCACCCTTTCCCGTACCCGCCGGCGCTGGCCGGACTCGATCGAGGCGAAGCTGTTATAGGTCTCGGGCGAACCGGTCATGCCCTGGAATCCCCGGTCGCGCAGCATCTGGCGCAGCGTGTCGAAACGCGCCAGGTAACGCTGCGCATGGACCTGGGTGCGAGAGTGGAACGCGCCTGCCGCAATGCGCCAATCGCCCATCTCTCCATGCAGATCGCGCACGAAACGCGCGGCATAGCGGGCATTCTCCAGCGGGTCGAACATCTGCGCGACCGAGGAGAAGTTCTCGCCATGCCAGCGATAGTTCAGCTGGAAGCAGCCTATGTCGATATTGGTGCGGCCCCGGGCCACGCGATCCTCGGCAAAGGCCACCGCGCTGGCGGGGTCGTCGAACCAGGTCCCCTCGCCCTCGGCATTGGCGCTCCAGGCCCAGGGGCGCACGACGCCGTCCAGGCGGCGCCCCGTCTCGGTCAGGGTCAGCGCACCCATGATGTCCATCGGCACGCCATATTCCTGCGCCGCCTGCTGCGCGGCCCATTCGCAGACATCGGCCGAAGGCAGCGCCCTGCCCCCGCCGGGGCCGAAAGCCGCAGCGCCAAGCGCCAGAAGAAAAAGGAAAGCCCGGAAAAGCATGAAAGGCCGCGAAGGAAGTTCCCTCACGACCTCTAGGGCAAACCGATTAAGATTCGGTAAGCGGATCAGCCCATGCGGTAATTCGGGCTTTCGCGGGTGATCTGCACGTCATGGACATGGCTTTCCTTCAAGCCCGCACCGGTGATGCGCACGAACTGGCAGCCGCCGCGCATCTCGGCCACGGTGGCGTTGCCGGTGTAGCCCATGGCGGCGCGCAGGCCGCCGACCAACTGGTGGATCACCGCCGCGGCCGAGCCCTTGTAGGGCACCTGGCCCTCGATCCCCTCGGGGACCAGCTTGTCGCTGGCCGCGTCCTTCTGGAAATAGCGGTCGGCCGAGCCGCGCGCCATGGCGCCGAGGCTGCCCATGCCGCGATAGGACTTGAAGCTGCGGCCCTGATAGAGGATCACCTCTCCGGGCGATTCATCCGTGCCGGCGATGGCCGAGCCGACCATGGCGCAGGAAGCCCCCGCCGCGATGGCCTTGGCGAAATCGCCCGAGAACTTGATGCCGCCATCGGCGATGACCGGCACGTCGCCGGCGCCGCGCGCCGCGTCCATGATCGCGGTCAGCTGCGGCACGCCGACGCCCGCGACGATGCGGGTGGTGCAGATCGACCCCGGGCCGATGCCGACCTTGATCGCATCCGCGCCGGCATCGACCAGCGCGCGGGCCGCCTCGGCGGTCGCCACGTTGCCGGCCACCACCTGCACCTCGTTCGAATGCGCCTTGATGCGGGAAACGGCACGGGCCACGCCCTCGGAATGGCCATGGGCGGTGTCGATCACCACCAGATCCACCCCGGCTTCGATCAGGGCAAGGCTGCGCTCATATCCCTCGTCGCCGACGGTCGAGGCGGCGGCGACGCGCAGCCGGCCCAGCTCGTCCTTGCAGGCCAGCGGGTTCAGCACCGATTTCTCGGTATCCTTCAGCGTCAGCAGGCCGGTCAGCCGGCCCTCGGCATTGGTGATCAGCAGCTTCTCGATCCGGCGGGCCTTCATCAGGTCGATGGCCTCGGCCCGGTCGGCGGGCTCGCGCAGGATGGCGAGGTTCTCGGCCGTCATCACCGCCCGCACCGGCATGTCGTCGCTGTTGGCGAAGCGCATGTCGCGGTTGGTGATGATGCCGACGACGCGGCCGGCCGCGTCCACCACCGGAAAGCCGGTGACGTTGTAACGCTCCTGCAGGGCCTTGGCATCGGCGATGGTCTGGTCGGGGGTCAGGGTGATCGGGTCGTAGACGATGCCCGATTCGAAGCGTTTCACGCGGCGGACCTCGTCGGCCTGCTGCTCGGCGGTCAGGTTGCGGTGGATCACGCCGATGCCGCCGGCCTGGGCCATGGCGATGGCCATGCGGCTTTCGGTGACGGTATCCATGGCGCTGGAGAGCAGCGGAATATTCATCCGGATCTGCTTGGTGACATAGGTCGTCACGTCGGCGGTCGAGGGCATCACCGAGGACGCCGCAGGAACGAGAAGAACATCGTCGAAGGTCAGAGCCTCACGAATCTGCATGGGAGCATCCTTGTCAGGGGTTCGTTTGGCAGTTTCCCATTTCACGCGGGGAGCGGATTGTCCAGCCTGCCGGGCGCGATCCGGGGCGATTTGGCGACGATTTCCGGATGCCGCCCTCTGGCGCGGCCGGACCGCTCCGATGACGGCCGGCAGGCGCATGCAACGGCCGGGCCGGGACGCCGCGTTAACGAAATGTTGCGGAGAGGACACGCCCGGAAGGCGGCGGGGCCGGGACGCCGCGTCAGGATATGCGGGAGATTGACGCAACTGTGGCGCGTGCCGCAGGCTGAACCCAGAGGTTTGAAAAGAACCGGTCTCTGGGAGGAAACCATGAAAAGGATCATCACCGGCATCGGCGCCCTGCTGGCCACGGCCGCGCCTGTTCTGGCCGGCGGGATCGAACGCGCGCCGCAATCGCTGGCGCCGCTGTTCGAGCAGGGGAATTATCTGGAGCTCAGCTTCGGCGGCGTGACCCCCGACGTCTCGGGCCGGGACCTGGCGGTGTTCGGCGGCCGCGAGACCGGCGATGTCGCACAGGGCTACGGTTTCGCCGGGTTCGCCTACAAGCACCAGTTCACGGATGCCCTGTCGGGCGTCTTCATCCTGGAACAGCCCTTCGGCGCAGATATCCGCTACGAGCCCGGCAGGTCGGTGGCCTTCGGCGGCACCGCCGTCGAGGTCAATTCGACGACCTATACCGCCCTGCTGCGCTACAAGTTCGAGAACAACTTCTCGGTCCATGGCGGTATCCGCGGCTCGCACGCCGATGGCGACGTGACGCTGAGCGGGGCGGCCTACGGCCCGCTGTCCGGCTATAACGTCAAGCTGGACGGGGCCTGGGGCGTCGGCTGGGTCGCCGGCGTCGCCTATGAGATGCCAGAGATCGCCGCCCGCGTCTCGCTGACCTACAACTCGCCCGTCGAGCATGATTTCGATACCACCGAGACCCATGCCGCCCTGCCGCCCTCGGGCATCAGCAGCGAGACCACCGTCAAGACGCCGCGCTCCTGGACGCTGGAGGGCCAGACCGGCATCGCCGCCGACACGCTGCTGTTCGGCTCGATCCGCTGGGTGAACTGGTCCGAGTTCAGGGTGAACCCGCAGGTCCTGGTCGGCACGCCGCCGGCGGGCTTCGGCATCGCGGATGGCCTGGTCGAGCTGGAGGACACCACGACCTACACCATCGGCGTCGGCCGCAAGTTCACCGAAACCTGGTCGGGCTCGATGTCCTTCATGTACGAACCCGACGGCGACGACCTGGTCTCGCCCCTGGCGCCGACCAACGGGCGCAAGGGCGTGACGCTGGCCGCGATCTATACCCGCGACAACATCAAGGTGACGACCGGCGTCAGCTACATCAAGCTGGGCAACGCCTATGCCGAGACCGGGACGCCGGATGTCGCGCGGGCCAGGATGTCGGACAACCACGCCTGGGCCGCGGGCGTCCGCGTCGGCTATTCCTTCTGAGCCGCCGCAAGGATGAAGGCCCCGGTTCCGCCGGGGCCTTTTTCATGCAAGCCCGGTTCCTGGCTGCACGGTTTTACGGGTATTTGAGGAACGAAGAAGCCGGGTGCCGCGGCCGGATCGACGCAACGGGATCGTTGTCATCTCCTGCATGGGCCGGGCCTGGCGGCATGGGCGCTTGAGCATTGGCGCATGAGTATTTGGGAAACGGTGAAGATCAGCGCCGCAGCGCCTCGACCAAGGCGATGAAATGCTCGCCGCGCTTTTCGAAGTTGGGATATTGGTCGAAGCTGGCGGCGGCAGGGGCAAGCAGCACCGTCTCGCCCGGCCGGGCCTCGGCGGCGGCATGGGCGACCGCCTGCTCCATGGTCTCGGCGATCTCATAGGGGGTCTGGCCGATCTCGAGCGCGAAGTCGCGGGCGGAATGGCCGATCAGATAGGCCTTGGCGACATTGCCCAGATGCGGTTGCAGGGCGGCGATGCCGCCCTCCTTGCCCAGACCGCCGGCGATCCAGCGGATGTTGCGGAATGCGGCCAGGGCCTTGGCGGCGGCATCGACATTGGTGGCCTTGCTGTCGTTGACCCAGGCCACGCCGCCGATCTCGGCCACGGTCTGGCTGCGATGCGGCAAGCCTTCGAAGCTGTGGAAGGCGCGCTCGATCTCGCGCGGGGCAAGGCCCACGGCGCGGGCCGCGGCATAGGCGGCGCAGGCGTTCTGGTGGTTGTGCTCGCCCGGCAGGCCCTTGATGTCGCGCAGGTCGATCGAGGCGACCTGGCGGCCCTTGCGGCATTCCGAAAGAAAGCCCTTGCGGGCAAAGACCGACCAGCCGAAGCGTTCCAGCTTTTGTCCCGAGGAGATGCGGATCACCCGGTCGTCCGAGGCGGCCATGGCAAGCTGGCCGGCAAGGTAGCATCCCTCGATCTCGTCCACGCCGATCACTGCCCGGTCCGGGCCGCCCTCGGCGAAGAGCCGGCGCTTGGCGGCGAAATAGCCGCCGGGGCCGCCATGGCGGTCGAGATGGTCGGGCGAGAGATTGGTGAACACCGCCACATCGGGCGTCAGGGCGCGGGCAAGGTCGGTCTGGTAGCTGGAAAGCTCCAGCACCACCACCTCGCCGTCATGGGCGGGGTCGAGCGACAGAACCCCGGTGCCGATATTGCCGCCGATCTGGGTCGGGCGGCCGGCTTCCTTCAGAATGTGGTGGATCAGCGCCGTGGTGGTGGACTTGCCGTTCGAGCCGGTGACGGCGATGACGCGCGGGGTGGTATCGAACCGCTCCCATTCCGCGGTGGCGAAGCTGCGGAAGAACAGCCCGATGTCGTTGTCCACCGGCACGCCGAGCGCGTAAGCCTTGGCGATGAGCGGATGCGGTTTCGGATAGAGATGCGGGATGCCGGGGCTGGTGATCAGGGCCGAGACGCCCTCCCAGCTGGCGTCGCGGGTCAGGTCGAGGATGCGCAGCCCCTCGGCCTCGGCCTGTTCTCGGGTGTCGGCGCCGTCGTCCCAGGCGACGACATGGGCGCCGCCGGCGGCAAGGGCGGCGGCGGTGGCGCGGCCGGAGCGGCCGAGGCCGAGCACGGCGATGGTCTGGTTTTCGACGCCTTGGACGGGGATCATGGTTCTGCCTTCGGTAAAGGAAGGCCGGGGGCGCTTCGCCCCCCGGACCCCCCGAGGGTATTTGTGCAACAGAGAAGGATCAGCGCAGCTTGAGCGTGGCGAGGCCGATCAGCGCCAGGATCAGCGCGATGATCCAGAAGCGGATGACGATCTGCGCCTCGCCCCAGCCCTTCTTCTCGAAATGGTGGTGGATGGGGGCCATCAGGAAGACGCGCTTGCCGGTGCGCTTGAAATAGAGCACCTGGATGATCACCGACAGCGCCTCGACCACGAAAAGGCCGCCGACGATGGCCAGCACGATCTCGTGCTTGGTCGCCACCGCGATGGCCCCGAGCGCGCCGCCGAGCGCGAGGCTGCCGGTATCGCCCATGAACACCGCGGCGGGCGGGGCGTTATACCACAGGAAGCCCAGGCCGCCGCCGATCAGCGCCGCGACGAAGACCGCGAGTTCCCCGGTGCCGGGGACGAAATGCACGCCGAGGTAATTGGCGAAATTCGCGTTGCCGACCATATAGGCGATCACCGCGAAGCTGGCCGCGGCGATCATCACCGGCATGATCGCCAGCCCGTCCAGCCCGTCGGTCAGGTTCACCGCATTGGCCGCGCCCAGGATCACCAGCACCGCGAAGGGCACGTAGAGCAGGCCCAGATTGATCAGCGCATCCTTGAAAAAGGGCAGCGCCAGTTCGCCGCTGAGCGCCGCGGGGTGCAGCCAGGCGGCGGCGGCCCCCGCGCCGGCAGCGATGCAAAGCCCGATCAGCAGCCGCACCTTGCCCGAGAGCCCGGCATGGTGCTGCTTGGTGACCTTGGCATAGTCGTCGGCGAAGCCGATGGCGGCAAAGCCCAGCGTGACCAGCAGCACGATCCAGACATAACCATTGTCGAGCCGCGCCCAGAGCAGCGTGCCCACCACCAGCGCGGCGAGAATCAGCAGCCCGCCCATGGTGGGGGTGCCGGCCTTGGAGAAATGGTTCTCGGGCCCGTCGTCGCGGATCGGCTGGCCCTTCTTCTGCTTGCGGCGCAGAAGGTCGATCAGCGGCCGGCCGAAGAAGAAGCCGAAGACCAGCGCGGTAAAGAAGGCGCCGCCGGCGCGAAAGGTGATGTATCGGAAAAGGTTGAAGAAATCCCCGCCGTCAGAGAGGTTCGTGAGCCAATAGAGCATTACGCTGTCCTTTCGCCAGGGGGCGTGCTTTGGCGCGTCCGCCTGAGCGCGTCAACCACCGTCGAGACCTTGGAGGATTTCGAGCCCTTCACGAGCACGATATCGCCGGGCGCGACCAGGTCCTGCGCGCGCTCGGCCAGTTCGGCGGCACTCTCGGCATGCAGCCCGCGGCGGGTTTCCGGCAGCGCCTCGTGCAGGGCGCGCATGCGCGGGCCGGCGGTGTGGACCAGGTCGACGGTCTCCATCGCGGGGTCCTGCGCCATGCCGGCATGCATGGCGATCTCGTCGGGGCCGAGTTCCAGCATGTCGCCCAGGATCGCCACCCGCCGCCCGCCGGTCAGCCGCGCGAGCGTCGCCAGCCCGGCCGAAAGCGAGGTGGGGTTCGAGTTGTAGGCGTCGTCGATCAGCCGGATGCCGCCCAGATCCTCGACCGCGCCGCGGCCCAGCGGCGGGCGCCAGTCGGAAAGGCGCGCCGCGGCCTGCTTCACATCGGCCCCGGCGGCGGAAAGCGCCGCCAGCACGCCGACCGCGTTCATCACGAAATGCGTGCCGGCGCTGGCGAGGGTGAAATCCACCGTCTCGCCCAGCACCCGGGCGCGGACCCGGGTCGCGCCGTCCGCGGTCTCGGCCTTCAGCGGCCTCGCCATGCCTTGCTGGCCGAAGCCGATGACGATGGCGCCGGCCTCGTCCGCGCAGTCGCGCAGCAGCTGGGTGACGGGCAGGTCCTCGGGGATCACCGCGGTCCCGGGCTGGGTCAGGCCGCGGAAGATCGCGCCCTTCTCGCGGGCGATGCCCTCGATGGCGCCGAAGGCTTCCAGATGCGCCGCGGCGACCGTGGTGATCATCGCCACCTGCGGCCGGGCAAGGCGCGCCAGCGGCTCGATCTCGCCGGGGTGGTTCATGCCGATCTCGACGATGGCGAAGTCGGTGTCCTCGGGCATGCGCGCCAGGGTCAGCGGCACACCCCAATGGTTGTTGTAACTGGCCTCGGCGGCGTGGATCTTGCCCTGCCCGGTCAGGGCGATGCGCGCCATCTCCTTGGTCGAGGTCTTGCCGACCGAGCCGGTGATGGCCACGACCTTGCCGCGCATGCGGGCGCGGCCGGCGCGGCCAAGCGCCTCCAGCGCCGCCAGCACCTCGGGGACCACCAGCAGCGGCGCATCATCCGCCACGCCCGCGGGGATGCGGCTGACCAGCGCAGCGGCCGCGCCCTTTTCCAGCGCCTGGGCGACGAAGTCATGGCCGTCGCGGGCGGCCTGCAGGGCGACGAACAGATCGCCCGGCCGGATGGTGCGGGTGTCGATGGAGACGCCGGTGACGGCGAAGTCACGGGTGGCGCGGCCGCCGGTCGCGGCGACGGCATCCTGCGAGGTCCAGAGCGTCATATCTTGCCATCCAGCGCCGCGACGGCCACCGAGGCTTGCTCGGCATCGTCGAAGGGATAAACGTCGTTGCCGATGATCTGGCCGGTCTCGTGCCCCTTGCCGGCGATCAGCAGCGCGTCGCCGGGCTGCAGCGCATCGACGGCGCGCAGGATCGCCTCGGCCCGGTCGCCGACCTCGATGGCATCGGGACCGGCGCCGGCCAGCACCTCGGCGCGGATCGCGGCCGGGTCTTCCGAGCGGGGATTGTCGTCGGTCACATAGACCAGGTCGGCGAATTGCCGCGCCGCTTCGCCCATCAGCGGGCGCTTCAGCCGGTCGCGGTCGCCGCCGGCGCCGAAGACCACGATGATGCGGCCCAGGACATGCGGGCGCAGCGATTGCAGGGCCGAGGCCAGCGCGCCGGGCTTGTGGCTGTAATCGACGAAGACCGCCGCGCCGTTTTCCCGCACCGCCGCCAGTTCCATGCGGCCGCGCACGGTGGTCAGGCCCGGCAGCGTCTCGATCACCCGGGCGGGTTCGTCGCCGGCGGCGATGGCGAGGCCGGCCGCGGCAAGCACGTTTTCCGCCTGGAAGCCGCCGATCAGCGCCAGCCGCACCAGATGCGCCTGGCCGTGCAGGCTGAAGCGCAGGTCCTGCCCGGTCGCGTCGTAACGCTGGCCGAGGATGCGCAGGTCGGCGCGCTCATCCTTGCCGATGGTGGTCAGGTCGAGGCCGCGCTCGCGCGCGATCTGCGCCATCTGCCGGCCGCGCGGGTCGTCGATATTGACGACGGCTCCGGCGCCTTCGTCCAGCAGGTGGTCGAAGAGCAGCGCCTTGGCGGCGAAATACTCGTCGAAATCCTTGTGATAATCCAGGTGGTCCTGGCTGAAATTGGTGAAGGCCCCGGCCTTCAGCCGCACCCCGTCCAGCCGGCGCTGGTCAAGGCCGTGCGAGCTGGCCTCCATCGCCGCATGGGTGACGCCCGCGCTCGCCGCCTCGGCCAGCACCCGGTGCAGGGTGATCGGCTCGGGCGTGGTATGGGCCAGCTTGGCCTGGTAATCGCCCTGCACGCCCATGGTGCCGAGGCTGATCGCCTTGTGGCCCAGCGCCTGCCAGATCTGCCGTGTGAAGGTGGCGACCGAGGTCTTGCCCGAGGTGCCGGTGACGGCGACCATGGTTTCGGGCTGGGCCGCGAACCACAGCGCGGCGGCCCCGGCCAGCGCGGCGCGCGGGTCCTCGGCCACCACCAGCGCCGCGTCCGAGCCGGCCAGCTCGGCCGCGGCGATCTCGGCGCCCTTGCGGTCGGTCAGGATGGCGCCCGCCCCCTGGCGCAGCGCATATTGGATGAACTCGCCGCCATGCGTCGCCGAACCCGGCAGGGCCGCGAACAGATGCCCGGGCCGAACCTGCCGCGAATCGACGGACAGCCCCGTCACCTCGGGGTCGCGCCCCTTGTCCCCCCGAAGCCCCAGAAGGGACAGCCGCATCACCCGTTCGGTCACGGAACCTCCGCTCATCAGTTCGAGACGAGCTTTAGCCGATCCGGCAAAGGCCGTTCAACCATCGGCAGCTGGGTTTCCGTGCTGGGCCTCAGGCCCAGCAGCGGCGCGACGCGGCGGATCAGCTCGCCCGCCACCGGGGCCGCGGTGGCGCCGGCGGTGCGGCTTTCGCCGCCCCCCGCCAGCCCGACCGAGGGCTCGTCCAGCGTCAGCACCAACACATATTTCGGATCGCTGGCCGGAAAGACCGAGGCGAAGGTCGTCACGTTCTTGTTCTTGTAATAGCCGCCGGTCGGGCGCGGCTTGTCGGCGGTGCCGGTCTTGCCGGCGACCTCGTAGCCGTCGATATTCGCGGTCCGGGCGGTGCCGCGCGTCACCACCTGGCGCAGCAGCTGCATGGCGGTATGGGCGGCGGCCGGCGAAAGCACCTGCTCGCCCTCGCGCTGGCTGCGGCCATGCACCAGCGTCGGGCGCACGCGCTTGCCGCCGTTGGCGATGGTCGCATAGGCCGAGGCCAGGTGCAGCGGGCTGGCCGCCAGCCCGTGGCCGAAGGCGACCGTGGCCGAGGTCACGGCGGGCCAGCGTTGCGGCACCAGCGGCTTGCCGGTCGGCGCCTCGCTCATCTCGATCGGGGTCGGCTCGAACAGGCCGAGCTTCTGCAGGAAATCCCTCTGCCGCTCGGGGCCCAGCAGCTGGGCGATGCGCACCGTGCCGACGTTCGAGGATTTGGCGATGATATCCGCCACCGAAAGCTGGCCGCCGTAATTGTGGAAATCGTTGATGAGGTATTTCCCGATCCGCATCGGCGACTTCGCGTTGATCATCGTGGCCGGGCTGACCAGCTTGAGGTCGATGGCCTGCGCCACCGGGAAGATCTTGAAGGTCGAGCCCAGCTCGTACTGGCCCTGCACCGCGCGGTTGAACAGCGGGCTGTCCGAGGGATCGCCCTTGAGCAGCGGCCGCGGCCGGTCGTTGGGATCGAAATCGGGCAGGCTGGCCATGGCGACGATCTCGCCGGTCTTGACCTCCATCAGGATGCCGGTGGCGCCCTTGGCGTTCATCACCTTCATGCCGTTGCCCAGCACCTCCTCCATCGCGGCCTGCACGGTCAGGTCCAGCGACAGGGTCAGCGGCGCGCCGTCATTGGCCGGGTCGCGCAGCCAGTGGTCGAAGGCCTTCTCGACGCCGGCGACGCCGACGACCTCGGCGCTGGCGACGTCCTCCTTGCCGAAGGTGGCACCGCCAAGGATATGCGCGGCGATATGGCCGTTCGGGTAAAGCCGCATCTCGCGCGGGCCGAACAGCAGTCCCGGCTCGCCGATGTCGTGCACGGCCTGCATCTGCTCGGGGCTGATCTTCTTCTTGATCCAGACGAAGGTGCGCTTGCCGGTGAAGTCCTTGCGCAGACGCTCGATGTCCAGGTCCGGGAAGACGCGGACCAGTTCGCGCGCGGCGCGCTCGGGCTCGACCATCTGCTGGGGATGGGCATAAAGCGAATGGGTCAGCAGGTTGGTGGCCAGCACCCGCCCGTGCCGGTCGGTGATGTCGGCGCGCTGCGAGATGATCTGCGCGCCCGTGGTCTGCACCCGCGGCTCGCTGGGCTGGCTGGAGGCCAGCACGCCCATCTTGGCGCCCACGGTGCCGAAGGCGACCGCGAAGGCGCAGGACATGAAGAACAGACGGGTGCGGGCGCTGCCGCGCGCCTTTTCCTGAATGACGGCATGCCTCTGGGCGCGGTTCTCGGCCTCGATGGCATCGGGGTTCTGCCCGGTTTCGCGGGCGCGAAGGATGCGGGCCAGCGGGCGCAGCGGGGTGCGGATCATGGCGTGCTCTCCTGTGGTCTGCGGGGCGGATATCCGGCGGGGCGCTCGACGGGCAGATCGGCGCCGGCCTCGGGACCGGCGGCGGGCTCGGGCGCCTGGGGCGCCGGGAAGGCCACCTGTCCGACATCGACGAACTGGTCCGAACCGAAGGGCACCAGCTTCAGCCGCTCGAAATTCAGGTCGACCAGCTGGCGCAGGCGCTCGGGACGGTTCAGATAGGCCCATTCGGCGCGCAGCACGCCCAGATCCTCGCGCAGGCGGCCGATCTGGCGCTGGATATCGCCCATCTCGCTGATGGCGGCCTGGGTGCGGTAATTCTCGCGATAGGCCCAGAAGGCCAAGCCCATCACCGCCAGCGTGGTCAGAAGGTAAAGCACGGATCGCATCAGCCCCTCCTATCCGACAGCACCGGCAGGCCCAGGGCCGCCGGATCGACCCGGCCGGCCGGCGCCCCGGTGCGGATGCCGACGCGCAAGAGCGCCGAGCGCGCGCGCGGATTCGCCGCCAGCTCGGATTCGTCCGGGCCGATGGCGCGGCGGAAGGGCAGCGTGAAGGCCGGCTCCTCGCGCGCGGCCTCGGGCGCATGGCGGCTGCCGCCCCCGGCGCTGTTCGAGCGCGCCTGCATGAAACGCTTGACGATGCGGTCCTCGAGCGAATGGAAGCTGACCACCGCGAGCTTGCCGCCCGGCCGCAGCGCCCGCTCGGCCGCCGCCAGCCCGGCGACGAGCTGGCCGAACTCGTCGTTCACCCAGATGCGGATCGCCTGGAAGGTGCGGGTCGAGGGATGGCTCTGCCCCGGCTTGGGGCGCGGCAGGCAGCCGGCGACGATGTCCGAAAGCTCGCCGGTGCGCGACAGCGGCCGCGCCGCCACGATGGCCTTGGCGATGCGGCGCGAGGCGCGTTCCTCGCCGTAAAGGTAAAGCACGTCGGCGATGACCGATTCGGGCGCGGTGTTCAGCAGCTCTGCGGCCGAGGGCCCGTCGCCGCCCATGCGCATGTCCAGCGGCCCGTCGCGCAGGAAGGAAAAGCCGCGCTCGGGCTGGTCGAGCTGCATCGAGCTGACGCCCAGGTCCAGCACCACACCATCGACCGGCCCGCCGGCCAGCTGGTCCAGATCGGAAAAGGTGCCCTCGACCAGATGCAGCCGGTCGCCGTATTCGCCCGCCCAGGCCTGGGCCATGCGAATGACCGAGGGGTCGCGGTCGATGCCGATGACGCGCTGGGCGCCCTGCTCAAGCAGGCCGCGGGCATAGCCGCCGGCGCCGAAGGTGCCGTCGACCCAGATGCCCTTCACAGGCGCAACGGCCCGCAACAGCGGGCCAAGCAGGACGGGGATATGCGGAGCCTCGGCCATCTATCCCTCATCCCTCCCGCCAAGGGCCAGCAGCGACAGCGGATCGGCGCCGGGCTCCAGCTCCGGCACGCGGGCCTCCAGCGCGCGCTCTTCCTCGGCATAGGCTTCGGGGGTCCAGACCTTCAGGCTGTCGCCGGCCGAGATGAAGAAGGCGCTGTCGGTCAGCCCGATCTTCTCGCGCAGCTTCTGCGGCAGGACCAGCCGGCCGTCGCCGTCGATCTCGGCCTCGTCGGCATGGCCCTGATAGATGTTTTCCAAGAGGTTGCGGGCGGCCGAGCCGCGCGGCATGCGGGCGATGCCCTCCTCGATCTCTTCCATGGCCTCGATGGTGAAGAGTTGCAGCCAGTTCCAGTCGCGGGTGCCGTAGACGATGACGAGCTGCGCGCGCTTGCCGACCTGCCAGTCGGGATCGGAGGCTTCAAAGACCCGGCGGAACTTGGCCGGGATGGAAACGCGACCCTTCGCGTCCACCTTGACCTCTTCCGACCCTCTGAACCGGCGTGCCAACGGCCCGCACTCCTTCCACTGTCCCGGCCTTTCCGGTTTTCCCGAAAAGGAAAGGCGGACCGGGCTGCTGCCACCGCCCGATCCGCCGCCCTCGTTCCCATCTCTGGGCCCCGTAGTTTCGGGGATCGCGCCCTGCGTTTCGCGCCACCTGGGGGAGGTGCTGCTCGCGCGCCGCAGAGGTCGTTCGGAAGCGGGTTGCCTGTATGAAAGCTGCTTGTCGCCTTTTGGGGTCTTGATGCCCCTCGTGCCCGTTCCGTGAGCCAAGGGATGCCATGGGAATTTACGGGACGCAATGGATTTGTTTGGGGGAAAGCAGGCTGCAGGCGGGCCATTGCCGGTGAACGGCAAGCGAACAAATTCACGCTAGCGCGATCAACACGGAAGGTTTCGGATTCTTTTCGCCGATGACCACAAGATATGGTGTCGACCTGGGCTGTGGCACATAAATCCCACAGTTTCCCGGAATCGGCCCGATTTCCGCCCAGGCACGTCCTTCGGGGTGGGGAGAGTGCGACGGGAATCGCGGATTCGTCGGTTCTTCACGGCCAATCACGCCGTGGTGATTCGGAATCGGAGCGCCTTTCCCGCGAATTCCCGGACCCGTTCCCGTGCTTTCCCGGACGGGTCCCGGGCGGCCGGCCTCAGGCCATGCCGCCAGAGATCAGCCGTTCGGCCAGCCGGGCAAAGGATTGCGCCGCTGGTTCGTCGCCGGCGGCGACCGGCGTGCCCGCATCGCCCGACAGCCGCAGGTCGAGGTTCAGCGGGATCTCGCCCAGGAAGGGCAGGCCCAGCGCCGCGGCCTCGGCGGCGACGCCGCCATGGCCGAACAGATGCGCCTCATGGCCGCAATTCGGGCAGATATAGGTGGACATGTTCTCGACCAGCCCCAGCACCGGGGTCTTGAGCTTGCCGAACATGTCGATGGCGCGGCGCGCGTCGATCAGCGCCACGTCCTGCGGGGTCGAGACGATGATCGCCCCGCTGACCTGCGCCTTCTGGCACAGCGACAGCTGCACGTCGCCGGTGCCGGGCGGCAGGTCGACCAGCAGCACGTCCAGCTCGCCCCATTTCACCTGGTTCAGCATCTGCTGCAGCGCGCCCATCAGCATCGGGCCGCGCCAGACCACGGCCTCGCCTTCCTTCATCATCAGGCCCAGCGACATGACGGTGACGCCATGGGCGTGCAGCGGCTCGATCATCTGGCCGTTGCTGGTCGGGCGCTGCCCGGTCAGGCCCAGCATCCGCGGCTGCGAGGGGCCGTAGATATCCGCATCCAGCAGCCCGACCCGCCGCCCCTTGCGCGCCAGCGCCACGGCGAGGTTGGCGGTCAGCGTGGATTTCCCGACCCCGCCCTTGCCCGAGCCGATGGCCAGGATCCGCGCCACGCCGCTGACCGGGGCCGGCCCGGCCTGGGGCGTCGGATGGCGGCCGATCTTCAGGCTGGGCGGCGCCTCGCCGCCCGAGCGCGCCGTGACTTGCGGCGGGACGGCGCCGCGCGGCGCGGCGGGGGCGGTGGTGACGATCTGCACCTTCTCGACCCCCGGCAGGGCGGAAAGGCGGCGCTGCACCTCGGCCTCGACGGGCGCAAGGGCGCGGGCGGCGGCGGCATCCGCGGCCTCGATGACGAATCGCACTACGCCCGATTCGACGCTGAGCGCGCGCACCAGATCGGCCGAAACAAGGGTTCCGCCCCCGGGAACCGCGATCTGCGCAAGTTCCGCAAGCACACGTTCGCGTGATATCGTCATCGCCACCCCCATTCCAAAGCGCCCGCAGCATGGCAATTCGGACGGGTGTCGGCAACCCGCACCAAAAGGCTGATACCGCTAACTGCCTGTGACCCCGCGTAAAATACGACCCGGCTACTAGAGAAACTTGATGGAGCTTGTAAAAAGGCTGAAAAGTTCACGGATTATTAACGCTTTGTGACAGCCTCCAAGAAACAGCCATGTGGTTTCTGCATAGCAGCATCTCGCCCGCGGCCATTGTGCATATGCAGAAAAGGGACCATGTTCGTCTCAACAGCGCGACAGGGAAAACCGACCGCGCCATCCGCAAGACGAAAGAGTGAATGAAATGGCTGTTCTCGATCTGATCCATGGCGGTCTGCACCGCAACGACATCGCCGGCAACGGCGCGATCGCGAAATTCGTGGCCAATATCCGTGAGAATATGGCACGCCGCGCGGTCTATCGCCAGACCCTGCGCGAACTGGGCGCGCTGTCGAACCGCGATCTGGCCGACCTGGGCCTGAACCGCGGCAACATCCGCAGCGTGGCCTACGAGGCCGCCTGGGGATCGAAGTAAGGCATAGAACACCCGACCCACTCCTCCTCCCTTGGGTCCGGGTTCAGGCGGCATCCTCCCTCCTCCTCCCTGAGGATGCCGCCGCTCAGATACGGCGAGACCCCTCCTCCTCCCTGGGTCTCGCGGTTCAGGCGGCCGCCTCTCTCCTCCTCCCGGAGGCGCCGCCAAACCGATACGGCGAAGCCCCTCCTCCTCC